>DATBWU010000354.1:0-33967 GCA_036514635.1 Anaerolineae bacterium | reverse complement strand
CGCCAGCCGCGCACATGACCATCCGGGCATCGCCTACTGTCACAAGGCAGTGCGTTCACTCGGCGAGATGATTCGGAGCCTGATCCTGATTTACGAGGTGCTGACTCAGGAAGAAATAACCGGACGAATCGAGTTTCTTTAGTACAGTGGCCCGCTGACCGGGCCATAATCCTTTCATCAACACATGGAGGCAACCTGTGAAGGTTCTATTCATCGGCGGAACGGGCATCATCAGCTCGGCGTGTTCGGCGCTCGCCGTCGAGCGCGGCATGGATTTGTATCTGTTGAATCGCGGCAGGACCACCCGACCAGCGCCGGAGGGCGCTCGCGTGCTGCACGCCGACATTCGCGATGTAGCGTCGACGAAGAAGGCGCTGGGCGACATGCGCTTCGACGCCGTCGTGAACTGGATCGCTTTTACGCCCGAGCACGTGGAGGCGAACCTTGAGGTATTCCTGGGGCGGACGGGTCAGTACATCTTCATCAGCTCGGCGTCCGCGTACCAGACGCCGCCCGTGCAGTTGCCGGTGACCGAGTCGACGCCGCTCGACAACCCTTTCTGGGCTTATTCGCGCGCCAAGATCGCGTGCGAGGAGCGCCTGGTGCGCGCCTATCGCGAGCAGCGTTTCCCGATCACCATCGTCCGCCCATCCCACACGTACGACCGGACGCTACTGCCCATGCACGGCGGCTACACGGTGATCGACCGGATGCGCAAGGGCAAGCCCATCGTGGTGCACGGCGACGGCACTTCGCTGTGGGTGATGACCCATCATCGCGACTTTGCGAAAGGCTTCGTTGGCCTGCTGGGCAACCCGCACGCCATCGGCGAGGTGTTTCACATCACGTCCGACGAGTTGTTGACGTGGAACCAGATCGCCGAGATACTCGCCCGCGCGGCGAACGGCGAAGCGCGCATCGTCCACGTCCCGTCCGACCTGATCGCCGCTTTCGACCCGGAGTGGGGCGCGGGCCTGCTGGGCGACAAAACGCATAGCATGATTTTCGACAATACGAAGATCAAGCGCATCGTGCCGGATTTTGCGGCGACGATTCCCTTCGCGCAGGGCGCTGAGGAAATTCTGGCCTGGTACGATGCCGACCCGGCGCGGCGGGTGGTCGATGTGCAGCTTGATCGGCTCGTGGACAGGATCATTGCTGCACAGGAGTCGGCGCGGCCCGGCGTATAGCCGGTTCGATCGCTGTCATCGGTGGAGTATCCCATGGTCACACGTCTCGACTGGCTGGCGCGCGAGTTCTCGTTCGATCATCTTTCCCTCGGTATGTTTCCTTTCGTCGTCGAGCGCCTGCGAGGTGCGCCGGCCCGCGCCGCCGATCGCGCCCGCGCGCTGCCGCGTGACATCCTGACCCGGCGGGATGGCCGCGACTGGTCGATCCAGGAACACGTCGGTCATTTGCTCGACCTCGAAGCGCTGGGCATGGGCCGGCTGGACGATTTCGAAAGTGGCGCGAAGGCGCTGCGACCGGCCGACATGCAGAATCGGAAGACGGTCGAGGCCGATCACAATTCCACGCCGATCGAGAACATTCTGGAGGCGTTTCGCACAGCGCGCGAGGAGTTTGTTCGGCGGCTGGAAGCATACGACGAAACCTTCGTCGCGCGAACGGCGATCCACCCACGCCTGGAGAAAGACGTGCGCGTGCTCGACCTGGCCTACTTCATCGCCGAACACGATGATTACCATTTGACGCGGGTCTCAGAGTTGATCCGCAAGTTCACCGATGCATAGAGCCAGTCGCTTAAGGGGCTGTCTGAAAACCTCAAAATACGGTGCTCGGTCCACCGCGTCCTCGCGGCTGACCTGCCCTCGCGTGCAAAGCACGCGGGGGTTGCGCTCCGCGCGCTGTTCGCGGAGTGGACGCCCGCGAGACGCGGGCTTCGAGCAGAGGCATAGAGCCGGTCGCTTAAGAGCAGCGCGCCTCTGAACACTATGGACGTGTTGCCTTCTTCTGATAAGGGGAATCGACTATGTGCCGAAGCATCAAAACACTTCGCCGACCCGATCGGCCGCCGACCGACGAAGAACTCCACGGGGCGGCGCTCCAATTCGTCCGCAAGGTGAGCGGCTATCGCGCCCCGTCGCAGGCGAATCGGGAAGCATTTGATCGCACCGTCGCCGAAATCGCTGCCATGACGCGGACACTATTCGATACGCTCGTGACCAAATGAGGCTCGCCCAAATGGAACCGCGTATCAGCATCATCACGCTGGGTGTTTCTGATCTGGATCGCTCGGTGCGTTTCTATCGCGACGGACTGGGCTTGCCTTTACCGGATGGCTATCAGGGCATTGTCCTCTTCCTTTTGTGATTGCCGAGTCCATCGTTCCTCTGCTATCAGCAGCGGTCGCCGCTCGCGCCGATGTGTTTGACGCGCGACACGAGGCGGCCTTCCGCCTGTTCAACGGCTTCACCGAGGGTTGCCCCGATCTGGTCGTCGATCTTTACGCCCGCACGATCGTCCTGCACAATTACGCCGATCCGCCTCCACGTGCCGGGCCGCTGCTGCCTGCCGTGCAGGCGTACCTCCGATCCGAGTTGCCCTGGCTGCGCGCGATCGTTCTCAAGACGCGCCATGCGGCGCGACTCGCCGACCGGCACGGCGTGTTGCTGTGGGGCGATCGGCCCGACCGGCGCGTGCGGGACCCGCAAGGCAGCGTGTGGTATGCCATCGACCTGCTCATGCAGCGTGATGCCGGTTTTTACCTGGACACGCGCAACGTGCGCCGCTGGGCGCAGGAGCACCTGGCCGGGAAGACGGTGCTGAATACCTTCGCCTACACGGGCAGCCTCGGCGTCGCCGCCAAAGCGGGCGGGGCGCGGCGCGTCGTGCATCTCGATCGCAATCGCGCCTTCCTCAACGTCGCCAAGACTTCGTACACACTCAACGGCTTCCTGATCGACAAGGCCGACTTTCAGGCCGGCGATTTCTTCACGCTGGCCAGTCGCCTCCGGCGCACGGGCGAACGGTTCGACTGCGTGCTCGTCGATCCGCCGTTCTTCGCGGAGACGAGTAAAGGGCGCATCGACATGATCCACCAGAGCGAACGCATCCTCAACAAGGTGCGGCCGCTCGTCGAGGATGGCGGCTACCTGGTGGCGATCAACAACGCACTGTTCGCCAGCGGGGCCGATTACCTCCGCACGCTCGACGCGCTGTGCGCCGACGGCTACCTGTCGATTGACGAGTTGATTCCCGTCCCGCCCGACTTCACCGGCGCTCCGCACACGCGCGTCGGATCGCCGCCGGTCGATCCCGCACCGTTCAATCACTCGACGAAGATCGCCGTGCTGCGCGTCCGGCGCAAGGATTCACAATCGGGCCTGGCCGACGATTCCCCCTCAATCACGCGTGCTCCTGCTGCCATGAATTCTGGGTAGTCTCCTTCCACAGTGTTGGTCTCACCGCGGAGCGCGCCGAGGCCGCAGAGTTTCAAAAACTGCTCGGCGTTCTCTGCGCTCTCGGCGGTGAAAACAGGTTCGATCGGCCCACTAACACTGGGGAGGGAAACCACCGAATTCTGCGCGGAGACGGGGCCTGCACCAGGCCCCGTTTCCTTCTCGAAGGGGTGATATAATCAAAGCAGGAATGGGAGCCGGAGGTGGGCCATGGCAACCCAAACGATTGCACTCGCTGAAATCCTCGATAGTCTCACCGTCGAAGGCGAACTGTACGAAAAACTCGACAACGACGCAGTGCGTTGTTACGCCTGCGGGCATCGCTGCCTGATCAGAGAAGGCCGCGAGGGTATCTGCCACGTCCGCTTCAACCGGGGCGGGACGTTGTACGTGCCGCACGGCTACGTCGGCGCGCTCCAGGTCGATCCGACCGAGAAGAAGCCGTTCTTTCACGTCCTGCCCGGGTCGGAAACCTTGACGTTCGGGATGCTGGGATGCGATCTGCATTGTTCCTATTGCTTCACCGGTGATACCGTCGTCGTGACCGATCGCGGCCCGATAGCCCTGGCCGACGCGTTTGACTCGGCGCGGCAAGTAGATCGAACCGGCGATGCCGAGATAGCCTATCCGATCAATCTACGCGCGGTAGCCGCATCGGGCACACTGCGGAAGGTGCGGGCTATTTTCAAGCATCCCTATCGCGGGCCGCTGGTTGTCATTCGACCGTACTACCTGCCCGAATTGAGATGCACGCCCGACCATCGCGTCTATGCGACGGATTCCGTCGATCGCGCGCCGGAGCGCATCGAAGCGCGTCACTTGACGGACAAGCACTACCTGGCTATTCCACGCCGCTATGAATTCTCGTCCCCACAGGTTGTGGATGCAGCGAAAGAGTTAAGCGGTTATCAAGTCACCTATCGGGTTCCGTGGAATTTATCGGCCGAGGAGCGTCAAGCCATAGCCGAGGCAACGGCCCGGGGCGAATCGTCGCGCCAGATTGGGGCGTCATTAGGGAAGAGCGCCTCGTATATTCGACATGTGCGCGGCAAGATCGCGCGCGGGCGCGCGCAGGACGTTCGAACCAGCGGGCCTCTGATTGAAGATGGCTCTCTACGCTTCCCCAATGAACATCGACCGGGTATACCGCTCGCCATTCCGCTCGATGCCGACATGGCCCGGCTGCTGGGTTACTATTGCGCAGAAGGGTCTGTCGTCTCGAGCAAGAATCGCCCGAACAGCCACACGCTTAACTTCAGCTTCTCACATGCCGAACCCGATTTGGTTGAGGATGTTCGCGCATTGCTGAACCGATGCCTGGGCGTTGAAGCGTCGCGCGTCGTACGGACCACGACGTTGGCTGTATCCGCCGACAAAGCATCGGCAGCGTTGTTGTTCAAAGCGTTGGCCGGCGGGCGATCGAGTGGGAAGCACGTTCCCCAGATGCTCTTCCATGCGCCTCGATCGATCGTGCAGGCATTTCTCGACGCGTATGTTCAGGGAGACGGCCACCGCTACACGAATGGGAAGGCGAGCATCACCACGGTCTCTCGCTCGCTGGCATACGGTATTGCCTGGCTTGTACTCAAGCTAGGTTATTTGCCGTCAGTCTATGACACGCTGATGCCTGAGCAAGGCGTTGTTCAGGGCCGCCGAGTCGAGCGAGCCTCGCATCAGTATGTGGTGGTCTGGTATCCTAATGCCTCGATCCGACGTAAGGTGATCGAGACGGAAGACTATTATCTTGTGCCGGTTCGGCAGATTCGCTCTGTCGAGTACGATGGCGATGTGTACAACATGGAAATCGAGGAAGAACACAATTATCTGGCTGGGTTCTTCCTCGTGTCCAACTGCCAGAACTGGTTGACCTCGCAGGCGCTCCGCGATCCGAATGCCGGTGTGGCGCCGCAGCAGGTGACGCCGGACGAGCTGGTGAAGGTCGGCAGGCGGTACGGCGCGAAGCTGTTCGGATCGTCGTACAACGAGCCGCTGATCACCAGCGAGTGGGCGGTCGCGGTCTTCAAGGCAGCCACGGACGCCGGTTTCCGCTGCGTGTATATCTCCAACGGCAATGCCACGCCGGAAGTGCTCGACTACATCCGGCCTTACGTCGTCGGCTACAAGATCGACCTCAAGTCGATGAATGATAAGAACTACCGCAAGCTCGGCGCAGAACTGAACCGTGTGCTGAACGGGGTCAAGATGGTGCACGAGCGCGGCTTCTGGCTGGAGATCGTCACGCTGGTGATCCCCGGTTTCAACGATAGCAACGAGGAGCTGTGGGACGCGGCGCGCTTCATAGCCTCCCTCTCGCCGGACATCCCGTGGCATGTCACGGCCTTCCACAAAGATTACAAGATGACCGACCCGGACAACACAGACGTGAAGACGCTGATCCGCGCGGCGGAGATCGGCCAGGAGGCCGGATTGCGGTACGTCTATGCCGGCAACCTGCCGGGGCACGTCGGGCCGTACGAGAACACCTACTGCCCCAATTGCCACGAGCTGCTGATCCAACGCTGGGGGTATCGCATTCTGAAAGACGTGTTGACCGGATCAGGTCGCTGCCCCAAGTGTAGCACGTCAATTCCCGGCATCTGGATATAGCGCGGCTCCGCCGCAACTGAAAGATTGGACGCCTGTTTTCTCCCGCCGCGAGCGTCTGGTGAACGGTCTCACATGGATAAGCGCGTCAAGCTGTTGATCACGTACGACATCTTCGGCGACGATCGACAAACGTATTATCAATATGTGGTCGGCGAGTTCTTGCCCTCCGCGCAGCAGCTCGGCCTGGTGCTCGTCGATGCCTGGCACACCGTCTATGGCGATTACCCGGCTCGCTTGTTGAGCTTCGTCGCACGTGATCGGGGCACGCTGGCTTCAATCTTGCATCGCGACGAGTGGAAGCAGTTGGAAGACAAACTCCTCACCTTCGTATCCGACTACCGGCGCAAGATCGTGCCCTATCGTGATCGATTCCAGTTCTGACGGACACCCGCATGCGTGTCTGCCTTGACGTGTCCGCCGCCGTGCATCGCCGCGCTGGGCTGGGGCGCTATGCGCACGAGCTGATCCGCGCGCTGGTCGATCAGGGCGCGCACGAGTATGTAGCCTTCTATCACCAGCGCGGCGAAGCGCACCTCCTTCCGCCGATCGACCGGCTGCCCCGGCTTACGACCTCGCTCGGTGTCCGCCCGTGGCGACTGCGTACCGCGCTGGCCTACTTCCTCGGCTTCGGGATGGATGGCCTGTTTCCCGGCGTCGATGTCTTCCATGCCACCGAGCACCTGCTGCCGCACCTGCGCTGTGTGCGAACCGTCTTCACGCTGCACGATCTCATCTTCCACTTCGATCCCGGCTCGCACAAGCCGCTGAATATCGCTTACCTGCGGACGATGATTCCGCGCTTTCTGCGCGCGGCCGATGCCGTCATCACGGTGTCCGAATGCACCAAGCGTGACGCCGTGCGCATCTACAACGTGCCGCCCGACAAGATTCGAGTGATCTATGAAGGCGTCGATGTGCGCTTTCGGCCCATTTCCAATCTGGATTCGCTCGCCGCCGTCCGCCGAAAGTACCACCTGCCCGATCGCTTCATCCTGCACCTCGGCACCATCGAGCCTCGCAAAAATCTTCCTCTCCTATTCGAGGCACTCTCTTCACTGAATACTGATCCACTGATCACTGATTCACTGACCACTGCTCACTGTTCACTGATCATTGCCGGAACAAAAGGCTGGCTGTACGAACCCATCTTTGCCCGGCTGAACGAGTTGGGCCTGCAACGTCGTGTTCACTTCACCGGCTTCATCCCCGATGACGACCTGCCCGCGCTGATCTCCGCCGCGACGGTTCTCGTCATGCCGTCGAAGTACGAAGGCTTCGGCCTGCCCGTTCTCGAAGCGATGGCGTGCGGCACGCCGGTGATTGCCTCCGACACGTCGAGCCTGCCCGAAGTCGGCGGCGATGCGGCGTTGTATGCTCCGCCGGACGATCCGTCGGCGTGGGTTCAGGCGCTGAATCGAGTGCTGACGGATGAATCGCTGCGCGCATCGATGCGCGAGAAGGGTCTGAAACAGGCGGCCCGGTTCCGCTGGGACATTGCTGCGCACCAGACGGCCGAAGTGTATAGTCAGATTGAATCGAAAAGCTTGAACCGCAAAGACGCTAAGCACGCAAAGTAAAAACCTTCGCGCATGTCCAGAACAGGTGGCAATCAGGTGACCGGCACTCTGTAGGCCCCCAAAGCGGAGCGAAGGGGGTGAAGCGCCGGTCACCCGACCCATATTGGCTCTCTTTCTGACTTGGCGGTGAAGGAGTTCCTGACATGAAAACCTATGCGCTGTATCTCGAATCCGACTCGAACTGTCCGAACGCCTCGGAGGTGTTGTGTGAAACCTGCCGGCCGGGAAAGCCTGGCTGGTTCGCGTGAATCAAAATCCCCAACAGTGGGGGATGACACAGCCTGTGAATCTCGTTATCATTGACTGAAGCCAAGAGGGATGCATCACCGGTCAAGGAGGAACAACATGTCAGTGCTCAAAGGTCTCAGCGTCGTGTCGTTTAACGTTACCGATTGGGAGCGAGCCAAGAAGTTCTACGGCGAGACGCTTGGCTTGCCGATCGCGCTCGATACCGGCAAAGAGGTCGGCTGGTGCGAATTCGGCGAGGCCGGCAAGACCACGCTCGCCATCAATTTGTGGCGAGAGCCTTCGCCGCCGCCGCGCGAAGGCGGCGCGACGCCTGTGTTCAGCGTCGACGATGCGCACAAGGCCGTCGCCGAACTGCGCAAGAGGGGCGTCAAGTGCGACGATCCGGTGACGATTCCCGGCATGGTCGCTTATGCCGATGTCCACGATCCGGAGGGCAATCACTTTCAGGTGGCCCAGTCGCTGGCCGGATAAGCCGTTATTGTTCTTCGGCCGGACGTAATGTGTTACAATCTCCCTCGACGCGACGCACCTGCACGTGCAGTGCGTCGCGTTCTTGCGGAGATTGCGTAATATGTTCATCCGATCGGTTCTGGCGCTGACGCTGTTATCTGTCGCGCTGGCCTTCAACCCGTCCTCAATCCGCACTCCACAATCGCCACTCGACAATCCAGATCGGCGTTTCGGCGTCGTCGAGACCTATGCCGATCCCGCTTCTGCTTCCGCCATCGGCGCGGGCTGGACGCGCGTCCGATTCCCGTGGGCCGATCTGCAACCCAACAATGACGGCGAATGGAACGATGCCTTCTTCAGCGGTGATGTGCTCGCCGCCGAGATCGCCGCCGGGCGCGAAGTCGTCGGCATGATCGTCAATACGCCGTACTGGGCGCTCAACGACAGCGCCGTGCCGGGCGTGCCGCGCGGACTGTATCTGCCCGAAAGCGATCCGGGCAATGTGTGGGCCACCTTCATTCGCCAGATCGTCGCCCGCTACGCCGGTCGCATCGATCACTGGATCATCTGGAACGAGCCGGACATTTGGAACCCGGCCTATCCCGGTCGCACGTGGGGCGGCACAGTCGCCGAATTCTTTCAATTGCAGCGCGTCGCGTACAACACGGCCAAGGCCGCCAATCCGAACGGGGTGATTCATCTCAGCGCGTTCACCTACTTCTGGGATACGAACTACGGTCGCACGCCGTTCTTCTCATTGTTAATGGACGAGATTCAGCGCGATCCGCAAGCCGCCGCGCACAATGACTACTTCGACGTCGCTTCGGCCAATCTCTATTTCGATCCCGATAACCTCTACGACTTGATCGCCTGGCATCACGGCCAGATGCTCGCACGTGGCTTCGACAAACCGATTTGGCTGACCGAGACCAACGCCGCGCCGTCATCCGATCCGGCCTGGCCGGTAAGCAACCCCACGTTTCAAATCTCGCTCGACGACCAGGCGGCTTATATGCCTGTTGCGTTTGCGATGGCCCTGGCCGGCGGCGCGAGCCGCATCGCGGTGTACAAGATGATCGACACACCGGACGATCGCGCCGCGAACCCCGAGCCGTTCGGCCTGGTGCGCGATGACGGTTCGCGTCGACCTGCCTTCACCGCCTTTCAGGTCGCGGCGAGTTATCTGTCCGGTTTCACCGGCGCGACGCTCGATCATCGTGACGACTTGTACGCGCAAGTCACCATTCAACGCGGCGAAGCGACGACGACGGTGTTGTGGACACGCTCGGCCTCGCCGGTTCAAGTGCAAGTTCCCGCGCACTCGGCGCAGGCTGTCCTCGCGGACGCCTTCGGCGGCAGACGGACAATCGCGGCGCGCGATGGCGTCTACACCATCGATCTGCCCGGCTGCACACAACCGTTTTGCGTCACCGGAGGCTCACCACGTCTGCTCGTCGAGGGTGCACCCGTCGCATCGATCCCTCAATCAACTAACCAACCATCCAACCAACCATCTAACCAACCAACTAGCCAACCATCTAACCAACCCACTATCCAGCCAACCGTCCAACCAACCACTCCACCAACGGCCACTCGCACTGCAACCTCGGCCCCCTCGCCAACTTCATCGCCTACGAGAACCGCCACATCACAGCCGACTCCCACGCCGGCGCTAACTCCAACTCCGACTCTAACTCTAACTCCCGCCAGCTCCGACGCGCTCCTGTTGACTCTCGGCATCTTCGCCTGCACGCTGTTTGCCGCTTTCGTTCTCGCGCGACTCTCTTCAGCGCGTGGCGATAATTGATCCTGAAACCTATACTCCACACCCTCACTCTCATCTTCTTTGACTCCCTCGCCCGTGCATGTTACTATGCCATTGATCTCAATTCCCTCAGACACTTCATGCGACGCCTGATTACCGTAAGCCTCCTCATCGTCTTTACTGCCTGTTCCCGCCCGGTCGAAGTCGATCCGTTACCGGCCACCGATGCGCCGAATACACCCAACGTCGTCAGTGCTCCGCCGATGTCGGTCGATTTCGTTTCGCCGTCGCCCGATCCGACCCAACCTGCTCCCCCAGCTTCCACCGAGCCATACGTCGTGCGGCCGGGCGACACACTCGGCGGCATCGCGTTGGAGTATGGCACGACGCCCGAGGTCATCGCCCGGGCGAACGGCCTGACCGATGTCGCGAGCATCGCCGTCGGCCAGGTTCTCAACGTGCCTCTGGCCGGCGTCGAGCAGCTTGGCCCGGCCATGAAGATCGCGCCCGATGGCGAAGTCGTGTACGGGCCGAGCACCATCGGGTTCAACGTGGCCGATTTCGTGTCACGCACGAACGGCTACTTGCGTTCCTACACAGAAGAGGTCGATGGTGAAACGTTGACCGGCGCTCAGATCGTTCAACTCGTCGCCGAGCGTTACAGCGCCGGGCCGCGCGTGCTGCTCGCCTTGATCGAGTACCGCGGCGGCTGGTTGAGCAACGCTTCTCCGGCCGGGACAGCGCTCTTCTATCCGGCCGGACATGCCGACGAGCGCTGGAGCGGCCTACACAAGCAGCTCATGTGGGTTGCCGATCACTTGAACGAGGGTTACTACGGCAGGAAGACTCGCGGCAAGCAAACGATTCTTTTGAGCGATCTCACGCGTGTGCGTATTGCGCCGGGCTTGAACGCCGGATCGATCGCGCTGCAATCGCTTCTGGCTATCGACTCTTCGCCGAACGACTGGCAGACGGATGTCGGATCGGCTGGCTTCGTGGCGATCTATCGCGCCTGGTTCGGCGATCCATTTGCGGGCGCGACCGAGCCGCTCGTGCCATCGATTCTGTATCAGCCCCCCTGGACATTGCCGTGGCCGGAAGGCCAAACGTGGTACTTCACCGGCGGGCCGCACGGCGCGTGGGCATCCGGATCAGCCTGGAGCGCGATCGACTTCGTCCCGCCCGACGGCGGAGTCGGTTGTTACGATTCGCAGGAGTGGGTGACGGCGATTGCCGACGGACTTGTGATTCGCAGTCGTCTGGGAGAGGTGCTCGTCGATCTCGACAATGACGGCAACGAGCAGACCGGTTGGGTGGTCCTCTACATGCACATCGGCGACACCGACCGCGTGAAGGTCGGGATGCCGGTGCGGGCCGGGGATCGAATCGGGCACCCTTCGTGCGAAGGCGGTTACTCGACCGCGACGCACGTTCACATCGCGCGCCGCTACAACGGGGAATGGATCGCCGCCGCTGGCGCGTATCCGTTTGCCATCGGCGGCTGGACTCCGGTCGGAATGGAGAGCGAATACGGTGGCTGGCTAGAAAAAGACGGGGTACGGAAAGAAGCGTGCGAATGCCGTGACGACACCCGCAACGGCATCATCCACTAACCCTGAATCACTATGCCTCTAAACTCACAACAGGCTCGGCTCGAACATCCGCATGCCCTGAATCCCGCGCCGCTTCTCCCAGGGATAGATCACAAACGCATCCGTCACGGCCGCATAATATTCCGGCTTCGTGGCGAATAACGACGTGCTCGGCTTGTAATGCAGCACCGCCACTTCCGGTCGGCCCCCCGCTGCTTCCACGCGCCCGCGCACCGCGTTAATCGTCCGCCCGCTGCTCCACACGTCGTCGACGATCAAGATACGCTTGTCTTTCAGAAGATCGTCGTCCGGGAATTGCAAGAAAGTCGGCCACGCCAGCAGCTTCTGCTCGATGTCGGGGAAGCGCACTGCCGCCGTGAGCACGCGCTTGATGTCGAGCGTCTCGGCGATCATCCCGCCCGGCACGATCCCCCCACGCGTGATCAGCAGCAGTGCGTCGTAAGCACCGTACAACTGCGGAATCAAATGATCGACGAGTTTCTCCAGGTCGTTCCAGGTCACGACTTCTTCGCGCATGGTGCTTCTCCTAATTAGGAGTCACGCAGTCGAACCGCCAAGGACGCGAAGAACGCAAAGAGATCCCAGATTTTTCTCTGCGTCCGCCCGCCCTGCATCTGTTTGCGGGGTTGCGTTCGCCTGCCCCCTTTGGGGGGTTGCGGCGAAAAAACTCCAAGTGCGTAAGTCCCATCCTACAGAGATGGTGCGATTATACACAGAATACTCTGCGACAGACAATCGTCGTGTGATCGTCGGCAAGGGGCACAGAAGCGGCCTCGCCCCGCCAGTGTATAATCGTCGCGCCGAATGAGAAGCGAAATGAAGTCACACACTCTGGGTCGATGGATGATTGCCGCTGCAGCCATCATAGCAGTGATGGCTGTGGGCGGTGTGCTGTGGGCGCGATCGTTGCCGCCTGCCAAGCAGGAGAGTCTCATCAATCGCCTGCCGGCGTTCTTGCGCCCTGTGGTCAAGTCGCTGATTCTTCCAGACCATCCCGATATCGTGCCGACGCCGATCGCGCGTGCCACGGCCGACGTTGCAGCGCTGCTCACCCCGCGCCCGACCGTAACCCGATCCGCGTCGCCAACATCTACCCACACTCCGACCACCCAGCCATCCAGCCAACCAACTAGCCAACCAGCCAACCAGCCAACCAGCCAACTCTCTGATCCTCCAACCCTCACCCCCGTCGTCCCGCCCGGCCCGACGCAAGCCGCGCGCTCGACGCCTGCGCCGATCGAGTCCGCGAATGTGCTGCTCACCGGTTTCCGGCACATCTATCAGACCTGGAACAACTGCGGCCCGGCCACACTGTCGATGAACCTGAGTTATTACGGCTGGCCCGGTGGTCAGGCCGACGCGGCGAAGTTCCTCAAGCCTGATCAGGAAGACAAGAACGTCTCGCCGGATCAAATGGCCGCCTTCGCGCAGTCCGTCGGTTTCAATGCGCTCATGCGCGTCAACGGATCGATCCCCATGATCAAGCATTTCCTTAACGCGGGCATCCCGGTGCTGATTGAGAAAGGCTTCGAGCCGAATCCACAAGACGGGTGGGAAGGTCACTACGAGTTAATAGTCGGCTACAACGATTCGCGCAGCGAGTTCATCGCGATGGACTCTTACACCGGCCCGAACCAATCCGTGCCTTACGATACACTCGACTGGTATTGGAGCCACTTCAATCGCACTTACCTCATCGTTTACACAACCGAGCAGTCCGATACGGTGATGCAGTTGCTCGGCTCCGATGCCGATGGGGCGACCAACTATGCCGGCGCGCTGGCGGCGGCCCAGGCCGAAGCGTCGGCCAATGCCTCCAATGCCTTCGCCTGGTTCAACGCCGGCACCAATTTTGCCGCGCTAGGCGATTACGAATCCGCTGCGGTTGCGTACGATCAAGCCCGCAGCCTCGGCCTGCCGTGGCGCATGACCTGGTATCAGTTTAGTATCTTTGAAGCCTACTATCGCACCGGTCGCTTCGACGACGTGCTCGCACTCGCCGATGCAACACTAAAGACAACCCCCTACATCGAAGAGCTATGGTATTATCGTGGCCTCGTGCATCAGGCCCGTGGTGAACTCGACGCGGCCCGCGAGCAATTCAATCAGGCGCTGCATTACAACCCGAACTTCACTGCCGCTGCCAATGCCCTCGCCGCCCTGGGGCAGTAATATAATGAATGGTTTGTTAGTTGGCTGTTCGTTAATTCGCCGACTCACCCATTCGTTGCCATTCGCTGATTCGCCGGATCGCCGATTCCTTACCTATTCGTTGCCCATCCGCTGCTGAAGACGACTCCTACAATTCTCTGATTCGTTTATCCGCCTGCCCCTGCGCGCAGCGCGGGGGTTACCCATCCGTTGCCCATTCGATGACACCCCGCAACCGCCACATTATCATTTCCGCATTGCTCGTCGGCGCTGGCTTCCTGGTCAGCAAGTTCACCGGCATCCTCGACGATCTGATCCTGGCCCGCGCCATCGGCCCCGGCCGCGAGCTTGACGCCTACTACGCGGCCTTCGGCCTGCCCGATTTACTCTTCACACTCGTCGCAGGCGGAGCACTGGCCTCGGCATTCATCCCAGTCCTCTCCGGCCTCATCGCACGCGATCGGGCCGCATCGTGGCGATTGGTGAGCGCTGTCATAAACCTGGCTTTCCTTGCGACGCTGGTTTTCGCCCTCGTTTTGGCAGTCTTCGCGCCGTCGACCGCCAACCTTTTGTACGGATGTCGACTCGATTCTGTGCAAGAGTGCGTGGCACAGGAACGTGGATTTACTCCTGAGCAGGTGGCGCTGACGGCCGATCTTATGCGCCTCATCCTCGTTTCGACGGCGATCTTCTCGGTCAGCGCCATTGCCATGAGCACGCTTCAGGCGCACCAGCATTTCTTCCTGACCGCGCTCGCGCCGATCATGTACAACCTCGGCATCCTTGCCGGCGTTATTGTCCTGGCACCGTCGATGGGCGTCTGGGGGCCGGCGATCGGCGTCGTGCTCGGCGCATTGCTGCATTTGCTCATTCAAGTTCCCGGACTCGTTCGATATGGCGCGCGCTGGTCGCCGCATCTCGACCTGCACGATCCCGATCTGCGTCGCGTGCTGACCTTGCTCGTGCCTCGCGTCGGCACACTGGGCACAGTCTATTTGGCCGTCATCGTCCGCGACAGTCTCGCTTCTCAGCTCAGCCCTGGCAGTCTCACCGCGCTGAATTACGGCTGGCGCGTGATGCAACTCCCGGAAACAGTCATCGCCACCGCCGCCGCGACGGCGATCTTTCCCACACTCAGCGAGCTCGCCGCACTTGGAAAACGCGACGAACTCCGGGCGACGATCTCTGCCACGCTGCGCACGATCCTCGCGTTGACCGTGCCGGCGATGGTTGGCCTGATCGTCCTCGGCCGCCCGTTCGTTCGCGTGCTATTCGAAGGCGGACTCTTCGAATCGGCCGCCACCGATGCCGTCGTCTGGACCCTGCATGGCTATGCGCTCGGCCTGGTCGGCCATTCGCTGCTGGAAGTATGCGCCCGCATCTTTTATGCCCAACAAGACACGCGCACGCCGTTGTACGTCGCGGTGTCGGCGATGGGCATCAATATTGTCGCCAGCCTGATCCTGCGTGGGCCGCTCGGCGCGGCCGGGCTGGCTTTGGGCAACTCGATCGGGGTGAGCCTTGAAGTGCTGGCGTTGCTGATCATCGCTCGCCGTCGCGCGGGCGGCATCGACGAGCGTCGCATCACGATGTCGTTGCTGCGTTTCGTCGCCGGGTCGATCATCATGGCGATCGTTCTCATCTTGTTGCAGTCGGTCTTCCCCGCGTGGCCGCTGCCCGATGCGCTTCCACTCGGTTCAACCGTTCGTGCGATGTTCGAGATCGGCGTGCCGTTGATCCTCTCCGGGATTACAGGCGTGATCGTGTACATCGTTGTGGCCTCCCTCATCGGCTCGGAGGAAGTACGCGCGGTGCCGCGCCTGATCAGGCGACGACGCAGCGCGTAAAGCGACCGTTGTGTGCCCGCAAAGGTTGTCACTTTGCCACCGCCGGGGGCTGAAGCCGCCCGGCTCAATTGACGAAGCCCGCTACACCGGGCTGAACCCAGCCGGATTCATCCGGCGGTGCGATAGTAGCCCGACGATTGATCGTCGGGCGCAAACGGCCTGACATCTCTTGCGTGCACACCGACCGTTAGGCGACTTGACGCTTCTTTAAGGTTGGGCTAAGATCACGCCAGTCTAGCATGGGGGGGCCTATGGCGGTCAAGCGCATTGCGGTCTTCGTCGTCGGTCTGGCGATCGGCGCTGCGGTCACCTTTGGAATTATCTCTTTCTTACAGTACACGAGCCAAGACCCTCTGTTGTTGCAGAAGTTCGGTCCACTCAACTTTATCCTGGCATCCGTCATGTTCGGCGCGATTGCCGTCATCTATCTCGATGCCGTTTTGAAAACGGATATTCTGAGGTAGTGTTTCATTGACGCCCGCGCCACGCGCCTGGTCTGCCAGGCCGTGGTGTTTTGTGTCCCCGCTGTCTGCATCACGCGCCGGTCAATTCTTGTCCTACCTCGGGCCAGCCGCATGGCGACGATCTTGCTGATCGAGAGCGCACGTTCAAAGGCGTCGTTTGCGTCGGTGCTCGAACGGCGCAAGTATGAAGTCGTCCGCGCCTCATCCGTCAAGCAGGCTTTGACGTGCGTCAAAGAAAAATCGCCCGTATTGATCGTTTTGGACTCCACGTCGTCGCGCATCGGTGGTGTGAGTATATGCCGGGCGATCCGCGCGCGAGTGGATGGCGTTGCCATCCTACTACTGGTTCGCGCCAATGCACAAGTCGATCCCACCAGCGGAGCCGACTTCATCCTCGCCGAGCCGTTCACCTCGCGTAAATTGCTCAATCGCGTCGCGCGCATGTTGCCGAGCGGAACGGCCACCGTCCTGGCCGTTGGCGATCTCTCGCTCAATGTCGCCAATCGCTGCGTGCGCCTGGGCAAGAAGGAACATCAACTCACCCCCAAGCAGTCGCAGCTCCTCGAGATCTTCATGCGCCAGCCTAACGAGGTGATCACTCGTAAGCAGTTGATGAAGACGGTGTGGAAAACGGACTACATGGGGGACACGCGCACGCTCGATGTCCACATTCGTTGGTTGCGCCAGATCATCGAGAACGATGCGGGCAATCCGCGCCGCCTCATCACCGTGCGCAACGTCGGCTATCGGCTGAAGCCCTGAAACAAAAACCTCGATCCCGTTCGGAACCGAGGCCACCCACACTCCCATCCTCCCGCATCTCACTCTTCATCCCCTTCGCCGATAATCGTGAACGATCGCGGCATCGGTATCATCGGCGGCGGCATCGACGCGAGCGTTGGCGCATTCGAAGATGGACTCGGCGATGTCGGAACCACCACGATCTGCGGCGGTGTTGGTGCCTGAGTCGATTGGCTCTTAGCACGTGACATTCCCACGTATAGGCCCAGCACGATGCCCAGCGGTGCCGCCAGCCCGACTCCGCACGCGGCTCCAGCCAGCACGGCTACGGCCTGATCCGACAAGCGCGATCCGATCACAATAGCCAGCCCGATCGCCAGCATCGTGAATCCAAGTCCGAGCAATCCACCGCTCTTCACGCCACCCTCTCAGCCATTTGTGCCAGGCATGTCCAGATGCCGACTTAGCAGCTCCCATTTGTGCGAGGCATCTCCAGATGCCGATTTTGCATCTCCGGCTGTTCCCACACCATTCGCTGACCACTCGCCATCCGCAGCCGATCGACGATTCCCACGATCTCATCGTGAGAAGTGAACGCTGCCTGGAAGCGGGTGATGCCCACCGCCGACACGGCTAGGAAGTCGCCTCGCCCGGTCAGACGCTCCGCACCACTGCCCCCCACGCCCGTCGCCACCCGCGCATCCTCAATGCTCGTCACGCGCCCCACCAAGCGCACCGGAAAGTTCGCCTTCGTCAACGACCCCACCACCCCCACCGCCGGCTTCTGCGTGCACGCCACCACGTGAATCCCCGCCTCGCGCCCCCGCTGCGCCAGCCGCGCCAGACTGTCCAACACCGGCTTGCCCGCCGTCATCGCCAGGTCGGCCACCTCGTCGATCACCACCACCAGCCGAGGCGTGTTCACCCGCTGCCGGTCGCGACCCTCCATCAGCGCCACCAGCTCGGCCAGGGCGCTGGCTGCCTCCCCCGGCTGGGTGAGCACCGGCCGCAGCAGATGCGGCAGACCGGCCAGCGGCTGGAAGGCACGTCCCTTGGGGTCGATGAGCAGCATCTGCAACTGGCTGCGTCGATGCGCCAGAGCCAGGCTGAGCAGGATGGTCTGCACCAGGGCGGTCTTGCCCGAGCCGGTGGTGCCGGCGACCAGGACGTGGGCGACATCGGGCGAGGGCAGGCGCAGCAGCAGGGGTGCGCCATCGTCGGCGAGGCCCAGCACGGCGGTGCCCAGGGGCACGGCTGGCAGGCGGCGGCACACGTCGAGCAGGCGCACGGGTTGCGGGTCGGGGCGAGGGACTTCGACCTGGAGTGCCGCGCCGTGCCGCGAGACGCGGACGTGGGAGGCCCCCAGGGCGAGGGCGAGGTCGTCGGCGAGAGCCTGGACGCGCTGCAGGCGCGTGCCGAGGGCCGGGGTGAGGTGGAACTGCACCCAGCGTGGGGTGACGACGCCGCCGGCGACGCGGGCGGGGGCTTTGTAGTGAGCCAGCACCATCTCGATTCGGTCGGCTTGCAGCTCCAGCAGTTGTCGCATCGCTCACCTCGTAAAGTGGGAGTGCCACTATCATATAGAACATCAGTTCTATTGTCAAGTTACAAAAAGAGTACCGGCGCGTAATCCCCCGGTACTCTCGACGAATTGACCGAGATGCGCTACTACTTATCCACCGGCTTTGCCAATCGCTTCATCAAGCGCGACTTGCGGCGGGCCGCGTTCCGTTGGTGAATCACACCCTTCTGGGCGGCTCGATCCAGAGCGCTGTAGGCTTCCTTTAGGGCTTGCGCCGTCTCAGTCGCGTCGTCCGAATCGATCGCGAGACGCGCATCCTTCACCGCCGTGCGCGCGTGGGTTCGAACGGCTTGATTGTGCATTTGCTTCCGCCGATTGCTGCGAATGCGCTTGATTGCGGATTTGATGTTTGCCAAACCACTTCCTCCACAGATGTCTCTGACTAAGCGGCGGCGATTCTACCTGAGTTCAGTCGATTTGTCCAGCCACACCTGTCTGGTGATTATTCACATCTCGATAGCTCTCCGTCCGCGTCCTCGCGGACGGCCCGCGAGACGCGGGCCTGCCGCACTTGTGTGCAATCACCACACACCTGTGGCGCTCGAGCGATGGCAAAGACGATCACCATTACCTGATTCCGTCGCTGAGAGACTGTCAAAAACCCACCACCAAGACACCACGGCACGAAGAGAGGATTGAAATCCTTGGCGTCTTGGTGCCCTTGGTGGTTAATGCAGCGGCCCTTTCAGACGGGCTCTGAGGTATAATCGCCTTGGGGGCGCGAGATGGGTAACTCAAAGCCAGTGACGATACCATTTTGGAAAAGGCTGTGGGCGCGTTGCCAATTCGTTTGGGCCACATACCATCGTCACTGGGGAAACATGGGCAGTGGGCGGGTCGCATATCAACATGCCGTCGATCGCTTCAGCCGGGCCATCGATCTCGATCCGAACTTTGTGGAAGCGTATCTGCAACGCGGGATCCTGTATTGGCGCGAGATACAAAACTATCATCACGCCATTCGCGATATGACACGCGTGCTCGCGCTCGACCCGGAGCGCACTCAGGCGCTTTATACACGCGCATTGGCTTATCAATCCCGCGGCGATTTCGATCAAGCGATTGCCGATTTTGAGCAGTTCCTCGCGCACAACAGCGATTCGACCTGGCGTGACAGCGCCGAACTGCAACTGGCCGGCGCGCGCGAATTGCGCGCCGCCCGCGAGGCTGCCCGATCACACTGACTCCGGACTCCTTGACGCTTCCTAGACCGGCATGATAAGATGCCTGTGCCCAAGGAGGCCAGGCAGCCGCGGGCGGCTTCGCGCCGTTCGAGGAAAGTCCGAACTCCACAGAGCGCGGTGCTGGGTAACACCCAGGCGGAGCGATCCGGCGGAAGAGGGCCACAGAAAACAGTACGCCTCCGGCTCATCCGGGGGTAAGGGTGAAAAGGTGGAGTAACAGCCCACCGGCGGTTCTGGCGACAGAGCCGGCCAGGTATCCCCCACCGGGAGCAAGGCCAAGCAGCGAGCAGCCCTCTCAGAGGGCTAGAAGTTGCTCGCTTCAATGCTCGCGGGTAGGCCGCACGAGGTAACCGGCAACGGTTATCCCAGATAGATGGCTGCCGCCCGGCTTGCCGGGAACAGAATTCGGCTTATCGGCCTCCTTGGGCAACCGCTATAACGAATATTGAGAGCGTCGGCAATTGCCTCACGCTTATCGCCCGACGATTCATCGTCGGGCTAATCAAGAAAAGCCGGATAAATCCGGCTGAAGCGGCAAACAGCCTGCTTCAGCAGGCTTCGCTTTTTCAGCCCGGTGATTCATCACCGGGCGTTGCCCACGAATTACCGAATGCTCTCAATATTCACAATTTCCTACTGGACTTTTCCCCATTTAGTGGTGTATAATGTAGCCCTGAGTGGGGAAAAGTGGGTTAAAGTGGGAGAATAGCGCCGGGTTTCCCTGCTCAGCAAGTCCTGAGTGGGGAAATCAGAACCTATGTTCTTGGGCGAATTCTCTCACACCATCGACGACAAAGGCCGCCTGACGCTCCCCGCCAAGTTTCGGGCTGAATTTGCCGGCGGCATTGTTGTCACACGAGGCATTGATAAATGCCTCTTTGCTTTTCCCCTGTCCGAATGGCAGACGCTTGCCCAGCGTGTCAGTGGTCTTCCCCTCACTGAACCCCAGGCCCGCGAGTTTCAGCGCTTATTGTTTTCCGGCGCGAGCGATGATGTCCCCGACAAGCAGGGCCGTGTCCTGATCCCGCAGTATCTTCGCGAATATGCGACTTTGGATGGCGAGGTGATCATCGCCGGTCTCAACACGCATGTGGAAATCTGGAACGTCGATGCCTGGAACGAGGCGCGCAAGGGGTTTGAATCGGGCGCGCTGGACGCCGAACATTGGGCGAAGTTAGGTATTTAGGCGACACGGGCGACTATGTCTCACCGGACGCACGTGCCTGTTCTTTTACGGGAGGTCTTGGAAGGCCTGAAGCCGCAACCGGGTGGACATTTCATTGACTGCACGCTAGGTGGCGGCGGACACACACTGGCCTTATTGGATCGAACGGCACCCGGTGGGCGGGTGCTGGCCCTGGACGCTGATCGAGCGGCGATCGAGCGTACCGAGTCGCGATTGCGCGGATATGGCGATCGCGTCGTTGTTGTTCATAGCAACTTTGAAGCATTAAGCGAGGTAGCCCGCGCGCACGACTTTGATCGCGTGGACGGTGTGCTGATGGACCTGGGTCTGTCTTCCGATCAACTGGCGTCTGATCGCGGATTTGGATTTCAGAGCAAAGGCGTGCTCGATATGCGATTTGATCAGACGCGCGGCCAACCGGCAGTCGATCTGGTCAATTCGATGGATGGGGATGAACTGGCCGACCTGATCTTTAAGTATGGCGAAGAACCGGCCAGCCGGCGGATCGCGCAGGCGATTGTCGCGGCGCGCCCGATCCAATCGGCGGAGCATCTGGCGAGCGTCATCGCTGAAGCGGTGAGACGACGTGGCCGTCTGCATCCCGCCACGTTGGCGTTTCAAGCACTGCGGATTGCGGTCAACGACGAGCTGGGATCGCTGATCAAGGTGTTGCCGCAGGCGCTGTCGCTTCTGCGACCCGGCGGTCGCCTGGCGGTGATTGCGTTTCACTCGTTGGAAGATCGCATCGTCAAGGAATTCTTTCGGCGTGAATCGCGCCCCGTGATTGTTCAGCCGGATTCACCACCGGGGAGTGTGGGGCGGGGGCGGACGGCGCGCTTAGTCACCCCCAAGCCCATCGTTCCCAGCGCGGAAGAGGTGGAGAGCAATCCGCGCTCACGCAGTGCCAAGCTGCGCATCGCTGAGAAACTATAGCCACACCGACACACATGATCTCGATGAATCGCCTGACCGAATGGATCGATCATGGGTTGAAGCGTGCGCGCTGGCCGACCAGCCGGGCGGCGCGCGTGGCATTGATCGTGTCGCTGGGGCTGTTATTGGTGGGCGTATACCTGGTGCAGTCGAGCCAGATTGTCATGTCTACCCGGCACGTCGAATCGCTGCGACAGGAGTTGACGGAGTTGCGGCGCGAGAACGCACTGCGTCTCGCATCGATTTCCGAGCTGGCCTCGGTCGTGAAGTTACTGGAGCGGGCGAAGGCGCTGGGGTTTCAGCCGGCGGACGTGGTCGAGTTCATTGTAGTGCCCATCGTGCTGCACGACGACGCCCCGTCGCTGCGCGAAGGGTATCTGAATCCGTAAGCCATGCACGCCACCGCCCGTCCTCGGCTGACAGTCATTATCGCGCTGATGGTTTTGCTCGGGGGCGTGGTGCTGGCGCAATTGGTGCGCCTGCAGGTGATCGAGCACGAGCGCTGGATCGGCAACGCGCACGTGCAGCAGACCGGTGTGCGCGAGATCGAGCCGGAGCGCGGGCGCATCTGGGATCGCAACGGCGTGTTGCTGGCCGGGAATGAGCCGCGCTTTGCCGTCTGGATCGATCGGCGCACGATCGAGAGCAGCCAACGCCCGGACGAGGTGTGGGGTGTCCTGGCGCGCGATGTCGCACCGTTGATCGGGCTGACGCCTCAACAACTTCGGGACAAGTTGAGTGGTGAATACCCGCGTGTGAAGGTCAAAGCCGATCTGAGCGAAGCCATCGGTCACCAGTTGGCCGGGATGCATGTGCCTGCCGTCGAGGTGGTTCCGTACTGGAAGCGGGTTTACCCACAAGGGTCACTGGCTGCGAGTGTGTTAGGCTTCTATAACGAAGAACCCGTCGGCTACTACGGTGTAGAGGGTTATTATCAGGCTCCGCTGGCCGGCGAGAAGCGCAGTTTTTTTATCGATCATGACGTGTGGCAAGACCCGCTGCCGTTAAGTGTGCCGCCCGATGCGTATGCACCGCCCGGCGCGGACCTGGTGCTGACGATCGACAGCGTGGCGCAGATGGTTATCGAGGAGGAGCTGGCGCGTGCGCTAGAGACAACGGGCGCAGAAGCGGGCGCGATCATCGTGATGGATCCACGCACCGGGGAGATTCTGGCGATGGCGAACGCGCCGACGTTCGATCCCAACCAGTACACCGAGACGGCCAGCACCGATCCGAAGCGGTTTGTGAATCCGGCGGTGAGTGAAGTGTACGAGCCGGGATCGGTATTCAAGATCATTACCCTGGCGGCGGCCCTGGATAGCGGGGCTGTCACCCCTGACACAACGTATTACGATACGGCGTGCCTGGAGATCGGCGGGCAGTCGCTGTGCAATTGGGATCGGAAAGACCACGGCGTCGTGTCGATGGTGGACATGATGGCGAAGTCGCTGAACGTGGGCGCGGCGACGCTCAGCGTGCGCCTGGGCGCGGCGACGTTCTACAACTACGTGCAGGCCTTCGGCTTTGGGCGGCTGACCGGCGTGGACTTGCAGGCGGAGACGCCCGGCCACGTCCGCACGCCCGCCGATGTGACGACCTGGTACGAGAGCGATCTGGGCACGAATGCATTCGGGCAGGGGGTGTCGGTGACGCCGCTGCAAATGATTACGGCGGTGGCGGCCGTGGCGAATGAAGGCAGACTCGTGCGCCCGCACCTGGTGAAGACTATCATCGAAGACAATCGCTCGCGCGAGGCACAAGTCGTGGAGATCGGTCAGCCCATTCGCCCGGAGACGGCGCGCACGCTGACCCGGGTGCTGGTGGAAGCGTTGGAGCGTGAAGTGCCGCAGGCGCAGGTGCCGGGCTACAGCGTGGCAGGCAAGACGGGCACGGCTCAAATTCCGATCCCCGGCGGATACGACGATCCGTGGACGATCGGGTCGTTTGTGGGTTACGGCCCGGCCAGCCATCCGCAGCTGATCATCCTGGTGCGGCTGGATCGGCCCAAGACTTCGCCGTGGGGATCGGACACCGCTGCACCGGTGTTCAAGCAAGTGGCGACGCGGCTGTTCAACGTGTTGGGCATCGCGCCGGATAGTCCGGTGGGCAGTAATCAGTGAGCAGTGGGCAGTGAGCAGTGATCAGTAATCAGTGATCAGTAATCAGTGGGCAGTAATCAGTGTTCATCCGCGTGTATCCGCGTCCAAGATCATTTGGGGTAAGGCCCGCGCGATGATGACTTTGGCGGATGTGATCGAAGGATTGAGCGGGATGCGACCGGCGCGCGCGTTGCAGCCGGTGCGCCGCTTCGTCATCGATTCGCGCCAGGCCGCCCCGCGCGATGTGTTTGCCGCGCTGAAGGGCGAGAAGACTGATGGGCATCTGTTCGTGGCGCAGGCGTTTTCGCACGGGGCGATCGCTGCGCTGATTGACCGCGACATCGATCTCGACGTGGCGGTGATCGATGTGCGGCCGGGCCATGAGGTTCCACAAGGCGTGCCGCTGCCGGTCTGCCTGCGCGTCGAGAATGTGTTAGCGGCGCTGCAATCGCTGGCGCGCTGGTGGCGCAGTCGCTTCCCGGCGCTGCGGGTGGTCGGGATCACCGGCAGCGTGGGCAAGAGCAGCACGAAAGAACTGGTGACGGCGGTGTTGTCGCGCAAGTTCGACGTGCTGAAATCGGAGGGGAACCTGAACAACGAGATCGGATTGCCGCTGGCGCTGCTCAGCCTGGACGAGCATCATCAGCGCGCAGTCTTGGAGATGGGCATGTACGCGCGCGGCGAGATCGCGCTCCTGTGTTCGATCGCGCAGCCGGTCGTCGGCGTGGAGACGATCATCGGGCCGGTGCACCTGGAGCGGCTGGGCACGATCGAGAACATCGTGCTGGCGAAGGTCGAGCTGGTGCAGGCGCTTCCGCCGGACGGCGTGGCGATCTTGAACTACGACGATCCGCGTGTGCGGCAGATGGCGAGCATGACGCAGGCGCGCGTGCTGTATTACGGCCTCGATCCGGCGGCCGACTTGTGGGCGGACAGTATTGTGAGCCAGGGACTGGAGGGCGTTCACTTCCGAATGCACTATCGCGACGAGGTGATGCACGTTCAAGTTCCGCTGTTGGGGCGGCACAGCGTTCACACGGCGCTGCGCGCGGCGGCGGTGGGCCTGGCCGAGGGCATGGTGTGGGATGAGATTCTAGAAGGCTTGCAAGATCGACGTGCGGCGTTGCGGTTGGTGGCCGTGCCCGGCCCGAACGGATCGACGATCCTCGACGACACGTACAATGCCAGCCCAGATTCGACGATCGCCGCGCTGAATCTGTTGGATGAGATGGAGGGCCGCAAGATCGCCGTGCTGGGTGACATGCTGGAACTCGGCGCGGCGGAAGAAGAAGGACATCGCAAGGTGGGGTTGCGAGCGATCGATGCGGCGGAGGTGTTGGTGGCGGTCGGTGAACTGGGCCGCCTCATCGGCGAGGAAGCGCAGCGTAACGGTATGCCGGCGGATCGCGTGCGCCTGTGCGCAACGAATGAAGCGGCGATCGAGTACCTGAAGACGGTGATTCAACCGGGTGACATGATCCTGGTGAAAGGATCGCGCGGCCTGCACATGGAAGACATCGTCACGGCGCTGGGGCAGGGCTGATGGCGATCGCACTGTTCTTAGGCGGGTTATCGTTCCTGCTAGCCGTGGTGTGGGGCGCGCCGCTGATTCGCTTTTTGAAGGCGCGTCGTATTGGCAAGCAGATCCGGCTGGAAGGGCCGCAGATACATCAGGTGAAGGCCGGCACACCGACGATGGGCGGCCTGATGATCCTGATTCCGGTCGTGCTGATCACCGCCGCGTTGAACATCGCCGATCTGGTCGGCCTGAATCGGATCGGGCAGCAGATCCTGGTGCCGATGGGGACGATGGTGTTGTTCGGCGTGTTGGGCGCGATCGACGATTGGATTAACGTGCGCGGGAAGCGCGCGCGCGGCGAGGGCATCTCGGGCCGCGCGAAGTTCATGTGGCAGGTCGTGTTTGCGCTGGGCATCGCGCTGTTCCTGCATTTTGGCCGGACGCAACTGCGCAGCGTGGCGGTCCCCGGCGTGGTGGAACGGATCGACATCGGTCTGCTGTGGATCCCAATAGCGGCGTTCATCATCGTCTTCATGTCGAATGCGGTGAACCTGACCGACGGGCTGGACGGGTTGGCGGGTATCATCAGCGCCACGGCGTTTCTGGCCTACGGCGTGATTGCCTATTTACAATCATTCAAGGGCGAGCCGCCGTACATCGTGTCGAACCTGGTGCCGTTTTCGTTGATTGTCGTCGGCGCGATTCTGGCGTTTCTGTGGTTTAACGCGCATCCGGCGCAGCTGTTCATGGGTGATACGGGCGCACTGGCGCTCGGCGCGACACTGGGCGTGGTCGCGTTGATGACCGGCCAGTGGCTGTTGTTGCCGGTGGTGGCGCTGATCCCGGCGGTCGAGACGCTGACGGTGGTTTTGCAGGTCGTCTATTTCAAGTACACGAAACGCAAGTACGGCGAGGGGCGACGGTTGTTCAAGATGTCGCCGCTGCACAATCACTTTGTCCTCCTGGGCTGGAGCGAGACGCAGATCGTGCAGAGGTTTTGGCTGATCGGAATATGGTCGGCGATGGTAGGGGTAGCGTTGGCACTGTTGTGAGGGCCGAGGAACCCAAACGTAAAACGTGAAACGTAAAACATGAAACGTGAAACGTAAAACGTGAGGTGTAGGACGTGATTACGTTTTACGCCTTACGTTTTACACCTTACGTTTTATGCCTTACGACGAGCGATGGGCGCTTATCGGGACTTGCGCGGGCAACGTGTGGTGGTGCTGGGGTTGGCGCGGCAGGGGACGGCGCTGGCCCGCTGGCTGATCGGGCAGGGCGCGCAGGTGACAGTGAGCGATGCGCAGCCGGCCCCGGCGCTGTCCGCTGCGCTGCGCTCGCTCGGAGGACTGCCGATCCGTTTTGAGTTGGGCGGGCATCCGCTCTCGCTTCTCGACGAATGTGATGTGCTGTGCCTGAGCGGAGGGGTGCCGATCGATTTGCCGATTGTCCTGGCGGCACAAAAGCGCGGCCTCTTGCTGACGAACGATGCGCAGTTATTCATCGAGCGCTGCCCGGCCAGGGTGATCGGCATCACCGGCTCGGCGGGCAAGACGACGACGACGACGCTCGTCGGCGAGATGTGCCGGGCGGCCGGGCGCACGACGTGGATCGGCGGCAACATCGGCAACCCGTTGATCGGTGATCTCGATTCGATTGCGCCATCCGATCGGGTGGTGATGGAGCTATCGTCGTTCCAGTTGGAGTTGATGACGACGAGTCCGCCGGTGGCGGCGATCTTGAACATCACGCCGAATCATCTGGATCGGCATCCGTCGATGGAGGCGTACATCGCCGCGAAGACGCACGTTATTGATTTTCAGTCGGCGCAGGATGCGGCGGTGCTGGGATACGACGACCCGGTGGCGCGATCGCTGGCGGGCAAGGTTAAGGGGAACCTGGGGTGGTTTGCTGGCGACTGGAGCCGCGTTCCTCATCATCAGAGGAACTTCTACTTTGCTACGGTGAAGGATGGCCGGGTCGTGTTACTGAAAGATCGAGAAGTGCAGGTATGCGAGACGGGTGACATCCGCCTGCGCGGCGATCACAACGTGCTGAACGTATTGGCGGCGTGCGCCCTGGCCGATGCGGCGGGTGTCTCACCGGAGGCGATGCGCAGTGCGATCGTGTCATTCACCGGCGTGGCGCATCGACTGCAACTGGTGCGCGAGCTGAACGGCGTGCGCTATTTCGACGATAGTATCGCCACCGCGCCGGAACGGTTGATCGCGGCGCTCAAGGCGTTCGATGAGCCAATCGTGTTGCTGGCCGGAGGGCGCGATAAGCATTTGCCCTGGGACGATGCGGCGGAGTTGATCCGCGAGCGAACCAGACGGTTGGTGGTGTTCGGTGAGATGGCGGAGCTGGTCGAGAGGGCGGTGAAGTCGGCGACTGGAGCCGCCTCACACACCTTGCTGGAGGCGGTGCATCGCGTCGAGACGCTGGCCGATGCGGTGAAGAAGGCGGCGGAAGTGGCGCGGCCGGGCGACGTGGTGCTGCTCTCGCCGGGCGGGACGAGTTTCGATGCGTTCAAGGATTTCGCGGAGCGCGGTGACAGGTTTCAAGAGTACGTGCGCGCGCTGTGAGTGGACAGTCCCTCAATCAAGTGTTGGTGCGATTGGCGAGGCCTGTTTAACCGCAGAGCACGCTGAGAACGCTGAGGAATTCAGAATCTCTGCGCTCTCTGCGCTCTCGGCGGTGAGAACAACACTGTAGAGGGCGATTACCTGTGAGTGAGGAGGCGGGGCATGGGTGTCGTGGTGCGACGAATGAAGCCGGCTACGGCGAACAGCCGCGCGCCCCGGCTGGATTATCCGCTGCTGATTGTGGTCGGTGCGCTGCTGGCCCTGGGGCTGATCATGGTGTATAGCACCACGTTCGATTGGGGCTACCAGGAGTACGGCGATCCCAGTTACTTCGTGCTGCGACAGGGTCTGTGGCTGGTGTTGGGCCTGGCCGTGATGTGGCTCATGCTACGCCTCGATTACACGCTGCTGCATCGCTACTCGATCCCGCTGTTGGGCGTGGGACTGGCGCTGCTGATCGGCGTGCTGTTGTTCGGGCAGGAGACCTTCGGCGCGCAGCGATCGTTTCTGAACGGATCGATCCAGCCCGCCGAGCTGGTGAAGTTGATCGTCGTGATTTACATCGCCGACTGGCTGTCGTCGAAGGGCGAGAAGATTCGGGACATCGGCTACGGCTTGATTCCCTTCGCGGTGTTGATCGGCATCATCGCCGGGCTGATCGTGATCCAACCCGACTTCGGTACGGCGATCGTCATCGTGCTGGTGGCCGGGATGATGTTCTTCCTGGCCGGGGCCGACCTTAAGCAGATCGGGATCGGCCTGGTGGTGAGCGCCGCGACGCTGGCGCTGTTGCTGGCGAACTCGGCGTACGCGCAGGAGCGCGTGAAGTCGTATCTCGACGCGCTGAACGATCCGGCGCAGGCGAGTTATCAGGTGCAGCAGGCGTTGATTGCGTTGGGGTCGGGCGGATGGCTCGGCTTGGGGCCGGGGGCCAGCCGCCAGAAGTTCGGTTACCTGCCGGTTCCCCACACCGACAGCATCTTCGCGGTGCTGGGCGAAGAACTGGGCCTGGTCGGCGCGCTGGTCGTGCTGGCGTTGTTCGCCTTTCTGGCCTATCGCGGGTTCCGCATCGCGCTCCACGCGCCCGATGCCTTCGGCACGTTGATCGCGGCGGGCGTGACGTTCTGGATCGTCATCGAGGCCCTGGTCAATATCGCGGTGATCACCGGCACGCTGCCGCTGACGGGCATTCCGCTGCCGTTCATCTCGTACGGCGGATCGTCACTCGTCTCGCTGATGGCCGGTGTGGGACTCTTGCAGAGTATCGCGCGTGGATCGCGCAAAGGATTGACACGCAGTGCGCTTATGGATCGCGGGAGGCGGAACGGGCGGTCACGTCTATCCCGCATTGGCAGTCGTTGAGGCCCTCACCCCTGATCCCTCTCCCGACTCAGCCGGGAGAGGGGAACCGGTGGAAGTGCGCTGGATCGGGAGCCGGGGCCGGGTTGAAGAAGATCTGGTGAAACGCGCCGGCCTGCCGTTCGACGCGATTTCGGCGGGCGGCGTGCACGGGTTGGGGCCGCTGCGGGCGGCGTGGAACGCGCTGAAGTTGATCGGGGGCGTGGCGCAGGCGCTGCGCCTGGCGATGCGCTTCCGCCCGCAAGTGCTTCTGGTGACGGGCGGGTTCGTCAGCGTGCCGGCGGCGATCGCCGGCTGGCTGAGACGGACGCCTATCGTCGTGTATCTGCCGGATGTCGAGCCGGGACTGGCGGTGAAGTTCGTCAGCCGATTGGCGACGCAGGTGGCGGTGAGCGTGGAAGATTCGAAAGCGTACTTGCCTGCCCGAAAAGTGGTGGTGACCGGTTACCCGACGCGATCCGCGCTGGCCCGGCTCGATCGGGCCGAGGCTGTGCGTCGCCTGGGATTGGAGTCAGGCCGCAAGACGCTGCTTGCCTTCGGCGGCAGCAAAGGCGCGCGCAGTTTGAATCGGGCGCTGGCCTCGATCCTCGAGACGCTGCTGCCGCGCTATCAGGTGCTTCACATCAGTGGGACGACCGACGCTACCGAGGCGCACGCGCGGCGCGAGGCGCTGCCCATGGCCTTGAAGGTGCGCTATCACCTGTTCGATTATCTGCACGAGATGGAGCTGGCGCTGGCGGCGGCAGATGTAGCGGTGTCGCGCGCGGGCGCGTCGGTGTTGGGCGAGTTTCCACAGTTCGGCCTGGCGTCGATCCTGGTTCCGTATCCGTATGCGTGGCGCTACCAGAAGGTGAACGCCGATTACCTGGCCTCGCGCGGTGCGGCGATCCGCATCACCGATGAAGACCTGGCGCGCGATCTGCTGCCGGCGATCGAGCGCTTGATGGACGACGATACGGAGCGAGCGCGTATGCAGCGGCAGGCGCGCTCGCTGGCGCGACCCGATGCCGCCGCGCAGTTGGCCGGCGTGTTGCGCAACCTGGCAGGAGCGACGCGATGACCCTGCCCAGCACGATCACGATCGAAGAACTACCGCTGATTTTTATCCTGTCGCTGCCGATCATCTATTGGGGTTACAGGAACGGTCTGGACGCGGTGATCATCGCCGTGATCGGCGTACTGTTCGGGATGATCTTTGCGGACACGCTGGGCGGCGCGGTGGTGTCCGCCGTGAACACATTTTGGAAGTTGATCAACGCGATTCTGTCTGCCGGGGTCGGGCCGGACATGTTCGCCAAATTGAACGAGACGCCTGGCCTGATCGAGACGCCGGAGCAGGCCAGACTGCTGGGGACGATCATCTTCGCGTTGACCAGTTACGTGGCATTCAAGATCGCGATGAGGCGCGCCGGTGGCCGGTCGAATATCCTGGAAGGCATCTTCGGCGCGGTCGGCGGGGCGGTGACCGGCTACATGATTCTGACGTTCGTGATCCAGCGCCACGTCGAACTGCCGCAGGTGGTACAGATTACGGAGACGACGCAGCTCCCGGTGTTCAACATCGACGCGAACATCGTGGTGCTGATCGCGCTGGTGATCATCGTCTACGCCGTGCAGAGCACGCGGGCGAAGAAAAAGTAGCGCAATGGGACCGCTGGAAGGCCTGTGGGCTTCACTTGTCTTCGTGTTCATCATGCTCGGCGTCATTCGCGGCTTTCTCAAAGAGCTGGGATTGACCACGGTGATGATCGTCTGGCTGTTCGGCATGGATCAGATCATCCCGCGCCTGGAGGGATTCATTCAGACGCAGAGCGCGGTTCCCGGTTCATTCGTGACCCGCATCGGCCTGACACCGGCGACGCAGAACACGTCGCTGTGGCTGCTGTTTACACTGATCACGCTGGCTGTTGTATACGTCTCGTACCAGGGCGAGACACTGGCGTTCGAGGGCACACCGCCTCGGGGTGTCCTGGGCGTGCTGTTCGGCGCCCTCATCGGCGCGATCAACGGCTACCTGGTGTGCGGCACGCTGTGGTGGCTGCTCGATCACTACAACTATCCGATCCAAAGCACCGGCCTGCTCCTGCGCGTGCCGGAAACCGGAACGTTTCTGACGCCTGCGGCGGAGCAGATTGTCCACGCGCTCAAACTGCTCCCACCGGACCTGCTGGGTCAAGGCGCACAGTCGCCGGACACACTGGGCGTGCTGCCGGTGCTGGTGGTGACGATGATCTTGTTGAGAGTGGTGAGGTAGAGTTATGGGTCGCCCGGAAATAGCTTCTTGTTGCGATGACGAATGACCGAGGACAAATGACAAGGTGTTGGTCTATTGTCATTCGTCCTTCGTCTTAGACTTCGGAGTGGGAGATAGGGGCTTCGGGATTTGGCGATGAGCGAGTCGGTGGAATTAAAGCCGGGCGGAGGCGTGCACGTCGTTGGTATTGGCGGGGCGGGGATGTCGGCCATCGCGACAGTGCTGCTGGGGCGCGGCTATCACGTGAGCGGCTCGGATCAGAACGAGTCAGCGGCGACGCAGGCGCTGCGTGAGCGCGGCGCGCAGGTGTTCATCGGCCACCGTGCCGAGAATGTCGGGGAGGTGGATGTCGTGCTTATATCGTCGGCCATCAAATCGGACAATGTGGAACTGCTCGCGGCGCAGCGGCGCGGGTTGCCGGTGTCTAAGCGGGCGCAGTTTCTCGGCTGGCTGATGCAGGGCGCGATCGGCGTGACCGTCGCCGGCACACACGGCAAGACGACGACGACGGCGATGATCGCGGCGATTCTGGCGACGGCGAAGCGCGATCCGAGTTTCATCGTCGGCGGGACGATCGTCGGCTTGAACACGCCGGCCCATGCCGGGCGCGGGCGCGAGTTTGTCATCGAGGCCGACGAATATGACCGAACCTTCCTCGGCCTGACGCCGACCGTAGCTGTGGTGACGAATCTGGAACACGATCACCCGGATTGCTACCCGACTTTCGAGTCGATGATCGAGGCATTCCGGGCGTTCGTCGGGTTGCTGCCTGAGCAGGGCCTCTTAATCTTGTGCGGCGATGACGCCCCGGCGCGCGGGTTGATGGAATTTCGAGGCAGCCGCGACGTGGTGACGTTCGGTTTCAGCCGCGACGTGACCTGGCAGGCGACCGACCTGCGCGTGAATAATGCGGGCGGCACCGACTTCGTCGTGCTGCGCGATGGCGCGACGCGCGGCCTGCTGCGCCTGCGCGTGCCAGGTCGCCACAACGTGTTGAACGCGCTGGCGGCAGTCGCCGCGACCGACTTCCTCGGCGTGCCGATTGAGGAGGCGCACGAGACGCTGATCGAGTTTCGTGGCGTGGGCCGCCGCTTCGAGCTGCGCGGCGAAGCCTGCGGCGTGACGGTGATCGACGACTACGGCCACCATCCCACGGAAATTCGCGCGACGCTTGCCGCGGCGCGCCAGGCGTATCCGGGCCGCCCGATCTGGGCGGTGTGGCAACCGCACACCTTCAGCCGGACGAAGCTGCTGCTGGACGAGTTCGCGGCGGCGTTTGAAGACGCCGATCACGTGATCGTGACGGAGATTTACGCTTCACGCGAGAAGGACTCGCTGGGCGTGAGTGGCGCGAGCGTGGTTAAGCGCATGTCGCATCGGGACGCACGCCACGCGGCGACGCTGATGGACGCGACGAACGTGCTGGCCGATGGCGTGCAATCGGGCGACGTGGTGATCACGCTGAGCGCGGGCGATGGCAATGTGGTGGGAGAGAGCTTGTTGAGGAGGCTGGAGGAGAAGTGTTGAGTGTGGAAGTGTGGGAATGGGGGGTGGCGATGAAACGGCGACATCGCGAGAAAAGTGTGGGGCGTAAGCCGATGAACGTGTTTGAGGCGATGCTGGAGCAGTGGCGGCGCGGCGACGAGCTGACGTGGGGCGAGTTGTTTGCAGCCTGGCTGCGGCTGCCCGTCGCGCCCAAGTCGCGTGAGACGGTGCGCCGGGTGATTCGCAGGGTGGAATGGATTCACTAGACGCGCTGAGGCGGGCGCTGGGCGATCGCGCTCGCGTCGCTGAGCCGTTGAGCCGCTACACGACGGCGCGCATCGGCGGCCCGGCGGATTTGCTGGTGGAGGCGAATAGCGCCGACGAGTTACGCGACCTGGCGTTGATGGCAAGGCGCTACGCCGTTCCGATGTTGATTCTCGGCGGCGGGGCGAACATCCTGGTCGGCGATGCGGGCGTTCGCGGCCTGACGATCCTGAACAAGGCGAGACAGCTGGAGTTCCTGGGCGGCGCTCGCGTCCGCGCCGAGAGCGGTGTCATTCTGCCCACGCTGGCGCGCGAGTGCATCGCGCGCGGACTGGCCGGGCTGGAGTGGGCGGTCGGTGTGCCGGGGACGGTCGGAGGCGCGATTGTTGGCAACGCAGGCGCGCACGGTCACGACACGGCGAGTGACGTGAAGCGCGTGTGGATTCTGGGGCCGGACAACAACGTGCGAGAGTGGCGCATAGAGGAGTTGGAGTTTGGGTATCGAAGTAGCCGGATAAAGCGGGAAGCAAGAGGGCAAGGGGCAGGAAGGCAAGAGGCAAGAGGGCAAGGGGCAGGAAGGCAAGAGGCAAGAGGGCAAGAGGCAGGAAGGCAAGAGGCAAGAGGGCAAGAGGCA
>DATBWU010000353.1:0-4675 GCA_036514635.1 Anaerolineae bacterium | reverse complement strand
TCCTGGGACGAGGCGCTCGACTACACCGCAAAGCGTCTGGCCGAGATTTACAGGCGAGACGGTCCGGACGCGATGGCCGTGTACTGCTGCGCGAAAGCGACGAACGAGGATAACTACCTGCTCCAGAAGATGTTCCGCGCGCTATTCCGCACGAACCACGTCGATCACTGCACGCGGTTGTGCCACGCCGGCTCGGTCGTCGCGCTGCAAATGGCGATCGGCTCCTCGGCGATGAGCAACACCGCCGCCGAAGTGATTCACAACGACGTGTTCATCGTCACCGGGTCGAACACCGCCGAGACGCACCCGATCATCGCGCTGCACATGAAAGCCGCCGTCGAGCAGCACGGTGCGAAACTGATCGTCGTCGATCCGCGCCGCATCGAAATGTGCAATTACGCCACGCTGTGGCTGCCGGAGAAGCCGGGCAGCGACGTGCCGGTGTTCTCGGCGATGGCGCATGTCATCATCAAAGAGAGACTGTACAACGAGGCTTTCCTCCGCGAGCGCACCGAAGGCTTTGAAGAATTCGCCCGGTCGATGGAGAAGTTCACGCCGGAATACGCCGAAACGATCTCCGGTGTCGATCGGGAACTGATTGTCCAGGCTGCGCGCCTATACGCGACGGCGAAGAATGGCGCGATCTACTGGGCGCTGGGTATCCCGGAGCATTCGCACGGCACGGACAACGCCATGTCGCTGATTCACCTGGCGCTGCTGACCGGCCACATCGGGCGGAAGGGCACGGGCCTCAATCCATTACGCGGGCAGAACAACGTGCAGGGCGCGTCGGACTCCGGCGCGCTGCCGTGGCACTATCCGGGCTATCAACCTGTGGACAGCGAAGACGCGGCGCGCAAGTTCGAGCAGGCGTGGAACATCGAGCCGGGCGGGTTGAGCCGCAAGCCCGGCCTGACGACGACCGAGATTCTGAGCGCGGCCGGCCCGGGCGGCGTGCGCGCGCTATACATCATGGGCGAGAACCCGATGATGTCCGAGCCGAACCTCAACCACACCCGGCAGCAGATGGAGCAATTGGAGTTTCTCGTCGCGCAGGATTTGTTCATCAACGAGTCGGGCGCCTACGCCGACGTGTTCCTGCCCGCCGTATCGTGGGCCGAGAAGGATGGCACGTTCACCAATACCGATCGGTGCGTGCAGCGCGTGCGCAAGGCGATCGAGCCGCGCGGCCAGGCTCGCGCCGACTGGGAGATCATTTGCGACCTGGCGCGGCGCATCGAGAAACGGCTGGGTCGATCGAATACGGCCTTTTGGAACTACGAAGACCCGGCCGGAGTGTTGGAAGAGATGGGGCGCGTCGTGCCGGAATACGCGGGCGTCAAGTATCCTCGCATCGACAAGGCCGGCTTGCAGACGCCCGTCTGGGACGATCAGCATCCGGGCACGCCGTTCCTCTTCGACGAAACGTTTCCTCGCGGCAGAGGCAAGTTCTTCCCGTTGGAGTATCAGCCTGCGGTCGAGATGCCCGACGACGAGTATCCCTTCATCCTCACCACGGGCCGCGTGTTGGAGCACTGGCACGGCGGGACGCTCACGCGCCACTCGAAGCTGGACGATCTGTACCCTGAGGCATTGATGGAAATGAACCCGGCGGATGCGGCCCGCGTCGGAATCGGCGACGGGCAACCGGTGCGCGTGTCGTCGCGGCGCGGGTCGATTGTGCTGCGGGTGAAGGTGACGGACAAGACGACGATGGGCGTGGTCTTCATCCCGTTCCACTTTTCCGAGGCCGCAGCGAACCTGTTGACGATCGACGCGCTCGATTCCCGGGCGAAGATACCTGAGTACAAAGCCTGCGCCGTGCGGGTAATCCTGGCGAAGGAAGAGGAACTACCCCGGCCGGAGGCTCAACAGGTGCGTGGCCGGTATTGATCCACGAATTCACACGAATCTTCACAAATACTCAGGACTTACGCACTTGGAGTTCTTTACACCGCAAAGAGCGCAAAGGACGCCAAGGGATATAGAGATTTCTGGCTCTCCCGACACTGGCGGGACGCTGCGCAGGAATTGCCGAGAACGCAGAGAGCGCCGAGTTTTCCTAATGCTCTGCGGTGAGCATTTTCCCGTTAAAGCCGGAAGAGCCAGATTTCTCTGCGCTCGCCTGCCCCGCCTCTGTTTGCGAGGTTGCGCCCTTTGCGGTTGAGCGGATAAAATTGAGGTGGGGAACAACGCTATGCACATTGCGATTATGGGCAGCGGCGGAGCAGGCGGGTATTATGGAGCCTTGCTGGCTCGTAGCGGCCACGATGTAACTTTCATTGCACGCGGCGCGCACCTGCGGGCTATTCGCGAGCACGGGCTAAAAGTCTACAGTGTTCACGGGGACTTCCAAATCGCTCCAGCCCACGTCACCGATGATCCGGCGGAAGTGGGCGCAGTGGACTTGACAATCTTCGCCGTAAAGACGTATGATACAGACAGCGCGGCGCAGAGGATGCGCCCGCTCGTTTCCTCACAAACGACGATCTTGCCTCTGCAAAACGGAGTCGAAAGCGCGGCCCACTTGAGCCGCTACTTCAGGAAGGAAGCCGTCCTCGGCGGCGCGACCTGGATCGTGTCCTCTATCGTCGAGCCGGGAGTGATCCGGCAAGAAAGCCAGTTTCGACGCATCGTCCTGGGCGAACTCGATGGCCGAGAGACGCAACGCGCGAAAGACATCCGGCAGGCGCTGGCCGATGCCGGGATCACCGCCGAACTGACGAACACCATCGAGAAAGTGCTATGGACGAAGCTGCTCTTCATCGCCTCGTTCAGTGGTTTGACGAGCGTGACTCGCGCGCCGGCCGAGCCGGTCAGGACATGCGCCGAGTCACGTTTGCTTTTGGAGCGGGCGATGCGCGAAGTGGAGGCGGCGGCGCGGGCGAAAGGGGTTGATCTGGACGCCGATGTTGTTGGAAAGGCAGTGGCCTTCGTCGATGGGCTTGCGCCGACCGCGACGTCGTCCATGCAGCGCGATGTGGCCGCCGGGCGACGGCTGGAATATGATGCGATCAACGGCGCGATCGTCCGAGCCGGGCGCGAAACGAGCGTGCCCACACCGGTGCACGAGTTCTTCTGGACGTGCCTGAGAGTGATTGATGATTGTAGATTGGCGATTGCGGATTGAGTGTGGATCAATCATCAATGATCGATTGGCCTGGGAGAGAGCCGATGGTGGAGAAGCCTTTACGGGTTGAAATCGTCGCCTACGCGCCGACGGTGTTCTATCATTGCACGCACTGCGAAGTCGTCTGGCGCGAGACGGGCTTCAGCAAAGGAGTGCACGAAGAGCAAGTCGCCAGCGCGTTGCCGCCGGATTTGAAGCAGGACTATCAGGTGGTGTCGGACTGGGTGCGGCGTTTATTCCGGACGCACTGCGAGCGGGTCGTGGTCAAAGTCATCGATGCCGCGTCGCTGGAGGGCTTCTGGAAGACGCTGCGCCATGGCCTGTGGCGTTATCCCGCCGTGATTATCGGGGGGCGGGCGAATTTCAGCGGCATCGATTTCGCCGCTGCCGAGGCCGAGATTTCTCGCCAGTTGGCGGCGACGCCCGCCTGAATCATCGAATGGCGAAAGGAGGTGATTCACGCAAGAGATCAGGGTTCGTTCGCCTCACAACCGATGTGGTTTATCCGTTCATTTTCATTGTGGTTGAGGAGGGACCAGTATGAATACCCTGTTCATCGTCGTTATCGGCGCAGTGGTGATCTACCTGGCCTATAACTTCTACGCCAGGCGGATCGATCGGAACATCATTCAGGCCAACGCCGGTCGCGCCACGCCGGCCAAGTTGTACATGGACGGCGTGGACTTCATGCCGACGGGCCGCAACGTGCTGTACGGCTATCACTTCAAGTCGATTGCCGCGGCCGGGCCAATCGTCGGCGTGATTACGGCGGCAAATTTATGGGGCTGGCTGCCGTCGCTGTTATGGCTGATCCTCGGCGTGTCGTTCATCGGCTGGGCCAGCGACTACTCCGCGATCATGCTCTCCGTGCGCAATGATGGCAACAGCCTGAGCGCCATCTCCCACAAGTTGATCGCGCCGCGCACGCGGCGGATCATGTTCGTATTCATCTTCTTCTACCTGCTCCTCATCGCCGGAGCCTTCATCGGCATCCTGGCTGCGATTCTGGCCTCTCGCCCCGATGTGCCCTTCGGCATCCTCATGCTTGCGGTGATGGGTCTGGTGGGCAGCTATCTCCTGTACAGGCGGAAGATGAGCCTGGTGCCGGTCACCCTCATCATCGTGGTTATAACACTGGCGGCGATGGTGCTCGGACCGGTAGGCGCCACCCCCAAGAAGGATGACACGGGCGCGGTCGTCGGCACCAATTGGGAAGGGCCTGTCAATAGCACCGTCCTCTCGATCAACAAGGCCATCGATGGCATCACCGGCGGCAAAGAAGTGGTCACCGTCATCGATCCCACGAGCCCGCCTAACGATCCGCGCGCCGCGAACGCCGCGCTTTACAACAAAGACACCGGCGAGATCAAGACGATGCCGTCCTACATCTTCTGGGCGCTGATGCTGTTCGTCTTCTCTTACCTGGGCGCCAACCTGCCGATCTGGCGTTTTGCCCAGCCGGTGAACTACATCGGCTTCTGGATCACGCTCATCGTCATTGTGCTCAGTGGGGTGGGAGCGGTCCTCGCGCCGATAACCGGAGCC
>DATBWU010000352.1:0-30279 GCA_036514635.1 Anaerolineae bacterium | reverse complement strand
GGTGGAGATGGTGATGCCCGGGGACAACGTGAACATGACGGTGAAGTTGATCACGCGGGTGGCGTTGGAGGCGGGCAGCCGGTTCGCCATCCGCGAGGGCGGGTTGACCGTCGGCGCGGGCGTCATCACTAAGATCCACGAATAAATATAGAAGCCCGGCTTCTCGAAGGCCCCGCAGTGAAGCAAGGGGGACGAGAGAGACCGGGTTTCTGGAATGAGTGAACCAATGGTCAAGCAGAGAATCCGCATCCGACTCAAAGCCTACGATCATCGACTTCTGGATCAGTCGGCCCGACGCATCGTCGAGGCGGCAGAGCGCACCGGCGCGACGACGGTCGGCCCCGTGCCACTGCCGACTCGCATCGAGCGATTCACCGTGCGCCGGGGCGCGTTCATCGACAAGAACAGCCAGGAGCACTTCGAGATCCGCACCCACAAGCGGCTGATCGACGTGGTGGACCCGGACTCGAAGACGATCGACACGCTGATGCGGCTGAACCTGCCGGCCGGTGTGGATATTGAGATCAAGTTTTAGTCGTGTAGTCGGTTAGTCGCGTAGTCGGTTAGTCGTGTAGTCCACAAAGTCGACCATTCGACTACATGACTACCAGACTACTCGACTACTCGACTAAAAGACGAGGGTCTTATGAAGGGCATCTTGGGCAAGAAAGTCGGGATGACACAGATCTTTGATGAGGATGGCGAGCGTGTCCCGGTCACTGTCATCGAAGCCGGCCCGTGCTATGTGGTGCAGGTGAAGGCGCTTAAGAAAGATGGCTATCGCGCGGTGCAGTTGGGCTTCGATCCGGCCAGAAAGGCGGAGCGGTTGGCGCGCGGCGAGCGCGGCCATTTGGGTTTGCTCAAGACGGATGAGAACCACCCCAAGCGCAAGAAACTGCCTGCGGATGTGCCTCCGGTACGAATGCTGCGCGAGCTTCGCGTCAGCGAGGACGAGACGTACACCGAAGGCCAGGTGATTAAGGCTGACATCTTCCAGATTGGCGATCGTGTCGATGTCATCGGCACGTCTAAGGGACGTGGCTTTGCCGGGACTATCAAGCGGCACCATTTCAGCGGTGGGCCCAGAACGCACGGTCAGTCGGATCGGGGCCGCGCACCGGGTTCCATCGGCGCGGGCACCACGCCGGGGCGTGTGATTAAAGGGAAGCGCATGGCCGGTCACATGGGGCTGGAACGTGTCACCTCGCAAAATGTCGATGTCGTGCTGGTAGATGTGGAGCGCAATCTGCTCGGTGTGCGCGGCAGCGTGCCGGGCGCAAACGGCGATCTAGTCTTGGTCAAAGAAGCCCGGAAGAAATAGTCGTCAGTTATCAGTGAGCAGTTATCAGTGAGCAGTTGTCAGTGAGCAGTTGTCAGTGAGCAGTTGTCAGTGAGCAGCTCACCTTACGCAAGAGACCATTTCACCGCCGAGAACGCAGAGGGCGCGGAGCGGATTTCCAAGCAAATCTCTGCGTTCTCCGCGCACTCTGCGGTAAAGTCCTGCCCGACTGCGTAAGGTGAGTGAGCAGTTATCAGTGGTGCAGTAGCGCTGCTAACTGACCCACCGATCACCGACCCACTGATCCACTGATCACTGACCGACTGGGAGTTTGCGATGAAAGTTCCATTGATGAACATGGCCGGCCAGAATGTCGGCGAAGTTGAACTCAGCGAGATCGTCTTCAAGGCGCCAATCAACACGGCGCTGATGCACCAGGCGTTCGCGCGCCAACTGGCGAATGCGCGGCAGGGCACGGCCAAAACCAAGACGCGCGGTGAGGTCAGCGGCAGCACACGCAAGATGTGGCGGCAGAAGCATACCGGCCGCGCTCGGCAGGGCAGCCGCAAGGCCCCGCACTGGCGCAAAGGCGGCACGGCCTTCGGGCCGATCCCGCGCTCGTATGAACAGCAGATGCCGAAGAAAATGCGCCGCGCCGCGCTCCGATCGGCGCTGTCGGCAAAGGCGGCGGAGAATCAGATCGTGGTACTGGACGCGCTGACCGTCGAATCGCCCAAGACCAAAGCGATCTCGGATATGCTGCGCAACTTGAACATCAGCACATCGGCGCTGATTCTGTTGCCGGAGAGCAGCCCGGAGGTGGAGCGCTCGGTGCGCAACCTGGCCGACGTGCAGTATCTGCGCGCGCAGTATCTGAATGTCCGAGATTTGCTGAAGGCCGGCGCAGTCGTGATACCTAAAAGCGCGCTGGATGTGATTGAAGGTTGGCTGGGGTAGCCTCGGCGCGAGTCGCCTTGTACGGGAGTTTGGAGCCATGCATCTTTATGAAGTGTTGAAGCGCCCGCTATCGACCGAGAAAACGACGTATCTGCGCGACCTGAACCAGTACGCCTTCGAGGTCGATATGCGCGCGAACAAAGAGCAGGTCAAGCAGGCGATCGAAGACATCTTCAAGGTGAACGTGGTTTCGGTGCGCGTGGTCGTCCAGCCGGCCAAGCGCGGGCGCTACCTGCGCAGCCGGCAGTTGGGCAAGAAGGCCAGGCAATCCATTCGCCAGCCGCGCTGGAAGAAAGCCATCGTCAGACTGGCCGCCAATCAGCGCCTTGAATTGTTCGAAGGTGTGTAGCGATTTCGGATGCGGATTCCCGATATTCAGGAGAAGCCGACGTGGCGATCAAGAAGTATAAACCGACCTCGCCCGGTCGACGGGGTATGACCGGCGATACATTTGAAGATGTGACCAAGACCGCGCCGGAACGCTCGCTGACGGTCGTCCTGAAGAAGCATAGTGGGCGCAACGCGCAGGGCCGTATCACGGTGCGTCATCGCGGCGGCGAGAACAAGCGCCGCTATCGTCTGATCGATTTCAAGCGCGATAAGCACGGCGTCGTGGCGAAGGTCGCGGCGGTCGAATACGACCCGAACCGCACCGCGCGCATCGCACTGCTGCATTACGCCGACGGGGAGAAGCGCTACATCGTCGCGCCCGATGGCTTGAAAGTCGGCGACACGGTGATGAGTGGCCGCGGCAGCGAAGTGCGCGTCGGCAACGCATTGCCGCTCGGCGATATTCCGCTCGGCACACTCGTCCACAACGTCGAGCTGCTACCGGGCCGGGGCGGGCAATTGGTTCGCGCGGCGGGCGCGTACACGCAGGTACTGGCGAAGGATGGCGGCTACGTGACGCTGCGCATGCCGTCCGGCGAAATGCGCAAGGTGCTCGATACGTGCTACGCCGTAATCGGCCAGGTCGGCAACCCGGATCATGCCAACGTTAAGCTGGGGAAGGCCGGTCGGAAGCGACACATGGGCATTCGGCCCACTGTGCGCGGATCGGCGATGTCGCCGCGCGATCATCCGCACGGCGGCGGTGAGGGTCGCTCGCCCACGGGTATGCCAGGTCCAAAAAGCCCGTGGGGTAAGCCCACGCGCGGCAAGAAGACACGCGTCAACAAACGCACTGATCGGCTGATTGTGCGCCGCCGCGTCAGCAAACGCAGATAACGTGTTGCGTGTGCGTAATCCGAGACGGAGTACGCAGCCCGCAATGCGGAGGTTGAGGGGAGCATGTCACGATCGCTGAAGAAAGGCCCGTACGTCGATCCGAAATTGCTCAAGAAGATTGAGGCGATGAATCGCACGGGCGAGAAGAAAGTGCTGCGCACGTGGAGCCGCGCCTCGACGATCTTCCCGCAGATGGTGGGGCACACCGTCGCGGTGCACGATGGCCGCCGCCACATTCCGATTTACATCACCGAAAACATGGTCGGCCACAAGCTGGGCGAGTTCGCGCCCACGCGCACCTTCCGGGGTCACTCCAGCCGAGAGAAGACCACCGAGGTTGCCGGCTAGAAGGGGGATGAACGATGGCTGGTTTTGAAGCTCGATCGGTGAGCCGCTTCGTCCCTCTCTCACCCCGTAAAGTGCGCTTGGTGATCGATCAGGTGCGCGGGTTGGGCGTCGTCGAGGCGCTGGCGCTGTTGAAGTTCATGCCGACGGCAGCCGCCCAGCCGGTGTCGAAGGCGATCGCGTCGGCCGCGGCGAACGGCGAGGAGAACCTGGGCCTGGCGCGCACCGATTTGGTCGTCAAAGAAATCCGCGCCGACGAAGGCCCGCGCCGGCAGTGGCGACGCTTCGGCGCGCGCGGCCGGTTCAAGCCGATCACCCGGCGCTCGTCGCACATTACGGTGCTTTTGTCCGAGAGGTGATTTTAAGGAGCTCAGATGGGTCGAAAAGTTCATCCTTATGGGTTTCGTCTCAAGATCGTGCGTGACTGGCAGGGCCGCTGGTTTGCCAAGCGCGGGACGCAGTATCTGGAAATGCTGAACGAAGACCTGCAATTGCGCAAGGACATCATGAAGCAGGCCGGCAATTCCGGTATCTCGCACATCAACATCGAGCGCTTCCCCAACCAGTTAATCATCACCATTCACACGGCCAAGCCCGGCATCATCATCGGCCGCAAGGGCGCGCAGGTGAAGGCGCTGCGCGAGTCGCTGGAGAAGCGCACCGGGAAGAAGGTGAAACTGGAAGTCGAGGAGATCACCAAGCCCGACCTGGCCGCGCCCCTGGTGGCGGAAAATATCGCCGGGCAGCTGGAGCGACGCATCAGTCACGGCCGCGCGATGAAGCGCGCGGTGCAGCAGGCGATGCGCGCCGGCGCGGAAGGCATCAAGATTACCGTGGCGGGCCGGCTGGGCGGCGCCGAGATGTCGCGCACCGAGACGGTGATGGAGGGCCGCGTTCCGCGCAGCACGCTTCGCGCCGATCTCGACTTTGCCAAGGCTGAGGCGCTGACGACGGCTGGCCGCATCGGTGTGAAAGTGTGGATTTATAAGGGCCAGGTGCTGCCCGAGAAGCAAAGCGAAGAGGCCGTCGCGGCCCCGGCGGCGTAGCGCTGAGATGGACGCGATTGCAGCCTGCCCCCCGCTTCGCCGTGGGGATGGGCGAGGCCGCACTCCAATTGCGTCGGAGTGAATAGCGATGTTGATGCCTAAACGTGTGAAGTATCGAAAGCAACAGCGTGGCCGCATGAAAGGTAAAGAATTGCGCGGCGCGGAAGTCACCTTCGGCGATTATGGCCTGCAGGCGCTGGAGCCATGCTGGATGACGCAGCGCCAGATCGAAGCCGCGCGCCGCGCCGTGGTGCACTTCGCCAAGCGGCGCGGCAAAATCTGGATTCGCGTCTTCCCCGACAAGCCGGTGACGCAGAAGGCCGCTGAGACACGCATGGGCAAAGGCAAGGGCGCGGTCGATCATTGGGTGGCCGTCGTCAAGCCGGGCCGCATCATTGTCGAGGTCGGTGGCATGGAACCGGGTGTGGCGCGCGAGGCGCTGCGGCTGGCGGCGCACAAACTGCCGATCAGGACGCAGGTGATCGGCCGGCGCGAGTTCACCGCGCAGGAAGAGGAGGCGGCAGCATGAAAGCCAGCGAGATTCGCGCCATGAGCACCGACGAGATCACGAACAAGATCGATGAGACCCACAAGGCGCTGTTCAATCTGCACTTCCGGGCGGCCGCCGGCCAGGTGACCGACTTCAACACCTTGACGGCGATGCGCCGCGACATGGCGCGCATGAAATCGATCCTGCGCGAGCGTGAACTGGCAGCGCGGGCCGGGGCTGGCCTCACACAAGGTGGTCGGAAATGAGCATGGAACATCGCAAGCGGCTGGTGGGGCGTGTCACCAGCGACAAGATGAACAAGACGGTCGTCGTGACGGTCGAGCGTCTGCAGCGCCATCCACTGTACGGCAAGGTGATTCGCCGCGCGCGCCGGTTCAAGGTGCACAATGAGAATAACACGGCGCGCCAGGGCGACTGGGTGCGCATCGTCGAGTCGCGCCCGCTCAGCAAAGACAAGCACTGGATCGTGGAGGAGATCCTCGAGAAGGCGGAGGCCTAGCCATGATCCAGCATGAGACGCGCTTGACCGTGGCCGATAACACCGGCGCGCGCGAGATTCTGTGCATGCACATCGTCGGCGGATCGACGCGGCGTTACGGATACGTGGGCGATGTCATCGTGGCAGCGGTGAAACAGGCCACGCCGAACGCGTCGGTGAAAAAGGGCGACGTGGTGCGCGCCGTGATCGTTCGCACGGCGAAGGAATATCAACGACCCGACGGCAGTTACATCCGGTTCGACGATAATGCCGCCGTGCTCATCGATCCCGAATCGAACAATCCCAGGGGCACCCGCATCTTCGGGCCGGTGGCGCGCGAACTGCGCGACAAGGGCTTCATGAAGATCGTATCACTGGCCCCGGAAGTGCTCTAGGAGAGTGCTGAGAAACAACCTCTTCACCGCTAAGGCGCGAAGAGCGCGAAGGTTTTTCCTGGGTTTTCTTAGCGCCCTTGGCGCCTTCGCGGTGCAAATCTGTGGTTTTTCAGTGGACCCCTAGGGGAAACCGAGAGGCGGCTGAGGAGCAATGTTCATGGAGAAGATCAAGAAAGGCGACACCGTCGTCGTCATCGCCGGCGAAGACAAGGGCAAACGCGGCACGGTGCAGCGCATTGACACCAAGTCGGGCCGCGTGGTGGTGAGCGGTGTCAACATCGTCAAAAAGGCGCAGCGCCCCACACGCGCCGGGCGCGGCCAGACGCAGACGGGCATCATCGAGTTCGAAGCGCCGATTCGCATCTCGAAGGTGATGCTGGTCGATCCGAAAACGGACGAGCCGACGCGCGTTGGGTTCCGCGTGGATGCGGATGGGACCAAGTCGCGGGTGGCGCGCAAGAGCGGCACCGACCTGTAGACAATCCCCGGCCTGCGACGCGGAAGCCGGACGGCCCGCGCGCATACACGCCGGATGGGAGTCGAGAGATGGCTGGCCTGAAGACTCGATACAAGCAGGACATCGTTCCGACGCTGATGAAGGAGTTTAATTACCGCAACGTGATGCAGGTTCCACGCATCCAGAAAGTCGTGGTCAACATCGGCGCGGGCGACGCATTGGATAATGCCAAGACGCTGGATAGCGCGGTGGCCGACCTGCGGCTGATCACCGGCCAGCAACCGATCATCACCAAGGCGCGCAAGGACATCGCCAACTTCAAGTTGCGCGCGGGTCGCTCGATCGGCGTGAAGGTGACGCTGCGCGGCGGGAAGATGTGGTCGTTCCTGGAAGTGTTGACCCACCTGGCCCTGCCGCGCATCCGCGACTTTCGCGGTATCTCGCCGGATGCCTTCGACGGGCGCGGCAATTACACGCTGGGTCTGCGCGAGCAGATCATGTTTCCACAGATCCAGTACGATAAGATCGATAAACTGCGCGGGATGGAGATCACCATCGTCACGACGGCGCGCACCGATGCCGAGGGCCGCCGTCTGTTGCAGCTGGTCGGCATGCCGTTCAGGAGCAATTAATTCATGGCGAAGAAATCGATGATCAATCGCGAGTTCCATCGCAAGTATCCCACGCGGGTGCGCAATCGCTGCCGACAGTGCGGCCGCTCGCGCGGCTACTTCCGGCGCTTCGGCCTGTGCCGCATCTGCTTCCGCGAATTGGCGCTGCAAGGGATGGTCCCCGGCGTGGCGAAGGCCTCCTGGTAAGGCTGGGACTGCACAACGTCAACGAACTGCGCGCTCCACCCGATGGCCATGCGGCGCTGGGGACGAGGGCTGAGTTCAGAGGAGTGATTCATTATGAGTACAAGCGATCCGATCGGCGACATGTTGACTCGCGTGCGCAACGCCATCGGTGTGGGCCATTCGAGTGTGGCGCTGCCCAGCAGCCGAATTAAGGTCGCTATTGCCCAGATCTTGAAGGAAGAAGGTTACATCCAGGACTTTGAAATGACCCAGAGCGGCAACCGCTCGACGCTGCGCTTGTGGCTGAAATATAGCGGCGAGCGCCGCACGCGCACGCCGGCCATCTCGGGCTTGCAGCGCGTGAGCAAGCCGGGTCGCCGCGTATACACTGACAAAGAGGCCATTCCGTGGGTGCGCTCGGGTATGGGTATTGCGATTCTGTCCACGCCCAAGGGTGTGATTACCGGACAGCAGGCGCGCCGGCTGAACGTGGGCGGCGAAGTCCTGTGCTACGTGTGGTAAACATCGATGTGACCCTGCGTGCTCTTCGTGGGTCCAAAGACCTTTCGGATCGGTCTGGGTCAGGAGTATTGAGATGTCGAGAATAGGACGAAAACCCGTGCCGGTTCCGGCGGGTGTGACGGTGAATATCGATGGCGTCCGCGTCGCGGTGAAAGGCCCGCGCGGCGAGCTCATGCGCACCTTTCACCCGGATATGACGATCGGGATGAAAGAGGGCGCCATCAGCGTCAGCCGGCCCAGCGACGAGCGGCGCCATCGCGCGCTGCACGGCCTGACCCGCGCCCTGCTGGCGAATATGGTCAAAGGCGTGACCGAAGGCTTCCGCAAGACGCTGGTCGTCGAAGGCGTCGGCTATCGCGCAGAGATGTCGGGCGGTGTGCTCATGCTATTCCTGGGTTATTCGCATCCGACCCGCGTCGAGCCGCCGGCCGGCATCAAGATCAGCGCCGATCCGAAAGCGCGCACGATCACGATCGAAGGTCCGGACCGCGAGCAGGTCGGCCAGGTCGCGGCGATCATCCGCAGATTGAGACCGCCGGAGCCATACAAGGGCAAGGGCATCCGGTACGAGAACGAAATCGTCCGCCGCAAGGCCGGCAAGGCGGGTAAGGTCAGTTAGTTTGCTGGTTGGCTGGTTGGCTGGTTGGTTAGTTTGTTCGTCGAAAGGTTGAACGATGTCGAAGAGTCGCAAGGACATGCGCGTGCACCGTCACCAGCGCGTTCGCAAGAATGTCATCGGCACGCCGGAGCGCCCGCGCCTGAACGTGTTCCGCAGCCTGGATCACATTTACGCGCAGATCATCGACGACACGCAGGGGCGCACGCTGGCGGCAGCCTCCACGGTCGATCGAGATCTGCGCGCCGAAGTGCAGCCGCTGAATAAGACCGAGCAGGCCAGGCGCGTCGGCGCGCTACTGGCGAAGCGTGCGCAGGCCGCCGGTCTGAAGAAAGTCATTTTCGATCGAGGCGGATACCGCTATCATGGGCGCGTTAAGGCGCTGGCCGAGGCCAGCCGCGAAGCGGGACTGGAGTTCTAATGGCGAAGCGAAGAGCATCTACCGAAGGTCGTGACCGAGAGGTCTTCGAGGAACCGCGCGAGGAGTTGGACGAGCGCGTCGTCGATATTGCGCGCGTCGCCAAGGTGATCAAGGGAGGGCGCCGGTTCGCTTTCCGCGTCGTCGTCGTCACCGGCGACAATCGCGGCAACGTGGGCCTGGGCGTGGGCAAGAGTCGCGCTGTGCCGGATGCCATCCGCAAGGCCACCGAGCGTGCCCGCCGCGCGATGCGCCCGGTGAACCTGGATGGAACGACGATTCCGCATTCGGTCATCGCCCGGTCGGGCGGCGCGCAGGTGCTGCTGAAGCCGGCCTCGCCGGGCACAGGCGTCATCGCGGGCGGCGGCGTGCGCGCGGTGTTAGAAGCGGCCGGCGTGCACGACATCCTGACCAAGTCGATGGGCAGTAGCAACAAGCTCAACGTGATCCGCGCCACGTTCAACGGCTTGCGCCAGCTCAAGTCGCCGGAGATGGTGTCGAGGGAGCGCAACAAGCCGGTGGATGACGTGGTGCCGTTCTGGAGAAGGTCGAATGTCAAGCCACAGCAGTAAGTCGGCGGCGGGGTTGGCGACTGCCCCTTCCGCTTCGCTACAGGGGTCTGCGAGAGTCGCCTCACCCAACGTTACATTGCGCATCACACTGGTGAAAAGCCCGACCGGCTATAACGAGCGGCAAAAGCGCACGGTACGGGCCTTGGGCCTGCGCCGCCTGAACCAGACGGTCGAGCAGGCCGATACGCCGGTCGTGCGCGGCATGATCGCCAAAGTTCCGCATCTGGTTTCAGTCGAGGAAGTCCAATGAATCTGCACGATCTCAAGCCGGCTGACGGATCGAAGAAAAACCCCAAGCGCGTGGGGCGCGGCCTGGGCTCGGGTCACGGCACGTATGCCGGACGCGGACGCAAAGGCCAGCACGCGCGGCCGGGCGGCGTGAAGCCCCCGTACTTCGAGGGCGGCAACCTGCCACTGGTGCGCAAGCTACCCTTCGCGCGCGGCGTCGGTTTCACCTCGCGCCGGAAGATTCACTACATTCCGATCAACCTGCGCGAGCTGGCTGCGCTGAAGGTGGACGAGCCAATCACGCCCGAAGTGCTCGTTCAACACGGACTGCTGAAGTCCGCCAACGATCCGGTGGTGATTCTGGCCTACGGTGACATCGATCGCGCCGTGGCGGTGAAGACGCAGCGTATCTCTGCAGCGGCCCGCCGCAAGATCGAAGCAGCCGGGGGCACCGTGGAGATTATTAAAGGATGAAGGTGGAAGGATGAAGGTAGATCTTCATCCCTCATCCTTCATCCTTTCATCTTTTGAGGGCTGCCATGATTCAAGCCGTCCGAAATGCATTCCTTTTGCCCGATCTGCGGCGGCGAATTCTGTTCACGCTGCTGATCCTGTTTATCTACCGCGCGGCGTCGCACGTGCCGGTGGCCGGTGTGGATCGTGAACAGATCGCCCGTGTCCTGAGTGGACAGGAAGCCGGCACGCCGCTCGCCAATATCCTGAACCTGCTGTCCGGCGGTGGCCTGACCAACTTCTCGCTGCTGGCGATGGGTGTGTATCCGTACATTACCGCCTCGCTGATCCTGCAACTGTTGACCGGCGTGATCCCATCGCTGGAACGCATGTTGCGTGAAGAAGGATCAGAAGGCCGGCGCAAGCTGGATCAGTATACGTTCCTATTGACGATCCCGATGGCGATCCTGAATGCCATCGGCCAGATTCAACTGTTCGGCGGCGCGTCGTTGATCAACGGCTGGGGCACGGATGGGCTGCGAACGCTCACCGTGCTCGTGTCAATGACGGCGGGCACGACCTTCGCCATCTGGCTGAGCAACCTGATCACCGAGCAGGGCATCGGGCAGGGCATGTCCATCATCATCTTCGGCGGCATCGTGTCCCGCTTGCCGAACAACATCGCCCAGTTGTTGTCCGACCCGCAGACGGCGCTGCAGTCCTTGCTTGCGTTCATCGTCGTGCTGATCGCGGTGGTCTTCGTCATCGTCATTTTCCAGGAGGGCCAGCGCCGTATCCCGGTGCAGTACGGCAAGCGCGTGCGCGGGCGCAAGGTTTACGGCGGCGGCGCGACACACATTCCGCTACGCATCAACGCGGCGGGCATGATCCCGCTGATCTTCGCCCAGTCGATCCTGACCCTGCCGGCGATCTTCGCCAACCTGTTCATCAATTCGGAGAACCCAGGTGTGGCGCAGTTCTTCCAGGGCATGAGCCAGATATTCAGCGGCGGGGGACACCCGGCGTCCTGGATATATTGGCTGCTGTACTTTTTGATGGTCATGGGCTTCACGTATTTCTACACCAGCGTGGTGATGCAGCAGCAGAACCTGGCCGATTCGCTGCAGAAGCAGGGCGGGTTCATTCCGGGCATCCGACCCGGCAAGCGCACCGAGGAATACATCAACGGCGTGACGGGGCGTATCACACTGGCGGGCGCGCTGTTCCTGGGTCTGGTTGCGGTGTTGCCGTTCCTGTTGAGCCTGATCACCCTGAACGGCGTGGCGCTGATTCCGAACGCGACGAACTTCTCGATTTTGAGCACGGGCCTGCTGATCGTCGTCGGCGTGGTGCTGGACACGATGCGGCAGCTCGAGGCGCAGTTGCTGATGCGTCACTACGAAGGCTTCATTAAGTGAGCAGTGATCAGTTTGTCAGTAATCAGTGAGCCAGTAATCAGTGAGCCAGTAATTAGTGAGTCAGTGATCAGTTATCAGTAATCAGTGAGCCAGTTGGCCCATCACTGTTCACTGCTCACTGACAACTGCTCACTGACAACTGCTCACTGACAACTGGTCACTGACCCGGGGGAGAAAGGTTCGACTGTTGTTGTGGCTGACTACGTCTTGCTGTTCGGTCCGCCCGGCGTAGGCAAGGGCACTCAGGCGAAGCTGCTGGCCGAGAAGTTGGGCCTGCCGCACGCCGCCACAGGCGATCTGTTCCGTGATCACATCAAGCGTGAGACGGAACTCGGCAAACTGGCAAGGCACTACATGGATCGTGGCGAGCTGGTGCCGGACGAGATCACGATCGGTATGCTCACGGAGCGGGTCGATCAGCCGGACGCGAGGAACGGTGTGCTGCTGGATGGCTTCCCGCGCACCGTGGCGCAGGCCGACGCGCTGGCGAACATCCTGGCTGAACGCGGCGAAGGGGTGCGCGTCGTGCTGTTCATCTCCGCGCCGAACGACGTGCTGCTCGAACGGCTGGCGAGCCGCTGGACGTGCAGCCAGTGCGGCGCGATTTACAACATGCTGTCGAACCCGCCACGCGTGGCGGGCGTGTGCGATCGGTGCGGCGGCCAGGTCGTTCAGCGCGCCGACGATCAACCGGACGTGCAACGCAAGCGCATCAACGTGTATTTAGAGCAGACCATGCCGCTGATCAATTACTACCGCGAACGCGGGCTGCTCGTCGAGATCGACGGGCGCAATTCGATCGAGGGTGTGCAGCAGGCGATTCTCGATGCGATTGCACGCTTCAAGACCCAGCGGCATTGAGTCGCAACGTATGATTGTGCTGAAGTCGTCCGAGGAGATTCAGATCATGCGCCAGGCCGGGCGCATCGTGGCGGAGGTGCTGGAGACGCTACCCGGCATAGCGAAGCCGGGCGTCACCACCGCCGAACTCGACCAGGCGGCCAAGGCGTTGATCGAGAAGCGCGGCGGAAGGCCGACGTTCAAGGGCTACCGGGGCTTCCCGGGTAACATCTGCACGTGCGTCAACTACGAACTGGTGCACGGCATTCCCAGTTCGAAGCGCCGGCTGAAGGACGGCGACATCCTGAGCCTGGATGTCGGCGTGACGTACAAAGGATTCGTCGGCGATGCCGGAACGACGGTCGCCATCGGCGAGGTCAGCCCGGTCGCCCTGAAACTGATGGAAGTGACGGAGGCTGCCCTATACGCCGGGATCGCGCAGGCTCGGGCCGGGAACCGCGCCGGTGACGTTTCGGCAGCCATTCAGCAAGCCGTGGAGTCTCAGGGCTTCTCGGTGATACGCGAGTACACCGGTCACGGCGTCGGGCGCCAGATGCACGAAGAGCCGCAAGTGCCCAATTTCGGGCGGGCCGGACGCGGCATCGGGCTGAAGCCGGGCATGACGTTCGCACTCGAGCCAATGGTCGCCGCAGGCGATTGGCACACGCACGTGCTGGACGACGGCTGGACTGTGATCATGGCCGACAAATCACTCTCGGCTTACTTTGAGCACACGGTTGCGATTACGGACGGCGAGCCGCTGATTCTGACGCAACTGTGATTGGGATGAACGTTGAAGGAGTATTGACATGAGGGTTTCTGCATCGGTTCGCAAGCGCTGCCCGAAGTGCAAGATCGTCCGGCGCAAGGGCAAGATTCGAGTGATTTGCACCAATCCGAAGCATAAGCAGGTTCAAGGCTGATCGGCCAGGAGAAGGAATATGGCACGTATTGCAGGTGTCGATCTGCCCCGCCAGAAGCGGGTCGAAGTCGGGCTGACGTACATCTACGGCATTGGCCCCACGCGCAGCCTCCAGATTCTGCATCAGGCCGTGGTCAGTCCGGACACGCGCGTGAAGGACCTGTCTGAGGCCGAGGTGTCGAAGCTGCGCGAGATCATCGAGCAAAACTACGTCGTGGAAGGCGATCTGCGCCGCGAGGTGACGCTGAACATCAAGCGGCTCACCGAGATCGGCTGCTATCGCGGCCTGCGCCATCGGCGCAGCTTGCCGGTACGCGGCCAGCGGACGCGGACGAACTCGCGCACACGCAAAGGCCCCAAGAAGACGGTCGCCGGTCGTGGCCGGCGGCGCGGCGCGAAGAAGAAGTAAGGCATAGGAGAGGATATCAATGGGAGCAAGTCAGCGCGCGAGGCGAACCGCCCCCAAGAAGCAGCGCCGGGGTGTGTCGCGAGGCCAGGCCCACATTCAGGCGTCGTTCAACAACACCATCGTGTCGATCACCGATATGAATGGCAACGTGGTGGCGTGGGGTTCCGCCGGTCAAGCCGGTTTCAAGGGCAGCCGCAAGAGCACGCCGTACGCGGCGCGCCTGGCGGCCCAGAACGCGGCCAAGGCCGCCCTCGAAGTGGGAGTGTTGGAAGTCGAGGTATTCGTCAAGGGGCCGGGCCCGGGCCGCGAAAATGCGCTGCGCGCCATCGGCGCATCGGGCTTGAGAGTGTTGTCGATCAAGGACGTCACGCCGATCCCGCACAATGGCTGCCGTCCGCCGAAGAAACGAAGAGTCTAGTTGGAGAGTTGGCTAGTTAGGGCTTGTCAAGAAATAACTCCGCAGTTTTGTCATGCTGAGCGAAGCGAAGCATATCTGCGCCATGTGTGGAGACCCTTCGCTGCGCTCAGGGTGACATGCGGACTTATTCTTTGACGGCTCCTTAGATGGTTGGTTAGCCAACCATCTAACTAACCAACTAACAAACTCAGAAAGGTCACAGGAGGAAGCATGGCCAGAACGATTGGGCCTGTGTGTAAACTGTGCCGCCGCGAAGGCGAGAAACTGTTCCTGAAAGGCGCACGCTGTCTGTCACCCAAGTGCGCAATCGAACGGCGCGGTTACGCCCCAGGGCAGCACGGTAAAACCGGGCAATTCAAACGCTCGCGCACCCGCTCAACGGATTTCCTGATGCAGTTGCGCGAGAAGCAGAAAGCGCGCCGTATCTACGGCGTCATGGAGCGCCAGTTCCGGCGCTACTTCAGTATGGCGCTACGCAGCAAAGGCCTGACCGGCCTGACGTTGCTGCAAATGCTCGAGCGCCGGCTGGACAACGTCGTGTATCGACTGGGCCTCGCCGGGTCGCGCGCTCATGCGCGGCAGTTAGTGCAACACGGCCACATCGATGTGAACGGTATGCGCCTGGACGCGCCGTCACATCTGCTGAAGGTCGGCGACGAGGTGCGCATTCGACCGGGCAGTCTGAAGCGCCCCTACTTCAAGGCACTGATGAAGGACCTGGAGGAGCGCAGCGGCAGGCTGCCGCGCTGGTTGAGTCTGGACCCGACCCAGGTGTCGGGTCGCGTCCTCGCCGAGCCGGGCCGGGAGGACATGGACATCAGGCTCAACGAGCAGTTGATCGTTGAATACTACTCGCGCTAAAAGTGAGTGATTCACCGCAGAGACGCAGAGAGCGCCGAGAAGGATATCGACGCGCTCCGCGTCCCCTGCTCGCTTCGCAGTCTGCGGTGCGAAATTGCTGTGTGATCGGGTCAACCCTGACTGCCGTGTGCCGGGAGGCCAGATGGGCAGGCGGCTGAAACGGAGGACTCAAATTGGCTAGCCTAAGCATGGTCTTGCCTAAGATCGAGACCGAGGAATCGACCCTGAACTACGGGCGCTACATCATCGGCCCGCTGGAGCAGGGATACGGGATCACGCTGGGAAACGCGCTGCGCCGCGTGCTGTTGAGTAGCCTGCCGGGCGCAGCAGTGACCTCGCTGCGCATGAGCGATGTGTATCACGAATTCACGCACATCCCTTACGTGCGCGAAGATATGGTGCAGGTGATCCTGCAAGTGAAGCAGTTGCGCGTGAAGTTGCACGGCGAAGAGCCGGTGCGCCTGCGATTGGAAGTCCGTGGCGAAGGCACCGTCACCGCCAGCGACATCCAGTGCCCGCCTGAAGTCGAAATCATCAATCCCGATCTGTATCTCTTCACTGTCGACAACGACAAGGCGCGGTTGGAACTCGAGCTGACGGTCGAGCCGGGCCGGGGCTATAGCCCCGCCGAAGAGCGCGGCCGCCTGCCCATCGGCGAGCTGCCAGTGGATGCTATCTTCAGCCCGGTGCGGCGCTGCCGATTCGATGTGGAGCGCGCGCGCGTCGGCCAGATGACCAACTACGATAAGCTGGTGCTGGAGATCTGGAGCGACGGCACGATGCGCCCGCAAGAAGCGCTGTCGCAGGCGGCGCGCATCCTGATGCAGCACTTCTCGTTGGTGGCCGGCGTGACCGAGGAGACACAGTTGGAGAAAGTGCCGGTGACTGCGTCGTCTATCCCGCAGGAGATCTACGAGACGCCGATCGAGCAGCTGGACCTGTCGGTGCGCGTATTCAACTCGCTCAAGCGTACAGGCATCACCAACGTCGGCGAGGTGCTGGAAATGCTGGCGCGCGGCCAGGACGCCATGCTCACCATCCGCAACTTCGGCGCGAAGTCGTACGCCGAACTGCGCGAGAAATTGATCGCCAAAGGATTCCTGAAAGCCGAGGAGGCCCCGCCGCCTGACCTGCCCGAGGAAACCGCGACCGCGACGGAATCGGAGACTGAATGACGGCGTGTGCCGTTGAGGATAAGCCGTATGCGACATCGAGTAGCAGGCAAGAAACTGAATCGTTCCACCGATCAGCGCATGGCGCTGCGCCGTGGCTTGATCAGCGATTTGTTCCGCCACGAGGCGATCACCACCACTCAGGCGCGCGCCCAGGCGATCCGAGGCCAGGCCGAGAAACTGATCACGCTGGCGCGCGATCGGGGCAACGCGGATGATTTGGTCAAGCTGGCGAAGTCAGGCGATCGCGCCACGCTGGCGCGGCGTGTCACGCCGTCGCAGGCGGAAATGCTGATCCGCACCGCCGCGTCTCACCCGGACGGGCTGGCGAAGGCTGCCGCGGGCATCGCGGCGAGTGCACGACGGCAGGTCGCGCGCGTGCTGTATGGCCGGGAAGTGATCCGGCGGTTGTTCGACGAGATCGCGCCGCGCTACGCCACGCGCAACGGCGGCTACACCCGCACGTTCAAGCTGGGTATGCGCAAGGGTGACGCCGCGCCGATGGTGAAGGTGGAACTGCTGGAGGAATAGCGCGGAGCGTGTTCCGTGCTGCGTGGTTCGTATTCATACGGAACACGCAACACGCGACACGGGGAGAAGAATGCGTATCCGCGCCGTGATCGCTTACGATGGAACACGCTGCCACGGCTTCCAGCGGCAGTCGCCGGAACGCGAGCCGACGATCCAGGGTGAGCTGGAACGCGCGTTAGAGAAGATCGCTCAACGCGCAACGACGGTGTTGGGCGCGGGTCGAACGGACAGCGGGGTACATGCGCGCGGGCAAGTCGTTGCCTTCGACGTCGAGTGGCGGCATTTAACAGCCGATTTGCAGCGTGCGTTGAACGCCGTCTTGCCGGACGACATCGCGGTTCTGGATGCGGCGGAAGCCGCGCCGGATTTTCATCCGCGCTATCAGGCGCGCAGCCGCGAGTATCGCTACACGATTTATAATTCAACGCTGCGCCATCCCCTGTATCGGCTGTATGCGCACCACGTGGCCGAGCCGCTGGAGGTTGACACGATGCGCGCAGCGGCGGCATGCCTGGTCGGCCAGCACGACTTCGCAGCGTTCGGACAGGCGACCACAGGCGAATCGACCGTGCGCACGCTGGCTCGGCTGGAGATCGGCGGCGAGCGACCCTGGATCGAGATTGACATCGAAGCGAACGGCTTCCTGTATCGGATGGTGCGCAGCATCGTCGGGACGCTGATCGAGGTTGGGCGCGGAAGAATCGCGCCGGCGCGCGTCGCAGAGATTCTCGACTCGCGAGATCGCGCCCAGGCCGAAGCGACGGCCCCAGCGCATGGCCTGTGCCTGGCGCGGGTGAACTACTGAACTGTTGAGAGGATTCAAGTGAAGACGTACAACACGACAAAAGAAGAAATCAAGCACGATTGGTTTGTCGTCGATGCCACGGGTCATACGCTGGGTCGTCTCGCTTCGCGCGTGGCGGCGGTGCTGCGCGGCAAGCACAAGCCCATCTTTACGCCGTGGCTGGACTGTGGCGATTTTGTCATCGTGGTAAACGCCGAGAAGATTAAAGTCACGGGCAACCGCCTGGAGAGCAAAATGTATTACCGCCACTCCGGCTACATCGGCGGCTTGAAACAGATCACGCTGCGCCAGCAACTGGAAAAGCACCCGGAGCGCGTGCTTCAAGCGGCGGTGCGCGGTATGCTGCCCAACAATCGACTGGGCCGCAAGATGGTCAAGAAGCTGAAGGTGTACGCGGGCGACGAGCATCCCCACGCGGCACAGCAGCCTAAGAAGCTGGAATTGTGAGGGAGAGACAATGGCAGGCGAGTATTCTGAAGGCGTCGGACGACGCAAGACATCGGTGGCGCGCGTGCGCCTGACACCGGGCAGTGGCAGCATCGTGGTCAACGACAAGCCCGCCGAAGCGTATTTCGGGCGCGAAATCGATCGGAGTATGCTCGTCAGTCCACTCGTGGCGACGGGCACGCAGGGTCGTTACGACATCAGCGTCAAGGTGCTCGGCGGCGGCGTCACCGGTCAGGCCGAGGCCGTGCGCATGGGCGTCGCCCGCGCCCTGCTGGCGCTGGACCCGAATTTCCGCGCGACGCTGCGCCAGGCCGGCTTCCTCACCCGCGACGCGCGCGCCAAGGAGCGCAAGAAGCCCGGCCTCAAGCGCGCCCGCAAGGCCCCGCAGTACACCAAGCGCTGATGCGCCACGGAAACTGCCGGTCTATTGTGCAGTATAATCTTCTCTGACTGATGGGGCAGGCACGTCGCCTGCCCCACCGCGTTGCTAACCCAAATGGCTCACATCACCATTGTCGGGCTTGGCCCAGGCGATCCGGCTCTCTTGACCCGCGAGGCAGGGGATGTGCTGAACGGCGCAAATGAGGTATACTTGCGCACGGCTCGGCATCCAACCGTGTCCGGTCTGCCATCCACGCTTAAAATTCATGCATTCGATTGGGCTTACGAGCAGCACGACGACTTCGCCCAGGTCTACGAGGCGATCGCCAACCAGGTCGTGGCGCTAGGCCAGCGCCGGCAGGGCGTCGTTTACGCTGTGCCGGGGCATCCCCGAATCGGCGAGGCGACGGTGGCCCGCATCCTGGAATTGGCCGAGGCCGCCGGAGTGCGCGTGCGCGTGGTGGCCGGGCTGTCATTCATCGAACCGGTGCTGGAAGCACTCAGGCTCGACGGGTTGGATGGACTGCAAATCGCCGACGCGATCGACATTGCCGCACGCCATCATCCACCCCTCGATCCGGATCGGCCGGCCCTGCTCGCGCAGTTATACTCGCGACTGTTGGCATCCGACGCCAAACTCACGTTGATGAATCAGTATCCGCCTGAGCACCCGGTGCGGCTGGTGCACGCCGCCGGGACGCTCGGTGTGCGCGTGGTCGCCCTGCCGCTGGTCGAGATCGACCGGCGCGACGACATCGATCACCTGACAAGCCTGTTCATTCCGCCGCTGCCGCGCGCGGGTGGTTTTGAGACCTTCCAGAACACCATCGCGCATCTGCGCGCGCCAAATGGCTGCCCGTGGGATCGCGAGCAAACCCACGAGTCGCTTCGCCCGTATTTGCTGGAAGAAGCCTACGAAGTGCTGGAGGCGATTGACGCGGGCGACCTCGATGCGCTGCGCGAGGAACTGGGCGATCTGTTGCTACAAGTGGTGCTCCAGACGCAGGTCGCAACCGACGAAGAAGTGTTCCGTATGCCCGACGTGGTTGCGGCGATCAACGAGAAGATCATTCGCCGCCATCCGCACGTCTTCGGCGACGTGACCGTGTCGGGCGTGGAGGACGTGAAGCGCAACTGGGACGCGATCAAGCAGGCTGAGCGCGGGGAGGAGAAACAGGCGCGTGAGTCGCTGCTGGATGGCGTGGCGAAAGGACTGCCGGCGCTGGCGCAAGCCGAGGTGTACGGCGCGCGCGCGGCGCGAGCCGGCTTCGACTGGCCGGATGTGTCGGGCGTGCTGGATAAGGTCGCCGAGGAGATTCGCGAGATCGCCGGGGCGGAAGATGACGAGGCCCGCGCAGCCGAGTTCGGCGATCTGCTGTTTACACTGGTGAACGTGGCGCGCTGGCTGAAGATCGATCCCGAATCCGCGCTGCGATCGACGAGCGCGCGCTGGGCTGCGCGCTTCCGCGCGATCGAGCACCGGGCGCGCGAGCAGGGGCGCTCGCTGAATGACTTGTCACCGGATGAAATGAATCAACTGTGGGAAGCGGCCAAATCCGCCGACCGCTAGTGCTCCTGGGCTTAAATGAGCCAATGGTTGTTACTCTGAGCGAAGCGAAGAGTCTCGGCACTATGGGCGGGATGCTTCGCTCCGCTCAGCATGACAAACCGTTGGGGTATTTCCGCCGCGATGTACTAGTGATTATCACAAGTGCTCCAGGCCCGCGCCCTCGCGGGCGCTTGAACGTAAAGGGGGAGATCACGTGGAAGTGATTGCAGGTGTAGCCGGCATCGGCGCTGTGGTGGCGCTGTTCGGCGCGGCCATTTTCTTCTGGCAGACGCAAGAAGCCGGGCGCTTGGCGCGGCGGGCGTTGTTCGACACCGAGCGGCGGGTGTATCTGGATCGCCTCCGGCGCGGGCGGTTGAGCGCGGTGGGGTTGGTTGCGTTGGCGGTTATCCTCTTCGGCATCGATTTTGCCGGAAGCACGATCGCCAATCCGCCGCCGACGCCCACGCCGACGCTGACACCCACGCCGACGCTCCCACCGCCGACGATCGGCCCGTCGCCTACGCCGACGCCGCCAGCCACGGCCACCTTCACGGCCGAGCCGCCCACGTCGACACCCACGCCGCGCACGGGAACCGTCACTAACGCAGGCTCGATCGGCCTGCGGCTGCGCGATGCGCCCAACGGCAACCTGATCGATTATCTTGTCGATGGCACAGTCGTGACCTTGTTGCCCGACCCGACCGTCCGCACCGACGACGGCATCGAGTGGCAGAAGGTGATCGACCCGCAGGGCCGCGAAGGATGGGTCGCGTTGCAGTATCTGGTCATCAACCCGTGACGTATTCGACGGGACGCTCATGGGAAACCACCCGGCACATGCACCGGGTGGTTTTTTGTTGCCTATGCACCGTCACGCCAGTAAAGAGCATCACAAATCACTCCAGCGTGCGGCAGCGTAGTCGCCTGCAGCCCGGCGCAATACACCCGTAACGATGCCGATATGTCTTGCACTCCTTCGTTGTAATACAATCCAGCCAGAGGCCGTGGCGCGGCGCTACGCTGCCGGTGTGGCGCGCCTGGAGCAAGGAGCGAAGATGACAAACCCGGATCGCATCCTGATCGTGGACGACGAATGGGACATGCACGATCTGCTGCGGATCGCGCTGGCTTCGTTCAATTGCGAGATCACTGCGACAGACAACGGGCGGCGCGCACTGGAACTGCTCCGCACCGGTGATTACACAGCCGCGATCGTGGATCTCATGCTTCCCGATCTGGGCGGCCTGGACATCCTCCGCCTGTCGCGCGCCGAGAACGTCCCGACCGAGATCATCATGCTCACCGCGCACGGCTCGCTTCAGTCGGCAATCGAGGCCTTGCGGTTGGGTGCGTACGACTACGTCACCAAACCCTTTCATACCGACACCATCCGCTCGGCAGTCCGTAAGGCTATCGACCGGAGGCACACGACTGCGAAGATCATGGCGATTTACGACCTCAGCCAGGAGATCGCGTTGTCACGCGATGTGGATGAGGCTGTGCGCTCCGTCGTCGATACGGCCCGGCGCGCGTTGGCGTTCGACGCGTGTGACCTGTGGCTGATCAGCCCGGAACAGCGCGAGTTGTATTGCGCGGCGGCTCAAGGCTCCGATCATCGGGATGCGCCCCGCCTGTTGCTCGACAGCGAGACGGGCATCATCGCCACGGTGGCGCGCGAAGGCAAACCGCTGTACGTGCCGGATACACGTCTCGATCCGCGTTACCTGCCGATGGGAACCGTGCACCGCTCGGAACTGGCGGTGCCGCTCAAGGTGAAAAACCGCGTCGCCGGCGTGCTGAATATCGAAAGCACCGAGGTGGATGCATTCCGCCCCGAGGAAGTGCCCCTGCTGTCCATTCTGGCCGCACAAGCGGCGGTGGCGATCGAGAATGCGCAACTGTATCAAGCCGCACAGCACGAACTCGAGGAACGCCGGCAGGCCGAAGCGGCGCTGCAACAGCGCAACCGCGAGCTGGCCTTGCTGAACAGCGCCATCCAGACGGTCAATTCGACGCTTGACCTTGACCGGATCCTCGTCCTCATTCTGGAAGTCGTGCATCGCCTGCTGGATGCCGATGGCTGCTCGCTGTGGCTGCGCGACGCGGATAGCGGCGACCTGGTGTGTCGGCAGAGCCTGGGGGCGAATTGCGCGTGCTTGCAGGATAGACATCTGGCGCTTGGGCAGGGGCTGGTCGGCTGGATCGCCCATCACGGCAAGAGCCTGATCGTGCCCGATGCGCGGGTCGATCCGCGCTGCGCCGAATGTGGCACAGTGCAGATTGGCCCGGAAATGCGATCTGTCCTGGCTGTGCCTTTGTGGGTTCAGCAGGGCGTCATCGGCGTGCTGCAAGTGGCGCACAAAGTCCCCGATCGATTTCAGCCAAACGATTTACGCCTGCTGGAGCCGCTGGCGGCCGCGGCCGCCACGCCCATCGTGAACGCCATGCTGCATCAACGCGCCCAGCAGGAGATCGTCGAGCGCAGGCGGATCGAAGAAGCACTGCGTGCGGCGAAGGAGGCTGCGGAAGATGCCAGCCAGGCCAAAAGCGAGTTCCTGGCGCGCGTCAGCCATGAAATCCGCACGCCAATCCATGCCATCATCGGCATGACCTCGCTGACCCTGGAGACGGAGCTGGCGCACGATCAGCGCGAGGCGCTGAACCTGGCCGCCTCGGCAGCGGAATCGCTGCTCGACATCGTCAACGACATCCTGGACTTCTCCAAGATCGAAGCGCGGCGTATCGAGCTGGAAGAGATCGAGTTCGATTTGCGGGCCGTGCTCGAAAAAGCCATCGACACAGTCGCGCTGCGTGCTCATCGCAAAGGGCTGGAAGTCGTGTACGATCTTCCGCCGGACGTGCCAACGGCCTGCATCGGCGATCCGGCTCGCCTGCAACAGGTGGTGGTGAACCTGCTCAGCAATGCCGTCAAGTTTACGGAGCAGGGCGAGGTGGTGGTGGAAGTGCAAGGGATGAAGGATGAGGGCGGAAGGATGAACGAACCCTTCATCCCTCATCCCTCCTCCTTCATCCTTCGTTGTTCTGTGTGCGACACCGGCATCGGCATCCCAGAGGACAAGCAGGCGATTGTCTTTGAAGCGTTCCGCCAGGCGGATGGGTCCACCACGCGCAGATATGGCGGCACCGGCCTGGGCCTCAGCATCTCCAAGCAGCTCGTCGATTTGATGAATGGGCGCATCTGGGCCGAGAGTCGGGTCGGGGTGGGCACCGCGTTTCACTTCGTCATCCCACTCAAGCTGCAGCCGCCCGGCGAGAGCCAGCCCGCGTTCACGGCTGACCTCGCCGGCCAGGCGGTGCTCGTCGTCGACGACAATGCCGCACAACGGCACGCGCTGGCGCAGACTTTGAGCGCATGGAGTCTGGCCGTGGTGGAAGCGGCGGACGGCACGGACGCGCTGAATGCGGTGGAGCGCGCGCAGGCCGACCACTCAGCGCTTGCGTTGATCCTGGTCGATCGCCGAATGCCGGGCATGGACGGCTTCGCGCTGGCTGAGGCGCTGCTGCGGCGAGGCGTGCCGCCTCACCGTATCGCACTGATGCTGCCTGCCGACAATCTGCGCGCCGATATGGCTCGCTGTCACGAAATGGGGTTGCCGGTTTATCTGGTGAAACCGATCAAGCAGTTGGACTTGCAGAACGCTGTCGGCGCGGCGCTGAGCGGCGTGCCCCCGATGCAGGCTCCATCGCCGCCGAAGCCCGCCGAGACGGCGGTGGAGGGAACGGGCTGGCGCATCTTGCTGGCAGAGGACAACGCCGCCGCGCAGCTGATCGGCAAGAAGACGTTGGAGCGGATAGGCTACACGATCCTGGTTGCTAACGATGGCCTGGAGGTGCTGCGTCTGCTGGAAGACGAGCACGTCGATCTGATCCTGATGGACGTGGAGATGCCGGTGATGGATGGGCTGGCCGCGATCCGAGCGGTTCGCCAGAAGGAGTCCGGCACGTCGAAGCATGTCCCGATCCTGGCCGTCACCGCGTATGCGATGAAAGAGGATCAAGACCTGTGCCTGGCCGCCGGTGCGGATGCCTACGTGTCGAAACCGATCAGCCCTCACAAGTTGAGCAGCGAATTGATGCGCTTCCTCCCGTCTCGGAACGGTGACCATGCGACCGAGCCGGTCGATTTGGGCGCAGCGCTCGAGGTCGTGGGAGGGGACACGGCTCTGCTTCGGGAATCGGTGCGCGTGTTCCTGTCTCAGGATTATCCCCGGCAAATGGACATGCTGCGGGAAGCTATCGCGCAGCGCGACGCGCTGGCGGTGAAGAAGGCGGCACACGGCCTGAAGGGCGCGCTGGACACTTTTGGCGGCAAGCTGGCGCGTGACGTGGCGCTGTGCATCGAGAGGATGGGGCGCGATGGCCGTCTCGACGATGCACCGCGCGCCGTGGATGAACTGAGCGCGGAAGTCGATCGATTCTCGGCGTACTTCGCGCAGCTGGCGTAAAGGCAACTCGTGTTCATTCGTGCAGATTCGTGGATCGATCACACACTGGAGTTCGCAATGAGTGAAGAGGTAAAGCGCATCCTAGTTGTGGACGACAATCGGTCCCTGGTTCGGCTTCTCGAAGGTGTGCTGCTACGAGCGGGCTACGATGTCTTGACGGCCTTCGATGGTCAGGAGGGCCTGCGCGTGGTGCGGCAGGAGAAGCCCGACCTGGTTATTCTGGACATCGTCATGCCGAACATGGACGGCTACCAGGTGTGTCGTGAGTTGCAAAATGATCCGGACACCGCATCGATTCCCGTGATCCTGCTCACCGTCAAGGGGCAGGTCGATGATACCTCGATCGGTGAAACCGACGTGAACACGGGCGTTCGAGAGCGTCTGGCCGGTTTCGAAGTCGGCGCGATGGACTTCATCAGCAAGCCGGTCAAGGCCGCCGATCTGCTCGATCGCGTGCGCAACTTGTTGTGGCTTTCTACCGTTTGAGAGTGCTTTTCTCGTTGTTGGAAAACCGGGCCTCTGTACAAGGCCCGGTTTTCTTTGGATGGCCGCTCCTAATGCCTATGTTCCCTTGCCGCCCGACAAACTTGCCGCCAACCCAATATCTATGAACCCCAAACACTGCCGGCGTTTGAACCATGAATAATGAACAGGGCATCAGCGGAATCTGGCCTGAGGAAACGATTGGCGAATGGTCGATCTTCGAACAGCCGTGGGCGATCTCTCCCCGGCACGACTGTTGGTCGTAGATGATGAGACGATCCTGCGGACCTCGACGGCTGAGATTCTCCGGCGCAAAGGCTATTCGGTAGATGAAGCTGCGGATGGGGCGGAAGCCCTGGCCCGGTTGGAGAGCACGGCGTACGACTTGATGCTGCTGGACATGGTGTTGCCCGGCACGAGTGGTGTGGACGTGATGCGCCACGCCCGGCACCTCGCGCCGGATCTGTCGATTATCGTGTTGACGGCACATGCGGCAGTGGACAGCGCGATCGCGGCGGTGAAGGCGGGCGTGAGCGACTATCTGCTGAAGCCGTGCAGCGTCGAAGACCTGACGCTTACGATCAACCGCACGCTCCAGGATCGGGCGAGTGAACTCCGCCGCCAGCAGGTGCTCAACATGGTCACCCTGGCGATGGACGCTCTGCACCAGACCGGTGGCCCTGCCCCGGCGGCCGTGGCGCTGGCAACCGAATCACCCGCGCCGCGCGCGCCGGACAGCGCAGTTCGCGTGGGAATGCTCAGCCTGGATCGCGAGCGACGAGTGGCGACGGTCGAAAGCGATCCGCCGCTCACCGTTGAATTGACCGAGGGCGAAGTCTCAGTCCTGGTCGCGCTGATGGAGCATCCCAATCAAGTGATGTCGTGCAACCAATTGGCGAGCGCTGCGCTGGGCTACGAAGGCATGGATCGCTGGACGGTAGAGAACGTGATCCGCTCGTGCGTCTTCCGCCTGCGCCAGAAGATTCAACCCGTACCGGACGGCCCGAACCTGATCTGCACGGTGCGCGGGCGCGGCTACTACTTTTCTCCGTCCTGATGTTGCGGGACGAAAGAGATAACTATGGAACTCGAACAGCGAGTCGAAGAACTCGAGCGTGAAGTGAAGACACTGAAGAACGAGATTCAGCGGACGCTGGCCGACATTCGCGAATGCCTGCCCGACAAGCCGGCTGCGCCCGCCAATTGGCAGAAGAAAGCGTGGGCGCTGGCGCTGCTCAATGTGCTGCTGGCCGTGAGCTTGTTTGCGAACATTTACGTGTTCATCCCGGGCCGGTTGCCGCTTGGCGAGGGCGAGACATCGGTGACCTGGTTGCGGGCCTTCTGGATCGCCATTGCGTTCATCTGGCTGTTGCTTCAGTTGTATCCCCTGGCGCTCTTGTTGGAGCAGGAAGACCGCCAGTGGCAGGGCGTGATCTGGCGGAATGCCGCTGCGTTGCTGCGCGTGCGCCCCAGCGTGTGGGTGTTCGTCACCTTCGCCGTGTTGATTGTGGCGCTCATCAATGCCGTGTTCCCGGAAGCGTGGCTGGCGATCTCGCTGGTGATGCTGGTCGGCGTGTCGGTGCTGGCGATCGGACACGCTCTCGGCGTGTCGCGCCGCGAACCGCATCCGCGCAGGTGAAGTAACTCACCGGGACTCACCACAACATCATCGGGGTTACCGGCGTGTTCCCGCGCCCCTCGCGCGAACGCGATGGGCGAGCGTCGCATCGTTTCAGACTTCCGAAGTCTTCTAGACTTCGGAAGTCTTTGCTCTAACTCTCGAATTTTTCTGCGATGAACTTGAAAGCGCACGCGCTCGATCTTTGCAGTATCCTCGCCCCAGAATTTTGAACCGGACGAAGCGACGCGGCGCGCAGGCGCAAGCGGCTCGAAGGAGAAAGACACACCGTCAATCGTCAAGCAGCCAGATTCCCCAATCCGTCAACGATGCCATTCTCAAATTCAAACCGATAAGGAGATACTTACATGAACACCAAGTTTAACCGCCTGATGAAGGATGAAAGCGGGATCACCGCTCTGGAAACCGCCATCATCCTGATCGCCTTCGTAGTCGTTGCGGCGATCTTTGCTTTCACCGTGCTGTCCACCGGCACGTTCCTGACCGAGCGCAGCAAAGAAGCCGCGTACTCGGGCCTGCAGGAAGTCCGTGGCTCGATGGAACTGAAGGGCAGCGTCGTCCTGGAAGATACGGGTGACGCAGTGGTCTTCAACGTGGCGACGGTCGCCGGCGGCTCGTCGGTTGACCTGAGCAAGGTCAAGATGATGTATCGCGACTCGACGAACAACGTCGACCTGACGTACGACTCCTCCGCAACGGCGAGTGACGGCGAATGGGTTGCGACGACAACCGCCGCGACGCCTGCTGCGCTCCAGATTCTGGCCTCCGGCCAACTGGCGAAGATCACGGTGAACCTGACCACGGCTATCACGGCCAACCAGACCTTCGCGCTGGAACTCAAACCCCCGCAGGGTGGCATCATGCTCATCGAGCGCACCGCCCCGGCGCAGATCGACCAGGTGACTGACCTGCATTAAGCCTCGGTGCAACACAACCAATAACTCGGGCGGTTCACCGGTCATTTGGTGAGCCGCCCGGCTTTTATCTCGACCCGCCCGGCTGCCATGCAAACGTAATCCTCGTGAAATACTCTGCCGACGAGTTTCCACTACACTACCAACGATGTCATCGAGCAAAGTGAGCACAATCTGCACTGGGCTGATCGAGGCGGGCTGGCTGATGGCCGCCGTCCTCGCGCCGTTGTTCTTCGACGTGTATTCGAATCGCCACGTCGAAGCCGACAAGCTGGCCGTGCTGCACGTCATCGTGATCGTCATGCTCGCGGCCTGGCTGGTGAAGCGAATCGACCCGTCTGCTTCCGCCTCGAAGCCGAGCCGCGCATCCTTGCGGATGCCGTTAGTCATTCCGGCGCTGGCGATTGCCGCCGTCTATCTCCTGTCCACGTTGAGCTCCATCGCGCCACGCATATCGCTCACCGGCCAGTATGTGCGCCCGGAAGGGACGCAGACGATGCTGGCCTACGTGGTCGTGTTCCTCATGCTGATCAACGGCCTGCGCACGCGCCGGCAAGCCGATCGGTTGCTTGTCACGATCGTGCTGACGAGCCTACCCGTGGCCGTGTACGCCATCATGCAGCACTTCGAGTTGGACCCGCTGGCGTGGAGCGGGGATATGTCTGTGCGCGCAGGGGCGACGCTGGGCAACCCGATTTTTCTGGCGGCGTATCTGATCATGGCTTTCTTCCTCACTGCGGGGCTTGCGCTCGACAGCCTTGCGGCGCTGCGTTCAAAGTCGAACGCGAAACCCTCGAAGGCTCTCGCCGTGCGCGCGGCAAGTTTTGCACTCGTCGCCGGATTGCAGGCCACGGCGATTCTGCTCTCGGTGAGTCGCGGGCCGTGGATTGGTTGGTTAGTTGGATTGTTTGTTTTCGCCCTGATTGGGGCGGCGACTCAACGACGCAAGCGACTGCTGTTGGGCCTCGTCGCGCTGAGCCTGGCGGGCCTGGCCTTCGTGGTTGTGTTGAACCTGCCGGATTCGCCGCTGGCCGCGCTGCGATCGAATCCGTACCTCGGCGCGCTGGGGCGAATCTTCGAAGGCGAGAGCGGCACGGGCCAGGTGCGCACACTGATCTGGGAAGGCGACGCGCGCCTGATGCTGGGCGGCGTTACGATTCAGCGGCCCGACGGCGCTGCCGATCCACTATCGGCGCTGCGCCCGTTGCTGGGTTATGGGCCGGACACGCTCTATCTTGTGTTTCGACAGGTGGAGCCGCCGAAACTGATCGCCATCAATTCGCCCGATACGCTCACCGTGCGCAGCCACAACGAGACGTGGGACACGTTGGTGACGACGGGGCTGTTGGGCATCGCGGCTTACCAGATGCTATTGGGAGGCGTCTTCCTGTACGGCCTGCGCTGGCTGGGACTGCTGTCGGATCGACGGCAGCGCAACGTGTTCATCGGGTTGTGGATCGGCGCCGGGCTGCTCGGCGGCCTGATCACGATCGTGCTGGGTCAGGTTAAGTATCTCGGCGTGGCACTTCCGGCAGGCAACCTCACGGGCGTTGTCGCGTATGTGGTCGCTGTCACTCTCAGGAGTTGTCCGGGAACAATCTCCGCTGCGCCAAAAGGACAGGTGACAAATGGCGAAAGCATTGGTCTATTGTCGTTCGTCCTTCGTCCCAATGCTTCACTGCTGATCATCGCGCTGCTGTCTGGCATTGCCGCGCACACGATCGAGATTCAGTTCGGCCAGGCGATCGCCGCGACGCGCGTGATGTTCTGGGTGTATCTCGGCCTGTTCGTCGTGATGGGAACCGGGCAGGCGAAGGCCGATGAGCCTGAGCGTGCAGCGATGCCGAGCATCGCGCAGTATGCGCTTGTCACCACCGCGATTCTCACCACACTGCTTTTCGAGTTCGTCACGCGCAACTATGGCCTGGCGGACCCCATCGCGATTCTGTGGCGCGCGCTGACGTTCGATCCGGTGCGGAACGCGGACTCGCTCGCGGCACTCGGCCTTTTACTCTTCACCTGGCTCTTCTCGATCGTGCTGATCGTGCCAGACATGGCCCGGTCGGGCGCGTTGAAGTCACCTGCGCGCAGTGCGGCGTGGCTGGCTTCTCTCTCGCTGGGATTGGCGCTGGTGTTCGGCTGGGGACTGGCCGCCCAGATTGGCTCGCTCCGCGCCCCGCCGGAGGTGCAGCCGGAGGATGTGCTGGCTCTGCATGCCGGGCTTGCCGGCCTATTCGGCTACTTCGTACTCAGCCGGCTTGTCCTGATGCTGCTGTTCGCGCTGGCGCGGCTGATCGATCCGGTGGTGCGTGCGTTCGCGTGGACGAGAAGCCCGGTTCGCGTGGGGCTGGCGATGCTGCTCGGGCTGGCGATCGGCGTGGCTTTGAGCGCGGCGGCGCTCGTGCCGATTCACGCCGACATCGCTTACAAGTTAGGCGTCGATTCCGACGCCCAGCCTGATGCAGCCCTCGCTGCCTATCGGCAAGCCGTCGTGATGCAGCCGCAACAGGATGCCTACTATCCCGCGTGGGCGCATGCGCTGGTATACAAGGCCACATCAGCCAGCGCAGATGCCGGTTCTGTGTTCGACGACCGGACGCGCTTTGAAGATGTGTTGGCGTTGGGTGCGACACGGCTCGCCGGCTTGAATCGCTCCGATCTGCTGTTCGCCGCGCAGGCCGCGTTCGTCCGCGCGCGTGCGCTGAACCCGCTGCACCCCGATC
>DATBWU010000351.1:0-7060 GCA_036514635.1 Anaerolineae bacterium | reverse complement strand
CCCGGCAAGCCGGTCGGGCTGGTGTACATCGCGCTCTCGGCGCGCGACGCGGAACCGGTCGAGCGGTACGTGTGGGACAGCGATCGCGAAGGCAACAAGGCATTGTCGGCAGACGCGGCGCTGAAGATGCTGGAAGAATATCTGAGTGGTCGGCAATCTACCCCGCCAGTGACGGAATGACGAAGCGATACAGCGCATACACATCGAGCACGCCCAGCGCGACGAACACGCTCGCGTAAGCTATGAAGTTGGCGGGGCGAGGCAGCAGGCGCGCCCAGCGATCGATGCCGATCGAGAAAACCAGCCCGAGCGGAATCAACGCCGGGAACAAGTAACGGCCTTGATGCTGAACGAAGGTGAAGTTATAGAAAATGTAGTAGCCGAGGGTGAGCAACGTAAGCAGAGAAAGAAGGATAGCAGGCAAGCTGATTGGATAGTTGGGTGGTTGGTTGGATTGTTGGATGGCTGGTTGGCTGGCTCGCAGGGGCCACAGCCAGCCGGAGAGTGCCACGAGACACAGCACGCCAAGCGCCAGGTAAAAACTGTCGGGCATGGGCACACCCATCCAGCCGAACTGGCCCCAGAATGAATGGAAGGTCGTCGAAAGCGCACCGATCAGAAACGGGCCGAAGCCCATCTGCGCGATCCAGTCAGAGGTGAGCGGCTGGCCGACGACGATGGCATTGTGATTCGCCAGACCGAGGATGTCGAGGCCGCCATAGACGCCAATGTTGCGCAGCCACCACAGCGAGCCGAGGAGAAGGGCCGGCACGAAAACGAGCGCAAAACGTGAAGCGTAAAGCGTGATGCGTGTTGTGTGCTGCGTGTCGCGTGTCGCGTGCCGGTTGATGCCTGAAAGCAACCCGACGAGGATGACCGGCAGCATCAAGTAGTTTGTGCCCTTCGTCAGCAAACCGAACCCCAGCAGCAATCCAAGCACGAGCAGTCGCGTGCCATCCCACCGTTTCATCACTCTGAACGTCTGAAGCAACGTGAGTGCAATGAGCAGCTCGGCCAGCGAGTCGTTGTTGACGCCGGCCATCATCGCCACGTGCTGCGGGACAAAGGCGACGAATGCCGCTGCGCCGAGCGCGAGTTCGGGTCGATCCGGTTTGATTTCCTGCACGACGAGGAAGGTGACGACAATCAGCGCACCGCCGAAAGCAATCGACACCAGCCGGAGCACGAAGAGGCTGCCGCCGCTCAACGCATGCACCGGCGCGGCCAGCAGGTAATACAACGGTGGCTGCCAGAACTCATAGCGCAGCGGGTCGATGGACAGGCCGGGGGTGTTCTTGGGATTCGTAAACCGCTCGTTGTACGCCTGGTCGTAATCGCCCGATCGCAGCACCGGCAGCGCGCGATGCTCGACGAGGTAGCGCACGTAGTTGTAATGCGCCGGTTCGTCGGGAACCTGCCAGGCGGGCGTGCGGGCGGCATACTGCATGGCAATGACGAGGTAGGCGAGGATGATAAGGCCTATTGCATATCGCGTATCGCGCATCGCGCCACTACCTCTTCATCCCTCATCCCTCCGCCTTCATCCCTCATCCTTCATCCGCGTGCCCGTTATGGCCCGGCGGTGATCAGGTCTTTAATCTTCTCGAACAGCGCGTCGCCGATGCCCTTCACATCTTTGATCTGCTCGATCGACGCGAACGGGCCGTTGGCCGTGCGATAATCGATAATACGCTGGGCGATGGCCGGGCCGATGCCTGGCAGTGCGTCCAGTTGCTCGACCGTCGCGGTGTTGATGTCGATCGGCCCGGTCGCCGATGCGCCCGGCGTCGAGCCGAGCGGCGCGACACTCGACTCGCCCTTGCGCGGCACGTGCACCTGCAGACCGTCGCTGAGCGCTGTCGCCAGATTGATGCGATCGAGATCGGCGTCCGCCGCCGGACCGCCTGCCGCGTCCAGCGCGTCCTTGACGATACTCCCGACCGGCAGTGCGTACACGTCGGGCTTCTTCACCGCGCCGCTGACGTAAACCCGGATCGAAGTGCGCTGCGTCGGCGCGGCTGACGGCGGCAGCGTCGGTCGCAGCGTGACGACGATAGCCGGAGACGACGGTGCGGGTCGCAGCACGGCGAAAGCGACCACGCCGACAATCCCAACCAGCCCGATCAAGATCGGCACGCGAAAACGTTGCAGGCGATCCATCGTAATGCCTCCTTGTCCATCGATTGACCACTTGCGGACAGGGAACGATGAGGCTGCAACGATCGCAGTGGTTATGGCGCACTCGACTTCAACAAGATTACTCTCGGCCCAGCCCGATAAAATCCGGCAGGGGAACCTGGCGCAACTTGCGTTCCAGATACTTCCCGATACGAGCGTGATCCATGTCAGCCAGTTCGTGCTCGAAGCCCAGGACGCGCTTCAACTCGCGCGCAACCTGCTGAGGCCAATAGGCTGCGCTCATTTGAACGATTGTGCCATCCACCTCTTTTGCCAGGCGCTCAATGCGGCTATTCGCGCCGATACGATCCACAATGATGATCGTCGCCAGATACCAGCGGGAACGGCCCAACGAGATTTCACGCTCAAAGCGCGTGACTTTGTCCAGCGAGATCTCAGGATTCCCCCGCCCAATAAAACCAATATCGAAACGCACTCCTTTACCCGCGTCATATAACAGCGTCGCATCGCTCTCTCGGCGCTCACTGCGCGAGGCTAGCCAGAATACGCGCTGAAATGACTGGGTCTGATCAGGCGATACGTGCTTGAATCCTAAAATGTGGAGCAGAGATCCGAGGATGAGCTTCTCGAACAGCTTACCGTAAGCCGATTTCTCCGAGCCGCGAATAGCGAGGGTCTGTGCTCCGATCGCGTTGAGCAGATAGGTCATCAGCAGCCAATCGACCTCCGCTTCGACGCCTGAATCCAACCTCAATTGGCCCGTCAACTCACCGTGTTCGCGAGTGTGGTTGGCGATCACTTCACGGCATGTGGCAATGTAGCGGTCGCGATATTCCGCGAGGGCTTCAGGGTCGTCACGCAAGACGCTCTGGAAAGCCTTGTCTGTCAGGCCAAGCATCCATTGGGCGATCCATCGCTCCGACTTCGTCAGGCGCTTGCGAGAGAGAATGTCGGTTGCAAGATTCGGCAACTGGGCCACGAAGTCCTCGGAGAGCGTCGAACCTTGCAGGAAAAGATTGACCGTAGCGAGATTGAGCGTGGCGATCCTGCGGCGCGTCAGGGCTTCAGTAGAATCGCGCAGATTCTTTCCCGTCAGCACATCCAACACCACACCCCGCACGACGTCGATGCCAATTTGCCGAACGAAATCCCGACCACCCGCTTCAAGCAACTTCAAGGCTGCGGGCGACATCAATTCATGCAAAGAAGTGACGATCTGCGATCTCGCGGCTTTCTTCGACACAGTGCTGACCTGTTCAGAACAGCATATCGGAGACTTCAATCGGGGGACAATTGATCGTCAAGATGTGCATGGCATCCTGACCCAGCCACAGTTTCGCCTCTTCGCGAATAATACTGACGTAGTTGGCATCCTGCTCGATCAGCACAAAGCGGCGTCCCAATTTTGCAGCCGCCTTCCCGACTGTGCCGATACCGGCAAACGGATCCAGCACCACGTCGCCTTTGAATGAGTAATACGAAATCACCTTCTCGGCGAGCTCGACCGGAAAGATGGCGGGATGGCGCTTATCATAGGCCGGCTTGATGCGCCAGACGTTGGTGCGCTCGTAATCGTCGCCGATGCGCGAGGCTTTGACCAATTCCGGCTTGGGATGCGCGCGAATATTCCAGTCGATCAACTTGGATGTACGCTTGCGATAGACCAACACATACTCCGTCACGGGCACGGGCTTATACTGGAGTGGATTGCGGTCGGCAGCGAATCGGCGCCCACGCCCCGTCGCCCAACCCGCGCCCTCCGGCTTCTCCCAGATAATGTCGTCCACAAAATCATAGCCTTCTTCGATGAAGAGGCGGTGCACGTCAAAGGGCACGGCGATTCGTTGCGAAGCTTCGCTGCGGTTCGCGCGCCGGATCAAGACGGGCGCAACATTCATCACGAAGAACCGGCCTTCGGCCAGCACGCGATGAACAGAGTGAATGACCTTACGTATCTTGAGAAGGTACTCCTCGTAAGTGAGATAGTCCGTATACTCCGGGCGCGCATTGAAATACGGCGGTGACGTGAACACCAAATCGACACTCTCTGCCGGTAAGTCCTGCAAGATATCCTCACAGTCGCCTGAAGCGATTGTGTTTCTCAACGTCGAAAGTGGATAGGTGCCATTCGAGGGGCCTGTCGAGCGAGCCGGGGCACGCCTATCTCGCCCCAGCAATCGCGCTTCAAGCACTTCCGGTGCCGTCGATTTGTCTTCCAGAATGAGAGAGGTGCGCGCATCGATGACGACTTCACCAATGCGCTCACGCGTCGCCTTGTTTAGCAGAGGGACTCGCCACACGTGGTAACGGTCATCCACTTCGGGCAGGCCGAATCCAAGCGCCTTTTGCAACTGCGCCCTTTGCAGCCAGATGGTCGAGACGTGCTTGGCCGCCTGCACGTCAAGCACGCGATACTTTCTTCGTTCCGCGACTGTGGGCTTGCGCACGGCTATAGAGTGTCCCGATCGAGGCATCTTCAACCCGCGCCGAGGCGCGCTTTCTCTTCCTCGACGATCTTTTCGTCCAGCTTGGCGAACAGCGGCGCGATCGGGCCGAACGCTTGCCCCACCGGCAACTGGCTGGGCTTCCACGTCTCGGTGATCGTCGAGGCATCGTAGGTCAACGCACGGTGCGCACGCTCGCTTTCTTGATAGTCGCGGACAATCTGCTTTCCCAACACATCGCCGCTGTAGCCGAGCATCGTATGCACGCGCTGGCTGGAGAACGGCAGGTACGGCGCGAACAGCGTCTTGAGCGAATCGATCACCCGCAGCGCGACGTACAACGTGGTCCCGGCGCGCGCCCGATCCTCTTTGACCTGGAACCACGGCGCTTTGCCGTCGAGGTACTTGTTGACCTCACGCGCCAGCGCCATCACTTCTGCCAACGCCGCCTTGAACTTGCAGGCGTCGATCAACTGGCCGATCGGATCGAAGGCGACGTCGATCTGCGCCAGCAGCTGCGCGTCTTCGCGATCCATCAGGCCGGGCGGAGGCACTCTGCCCTCGAAGTGCTTGCTCGCCAGGCTGATCACGCGGTTCACCAGGTTGCCCCACGCGGCGACCAGCTCGTCGTTGTTGCGCCGCACGAAGTCGGCCCAGGTGAACTCGGTATCGCGCTGCTCGGGCGCGTTGGCGGTGAGATAGTAGCGCAGTGCGTCGGCGTCGTAGCGCGAGAGAAAATCGGGCGCCCACACCGCCCAATTGCGACTGGTGGAGAACTTCTGGCCTTCCAGGTTGAGGAATTCGGCGGCGGGCACGTCGGTGGGCAGGTTGAGCGACTTCGCTTCGTCCGTCTCGTAAACGCGCTGCGTCCCGATCAACTGCGCCGGCCAGATGATGGCGTGAAACGGAATGTTGTCTTTGCCGACGAAGTACAGCGTCTTCGCCGACGGGTCGTACCACCACTCTTTCCACTTGTCAGGCGTGCCGTTGTTCCCGGCCCATTCGATCGTCGCCGACAGGTAGCCGATGACGGCCTCGAACCACACGTACAACACTTTGTCGTTGAACTCCGGCAGCGGCACGGGAACGCCCCAGTCGATGTCGCGCGTGATGGGGCGCGGCTTCAGTCCTTCTTTGAGATAGTTCAGGACGAAGTTCATCACGTTGGGACGCCAGTAGCCCTTGTCTCGCAAGTAGTCGAGAATGCGTGGCGTGAACGCGGGCAAGTCGAAGAAATAGTGCTCGGTCTCGCGCACGATCGGCGTCGAGCCGTCGATCTTGCTGCGCGGGTTGATCAGCTGCGTCGCGTCGAGCAGGTTGCCGCAGTTGTCGCACTGATCGCCGCGCGCGTGCTCGAAGCCGCAGATCGGGCACGTGCCTTCGACGTAACGATCGGGCAAGAAGCGCCCGGCAGACTCGGAATATAACTGCTGCTGCGTCTGCTTGAACAGGTAGCCTTGCTCGTTCAGTCGCAGGAACATCGCCTGCGACACGCGATGGTGATTCTCGGTGTCTGTGTGAGTGAACAGGTCGAAAGTGATGCCGAGTTGTTGCCACGTCTCGAGGAAGGTCAGGTGATAGCGCTCGAACAACTCGCGCGGCCTGACGCCTTCCTTGTCGGCCTGCACGGTGATCGGCGTGCCGTGACTGTCGCTGCCGGAGACCATCAGCACGTCGTCGCCCTTCAGGCGGTGATAGCGGGCGTAAATGTCGGGCGGCAGGTACGCGCCGGCGATGTGGCCCAGGTGTTGTGGGCCGTTGGCGTACGGCCAGGCCACGCACACCAGAATCTTTTCGGGCATTGAGTTCTCCAGTCGGAGGATGTACCGATTTTAGCACACTCGCGCGAATCGCAGGTAGCGCACAGTGCGTGAGGATTTCTTGTCCACGAATAACACGAATCTACACGAATCGGTGTCATATTCGTGTTCACGGGAGCACTGCACCGCATGTGTTCGTGCAGATTCGTGGATCAATGTTTTCGGTTGCGGAAGGAGGTCGCGCTATGGATTCTGCAACAAGCCGATGGCTTGCCCCAGAAGGCTGCCGGCGTCATTTACGGCGATCCGGGCGAGGTCGAAGTCTAACGGGCCAATCACGCCGCCGCCGGTCAGGCAAATAGTGGCGATCTTGCCCAGTTGATCGTCGACGATGGCTATCGCCTGACGGTACAGGCCATAGGCCCCCTGAACGTTACTGGGCTGGCCGCTAACATCATACTCCGGCGCGTCGATGACGCTGAAGAAGTCGTCGAGGAATGGCGCGCAGGCTTCCGGATTTCCCTCGTTGTAGATTCGATCCATCGCGCCGCCCATCGCGTACACGTGATTCTGCGTGCCCTGCACCGCCGTCAGCAGTGGCGGCGCGGGGGGCTGTGTCGGCGTGGAGGTTGGGCGTGGGGTATTCGTGACACGCGGCGATGGCGTGAGCGTCGGCGTCGATGTGGCTGAAGGCGTATTAGTCGGCTTAAGCGTGGG
>DATBWU010000350.1:0-13365 GCA_036514635.1 Anaerolineae bacterium | reverse complement strand
GGCGTGCCCTTGAAGTACCAGATGTGGCTGACGGGGCTGGCCAGCTGGATGTGGCCCATGCGCTCCCGGCGGACCTTCGACGGAATCCCCACGTCGACCTGGAAACCCTGCCCGGAGTATCGCCCGACGATCGGGCGGCCCTCTCGCCGATCGCCGCGTTGTTGTGTCATGACGCGCAGAGTGTGCTCGACGCTCAACCCGGTAACGGCCCGGAGCAGCCGACCGTATCCACAGGCGGCAGCGCCCACCGGCCGACTTCAATGCTGTGGCGTGGAGTGGCCCTGCTGGCTATCGGGCAGACCACACAGGCGCTCGCCGCGCTGGCTCCATCCAGCCAGCCGCTCAAGGCCGGCGCAGAAGCCGTGCGCGCGTATTACCACGGTGTGGCGCTCGCGGCGACGGGCGATCCGGCCGCTGCGCTTGCCGAATGGACGGCCGCGGCGGCTCGAACGCCGACCCCGCGCCTGCAAGACGCCGTAGCCGGCGCGCACCTGCGTCAGGCGCGTGCGGCGATAGAAGCCGGGCAATGGCAGGCCGCGCTGGCTTCCATCGAAGTGGCAGGGAAGATTTCGCCCGGATACCTCGCGCTCGAGGCGATTCAACTCGTCGCGCGCAACCGGCTGGCTTCGGATTGCGCCGCGCGTGGCGAGTGGGCCGGCGCATTGCTTCACTGGCAGAACATGCGCGCCTGCCTGGACGCCCATTCCGATCTCGGCCCGGTCACGCCCATTCTGCACAACCTGGCTATCGCCCACGAACGACTCGAGCAGTGGGAAGCCGCCGCCGAGGCGTGGAGCGCACTGCTCAACAAACTGCCCAGACGCCCGACCAAGAAATCGCCGGCCGGCCGGCCCACGCACCTGCCGATCCCTGAATTCCGCGCCTGGCTGCGCCGGCGTGTGCTGGATTGCTATCGGCGGGCGGGACGGCCCGATCAGGCGATCGCGCACTATCGCAACGCGGTCAAGGCCAATCCCGACGATCTCGACCTGCGCCTCGAACTCGCCAGCGCGCTGATCGCCAACGATCAGGCCATTGCTGGCCGCAACGAGTTGCAGCGCATTCTGCAAAAAGATCCGGCGCACGTGGAGGCGCGCGTCCACCTGGCCGAAGTGTATCGGGGGCAAGGCGAACTCTACGCCGCCGAGCAGGTGCTGCGCGCCGCCCTGGAGACCGATCCGCAGCACGCGCCCGCCCGGCGCGGCCTGGTCGACATCCTGTGCGAGCGCGGGCACGCGCAGTTCAACGCCAGCTACTTCGCTCAGGCGAAGAAGATTTACGAGGAAGCCCTGCCGCTTGCGCCCGACGATGCGCAACTGCTCGTGTGGCTGGGCAACACCGAGCTGGCGCTGCACCAGGTGACGGCAGCGCGTGAGCGCTTCGACGCCGCCATGGCTAAGGGCGACCTGCACACCTTCGTTCACATCTTCGGCTGCTGGGCGCAGCGCGGGAACCTGACCGAGGCGCGGCACATTCTCGACCGTGCCGAAGCGGCCGGCGTCGCCTCGCCGCACTTCTACGTCGATGTGGCGGGGGAATGTTTCGGCAACGCCCAACGTAGCGCACTGCCGGCCGGACTCGCGGATACGCGCAAAGCGGGCGGCGACCCGTGGGAACGGCTGGGGCGGGACATGCTGCAAAAGGCCGAATCCGGCGCGGGCGACACCCCTGAGTCGCTTCGCCATATCATCGCCATCCTCGGGCCGGTCAGGCCCGAGCTCGCGCTGGACTACGCGCGGAAACTCGCTCACCGCACACCGGATGATCCCGTAGCGCTCTTGCAACTGGGCGTATTGCAGGGCCTTAACGGTCAGACGCCGCAGGCGAAAGACAGTCTGCGCCGGGCAGCGCATCTGGCTCGCCGGCGAGGCGACTCTGCACTGCTGGAAGAGATCGAAGACGCGCGCCAGATGGTCAACAACCCGTTCATGGGAATGCTGTCTCGCCTGGGATTGCCCTTTGGCGATTGGGATGACGAGGACTTATTCTGATGAAGCGAGGAGCCATCACCGACACACCCTCTGCCGATCCGTATGGGGTCCTGGGCGTCGATTCGCAGGCCGCGCTCGACGAGATCAAGACCGCTTATTTCGCACTGGTACGCGCGCACCCGCCGGAACGCGACCCCGAAGGCTTCAAGCGCATTCGCGCAGCCTACGAGCAACTGCGCGATCCCAATCGGCGGCTGGAGACCGACCTGCTCCGGCTGCAGCCCTGGCCCGAGCCGCCGCTGGAGGACGTCCTCGAGGACGCCCCGCTCGATCTATCCGTCGATCCGGCCGACGTGATCCGCGCCGCGCGCGCGCTGACCGATCTCGACCGGCACGATTTTCGCGAAGACTTCCGTGAGGTGAACGTGTGACCCAACGGAACGCCGACTTAAGTCGGCGCGCCCTACCCAACACAAATCTGTTGTCCCGCCTGGGCCGGCTGCTGGGCCTTAGCCCCATTCCGGCTGATGTCGCCGAAGAGCTGGCTGCGCTCCGGTCGGAAGTGAACGCACTCGCGCAGGCCCAGGTCGAACATCGGGATCGCACGGCGGCGCTGCGCGAGGCGATCGAGAAACTGGAGAAGCAAGTCGCGCGCGCGGGCAAAGAGCAGTACAAGGCCAACTCGCTGGTCGAGGCTCAGCAGCAAAGCGTCAAGTCCCTGCTCGAGCAACTGCGCGAAGCAGACGCCTACCGCGAGCGCGAAGTGACCCACCTGCGCGAACGGCTGAGCGGCGCGCGCGCCGAAGGCCGCGCCGACCTGATCGGTTGCCTGCTGCCGGTTCTCGACGGCCTGGATGAAGCGTTGAGCGCCGGCCAGCGCCTGCTGCCGGATGACGTCGTCGAGCAAGCCGGCGCAAGGGCCGAGACGCAGCGCCGCTTGCCCTTTCGGCAGCGGTTGAGCGGCGCGTGGGCGCTGCTGTCCGGCAGACTCCCCGACGAGTTGCCGCCGGGAAGCCGATCCGCGCCATCGAGCGATGAGGCGGTCGCAGCCTGGTTGGAAGGATTGGAATTCGTGCGCGATCGCCTGCTCGATGTGCTATCGGCCGAGGGCGTTCGCCCGATCGAAACCGACGGCGAGATGTTCGATCCGCATCTCCACGTCGCCGTCGAAGGGGCGCCGGCGACCGACGGCCTGCCCGCCGGCACGATCGTGCAGGAAACGCGGCGCGGTTACCAAATCGGCGATGCCGTGCTGCGCTATGCCGAAGTCATCGTCGCGCGCTGATCACGTATTGCGTAGAGCATACTGCGTATTGAGTCGTCACATCGGGCAACATGTAATACGCACTACTTAACACGCAACACTCAATACCTGGTGATCGCACACAAATGCTCCAGGCCCGCGTCTCGCGGGCTGTCCGCGAGGACGCGGACGGAGAGCCATCGAGATGTGAACAATCACCAGTCAATACGTCTGGAGTACGAGGAACTCGCATGAGCAAGATTGTCGGTATCGATCTGGGCACCACCTTCTCGGCCGTCGGGCACGTGCAGAACGGCGTGCCCGCCATCCTGCCCAACGGAGCCGAGCGCATCATCCCCTCGGTGGTCGGCTTCACTCCGGCCGGCGCACTGATCGTCGGCACGCCGGCCCGCAACCAATACGTGCTGTACCCCGAACGCACGGTGCGCTCGATCAAACGTCGCATGGGCACCGATGTGCCTGTCACGTTGAACGGACGCGACTACACGCCGGCCGAAATCTCGGCCATCATCCTGCGCGAAATGAAGCGCATCGCCGAGACCGATCTGGGCGAGCCGGTCAATCGGGCCGTGATCACCGTCCCGGCTTACTTTCCCGACGCGGCGCGCCAGGCGACGAAAGAAGCCGGCGAGATCGCAGGGTTCACCGTCGAGCGCATCATCAACGAGCCGACGGCCGCCGCGCTGGCCTACGGTCTGGATCGCGTCGGCGAGCGGCAGATCATCGCCGTGTACGACTTGGGCGGCGGCACCTTCGACGTATCGATCATCGAGCTGAACCAGGGTGTCGTCGAAGTGCGCGCGTCGCACGGGGACACGCACCTGGGCGGCGACGACTTCGACGCGCGGCTGGTCGATTTCCTGGCCGGGCGATTCATCGAAGAACACGACCTCGACCCGCGCGACGACCGCAAAGCGCTGGCCCGCCTCACCCGCGCAGCCGAGCAGGCCAAGATCGAATTGTCGACCCAGCCGTTCACGCACGTGCGCGAAGAGTATCTCCTCGAAAAAGATCGCCGCCCGCTCCACCTGGATGTCGAGGTTGCGCGCGCCGAATTCGAAACCCTGATCCGCGAGCTGCTGGAGGGCACACTGGCGGCGTTCGACCAGGCGCTGGCCGACGCCGGGCTTCAAAAGGGCGACCTCGAAAAGGTGATCTTCGTCGGCGGCTCGACGCGCATCCCACTGGTGTGGGAACTGATCGCCAACCACGTCGGGTTGGAGCCTATGGTTGAAATCAACCCCGACGAGGCGGTCGCACTGGGGGCTGCCGTCCAGGCGGCGCTGATCGCCGGCGAGCCGCTCGACGCGATCCTGGTCGACGTGACACCGCACTCGCTCGGCATCGAAGTCGCCCGCTGGGAGTTCGGTCGCTTCGTGCCCGATCACTACGGCGTCATCGTCCGGCGCAACACCACGCTGCCCGCCCGCCGCGCGCAGGTGTTCAGCGCGATCTATCCCGACCAAACCGAGATCAAAGTCCAGGTCTACCAGGGCGAATCCCCCACCGCGTCCAAGAACACCCTGCTGGGTGAGTTTCTGTTCGAGAACCTGGAGCCGGAAGCGCCCGGCGCGCCACCCCACATCACCGTCGAGTTCGATCTGGATATGAATGGGATTTTGCACGTCTCGGCCGCCGATCGCGGCAGTGGGCGCGTGAAGCAGACGACGCTGCGCGCGGCCCACGCCCGGCTGAATCCCGCTGCCCAAGAGGCCTCGGCGCGCTACATCAGTGAGTTGTGGGAAGCGTCCGCCACAGAGGAAACAGCTGGCGACCCGCTGCTGGCCCAGGCGCGTGGCCTGCTCGATCGCGAGATCGAAGAGGCAAGCGTGCTGGCCGACTTGGTAGCGCGCTACGAAGCGGCTCGCCGCGCGGGCAACGAGGGCGACGTCGAACGACTGCGCGAGGAACTGGTCGATATGCTCTACGACCTGGATGCGGAAAGCGCAGATATCGAGGACGATGAGGACGGCGCGGACTAACTGCATCATTCCTGAACCATGACGGCGCGTCTATTGATGTTCGCCCGCGAGCGCACCTGCGCCGATCAGGAAGCGGCGCGACTGTGCCTGGAACGGCTCGGCGTTCAGCCGATCGAGATCAACATCTCGCGCGATCGCGAGGCCGCGCAGATGCTGCTGGATTGGGTCGGCGCGCTGGCCGTGCCGACCTTTGTCGTCGCCGACGAAGACGGCCAGCCGATTTCTCCGCCCTTGCCGCTGAATGACGGCCAGAGCATCCGCAACTTCGATCGCGGATCGATCATTAGCGAGCCAAACTTCGGCACTCTACGCACGTTCCTCGCCCGGCATGGATTCCTCGCCAGATGATCAGCACCATGCTATAATCGCCGTAGCCGGTATGACGAGAACGACGATTGAACTGCAGGTGTTTACAACCCGATCAGCATGAGCCGTGAGGTGCTGCGATGCAACTAGAAGACTATTTTGAGTTTATCAACCCGGATGATATTCGCATCAAAGGGCATCGCGTTGGTATCGATGACGTGTTGTACTACTATCTCGAAGGCTATGCGCCTGAAGAGATTGCAGGTCATCTCCCCTCCCTGAGCCTGGAGCAGATTCACGCAACAATTACCTATTACCTTCGTAATCGCGGTGAGGTGGACGCCTACTTGTCACGCCTGGCTTCCTGGCGCGAACAGCGCCGGAGTCAAGGGGAAGCCAGTTCTTCGCCCATCGTGCGGCGTCTGCGCGAAATCAAAGCTCGGCAGCCCAGCGACCAGGCTGTCGCCGCATGAAAGTGCGTTTTCTGCTCGACGAAAACGCATCGCCCCGCCTGGATTCCGTTCTAATATGCCTCTTTCAAAACAACCCATTACCATCGAAGACCTGTACTTGATCGCAACTGCCGAAGATCCGCACATCTCGCCCGATGGCGAGCGCGTCGCCTTCACGCTGTGGACGCTGGATAAGGCCGCCAACAAGAATAAGCGTGCCATCTGGATCGTCCCCACGCGAGGCGGGCCTCCCAGGCCATTCACTTCGGGCGAGAAGCCCGATCACTCGCCGCGCTGGAGTCCCGATGGCAAGACGATCGCGTTTGTCTCGTCGCGTGATGATAGGCCGCAGATCTACCTGATCGACATCGACGGCGGCGAGGCGCGCCGGCTGACGGCCATGCCGAACGGCGCTGTCTCGCCGGCCTGGTCGCCCGGCGGCAAGCGCATCGCGTTTCTCTCGTTCGTGAACACGCAGGAGCGGCGCGACGCGGATCGCGGCGTCGAGCCGCCGGACGATCCGATCCGCGCGAAAGTTCTGGAAGAGCAGCGCAAGAAGACCGACGAAGGCAAAGCCGATCCGCGCGTGCACGATGATCTGCCCTACCGCACCGGCACCGACTACTTCGGCGATCGGCGCAGCCACATCTACGTCGTGGATGTCGAAGGCGGCAAGCCCATCCGCCTGACGGATGGCGATCGAGATTACGCTCCGCCGGCCTGGTCGCCGGACGGGCGATTCATTTACAGCACGGCCAAGCGCAACCGCCGCCCCAATCTCTTTTTGTATCAAGACATCGTGCGCGTGCCCGCCGAGCCGGGACGCGCCCGGCCCGGCCCGATGCGCCGCTATCGCGATCCGGGCTACTCCGCTTACGGGCCGGACGTCTCGCCCGACGGCAAATGGATCGCCTACGTCCGCGTCAAGGAAGATAACACCTTCGCCCAGGTGTCGCCCATCGCCGTGCGCGGGGCGGATGGCCGGGGCCGTCCTGTTGAGGTGACAGCCCAATTCGATCGCTCGCCGGAAGCCTTCGAGTGGACACGCGACAGCCGCTCGATCCTGTTCACGGCGGGCGATCACGGCGAGACGCCGATCTGGAAGGTCAACCGCGATGGCGGCAAAGTGACGCGCCTGGCGGGCGGGCGCTGGCACGTGATCACCGGATTCAGCCGGTCACGATCGGGTCGATTGGCCTTTGCCGTGAGCGCGCCCGACTTTCCGCGCGATGTGTTCGTCTCGGAAGCCGACGGATCGGGCGTGAAGCGGCTGACGCGCCTGAACGACGACTGGCTCAAAGAGCGGCATGTCATCGTCCCAAAGGAGATTCGTTACACAGCGCCGGACGGTTGGGACGTGCAGGGCTTCGTGCATTATCCGCCCGGATTCTCGGCAGCCAGCCGGCGCAAGTATCCGATGGTCGTCGAAGTGCACGGCGGCCCGCAGGTGATGTGGTCGCCTGCCGGTATCAGCATGTGGCACGAACTGAACGTGATGGCGGGGGCAGGTTACGTGACGTTCTGGTGCAACCCGCGCGGGTCGGATGGGTACGGCACGCCGTTCGCACGAGGCCTGGTGAACGATTGGGGCGCGTCGATGCCGGACATCCTGGCCGGCATGGATAAGGTCATCGCCACGGGTCGCATCGACGCGCGGCGCATCTGCCTGACCGGCGGATCGTACGGCGGTTGGGCGACGGCGTGGATCATCGGCCACACCGATCGTTTTGCAGCGGCAGCCTCGCTGCGCGGCGTGTACAACCTGGTCTCGTTCGACGGCACGACCGACATCAACGACTTCATCCGCGATGCATTCGGCGTGTATCACTGGAACGATCACGAAACACTGTGGCGGCAGTCGCCGCTGGCGCACACGAAGCACATCCACACGCCGCTGCTCATCTTGCACGCCGAGCAAGATTACCGCGCGCCGATCCCCGACGCCGAACAACTCTTCGCCGCGCTCAAGCGACTGGGCCGCAAGGTGCAGTTCGTGCGCTACCCGCGCGAAGGGCACGAGCAGACGCGGTCGGGCGAGCCGAAGCATCGCGTCGATTCGATGCAGCGTATTCTGGATTGGTTCGAGAAGCACGGGCGGAAGAGGTAGAGGTTGGAAGTTGGAGATTAGAGGCGCGGCGTCGCCCATCCCGTCATTGCGAGAATTCCACATCGCCGGGCGGCGATATGCCTGAAGACAGAAACTGGCGCGGCGTGTCCGCGCGGCGATGAATCGGGCTAGTCGGATTCATCCGACGCTGGGGTGTAGCCCGCCGAGTTCATCGGCGGGCGGGCACAACCTGGCAACGACCCAAGTTTCTGGGTAGGCGGCGTAGCCGCCGAAGCAATCTCTTGAGCCAGCCGGCTGCGACGGGAGCACTGCACCGCAGGTGTTGCTTCGCCGCCCGCCTGGCGCGCCCCCGGCGCTCCGCGCCGGACAGGGCGTGGCGGCTCGCAACACCTGCACCCACCGGCAGGTGCGGTGTGACGCTGCGTAAGCGTGAGTTACTCCTTCTCGCGCGCTTGCTTCAATAGTTGCAGGATGGCATTGAGGTTTGGCTGCCCGTCGATCGAGCGCGCCAGCGCCGCGCCCTGTTCCAGCGCCTCAACGGCCTGGCGCTTTTCGCCCAGCCCTAGCAGGGCGCGTGCTGTCTGTAGCGCAACGTACGTTTGTCCAAGGCGGGCTCCGATTTCACGGTAAATCGGCAACGCCTGTTCAAACCGCTCCCGCGCTGCTGTGAAGTCTTCTTCCGCAAGACTCAGATCGCCAAACGCCGTATACGTGTTGGCTTCGCCCAGCCGGGAGCCGATCTCGCGGTAGAGGGGCAGCGCCGCCTCGTAGCGTTGGCGGGCCAGCGCGTACTCCGACAGTCTCACGTGCACGTCGCCCAGGCTCTGGATGCAGTTGGCTTCGCCCAGCCGGTCGCCGATCTCGCGGTAGAGGGGCAGCGCCGCCTCGTAGCGTTGGCGGGCCAGCGCGTACTCCGACAGTTGAACGTGCACGTCGCCCAGGCTCCTTATGCAGTTGGCTTCGCCCAGCCGGGAGCCGATCTCGCGGTAGAGGGGCAGCGCCGCCTCGTAGCGTCGCCTGGACTGTTTGTAATCGTCGATCCAGTAGCAGACTCCGCCCAGTGTTTCGAGCGCTCCCGCCTCGTCGCTCTTGTGTCCTTCTTCGCGGAAGATCTCAGCCGCCTGTTTGAGCGACGGAACCGCCAGTTGGCGATTGTGGAACTCCGGCAGGCCGGCGTATAGCTCGCCCATCTCTTTGAGCACCTGCGCCAAACGCAGCCGCGCCTCCGGCCCGGCTTGCTGTGCCAGCTCGGCGCGGCGATCCTCCAAGAAGTCCAATCGTTCCTGTCGTGTGCCCGGTGAGAGCGATCCGGTTTCATACGGCTGGCGAGGTTCGGCCAGGCGGCTCGCCGTCGTCAACTCCGGCGCACCGGCCGGGCGCAGCCGGAAGACGCCGCTGTACCAGTCGAAGAAGTCCGGTGCGGCCAGGTCCAGCCGATCCATGGCGTGATCGGTCAGAAACAGGATGATGGGGAGTGGCAGCGCGGCGTGCAGCGCGTCACGCTCGACGTTGAGCGCGGCAGCGAACGGCGGGCGGCCGGTCTCGTCCGGCTCGGCTTCGATGAGGTGTTCCAGGCCGACGAGGGCCAGCGCGGCGCGGGCGGGGTCTTGCAGCGCGGCGCGCGCGTCCGGATCGTTGCGCAGTGCGTTGCGCAGGCCGCCGGGGTAGCGATTGGCCAGATCGACCCTGACCAGGCGCGCGGCGGCGGCGGCGAGCGCCTCGGCCAGCGAGGCGATCACGCCGTCGCGCTGGCGTGGATCGTTGACGCGCACCAGGCCGAGCGTGAAGCCGCCGAGGTGGTACAGGATGAAACGGCGCAGCCGCTCGAACTCGTCGGGAGCGTTGGTTTCGGTGTCAAGCGTACGAGAACGATCGTGGGTCGCCATGCTTTAACGACGTATGCTCAGGCCGTCAGCGGCGCGCCGCGCTTGCGCCGTTCTTCGTCGAGCGCGGTCTTGAATTCGGGCGTGTCCCACAACAGCGGATGGACGCCCACCCAGCGCTCGCCGTTGTATTCGAGCGCGGCGCGGCGGTACAGCAAAAAGCGGCCGGTTTCGTCCGGGTCGAGCGGATCGCCGGTGTGGACTTGCGCCAGCGTGGTGTAATGGGCCAGCGTCAGCTTGCGCGCCATCTCGCCGCGCACGATGCTCGCCGCCCGGCTCACGGCTCGCGCGTCGATCCGATCGTTCGATTCGAGCAGCGCCTCTTTGAGCAGCCGCAGCAGGTCGCGCGGGCAGCCGCCCGACAGGCGCGCCACTTCGCGCGCCAGCGCCAGGTCGGCGAACAGCGCTCGATCGACGCGCTTGAAAATGGCTTCGGTGAGCGCAGCCAGCGCCGCGTCGTCGCCGCTGCGGCGGTCGCTCCGCCGAAAGACCGGCAGCATCGGCAGCGTCTCCGGCTCGAAGCGATCTTCGACTGTCTCGCCCGGCGGGTTGTACATCAGCGAGATCGGCACGACGAAGATCGTGTGCGCCACGACGCCGTTGAACAAACCGGCGTTGGTCAGCACCGCATCGCTGATCATCTCCGGCGTGTAGCGATCCAGGTTGTCGAGGATGAACAACGGCCCGCGCGGATAGGTCTTGGCCGCGATCCGTTTCGCGTCGTCCAGCAGCAGGTTGAGATTCTGCTGAAGCTGGCTGGGATATTTCTCCACCGCCTGCTTCACTTCTTCGCGCTGCTTGCCGGTCGATTTGCGCAACACGTTCAGGCCGAACAGCAACTTGGCGAGCGGCGTTTCGATGCCCAACCCGGCCCCGCCGGAATACTCGACCGCGCGCTCGACCTCCTGCTCTTCGATGCGCGTCACGTCGCGGAACCAGCCGGTGACGATCTTGACCGTCTTCTCCGGTAGCGGCTTGAGACGATCGTTCGTGCGGAACTCGTCGTCCAGCAACCGGAGCATGAGCAAGAAGAGGTCGCCGAAGCCGATTTCGTTCGGATCGGCCTGCTCGTTGACGAGCGCATACAGCGGCAGGTAGCCTTCGGCGCGAGCCTCGGCCTGGACACGCGCGAGCTCGGTGGACTTGCCGCAGCCGCGATGTCCGGCCAGCGTGATGTGGCTGAATTTCCCTTCGGCTTCGGCTCCGCGCAAGCGCCGCGTGATGCGACTGTGCAGCGTGGTGCCGCGCACCGGGTCGAAATCGTGCCAGCGCGGGTCGTCGGGGCCGAGCGGCTCTTCCGGATCGCAGCGACCGATCGCTTCGATGAGTTTGTCCGTCATAGGCTTCTCCACGTTCATATTATACGGTCTTCATCAAACGACTGCCAACTTGGTCAAGGTCCATTCATTTCCCACGGCGCTGTCACCCCCGCCTGGCGCGCCCCCGCCGCGTAGCGGCGGACAGGGCGTGAGCGAAGCGAAGGGTCTCGTTTTCATCAGAATGGAGATGCTTCGCTTCGCTCAGCATGACAGAGGGGCGACTTTGAGCAGGCCCTGCAACTTGCCAAATAGTGATTCGCGCTTAGCCAGTGCTGGTGACTTTGAATCGTGGTAGAATCTGCCCATGATCGGCCCTCCCGCCATCATCAAAGCGGGAGGGCATTGTTGAAAGGAGAGCGCATCCTATGAGACGCATCGCCTGGCCGATGGTGCTGATCGGCCTGCTGGTCGCCGCGTGCGGGCCGCAAAGCGCCGCCACACCGACGTCCACCGTCAACCCGCCCACGTCGACGGCCACCTCGACACCCTCGCCGACCGGCGAGTCCGCCGTCCCGACGGCCCCCGCTCCCGTGACCGAGGAGCTGATTCAGCGCGCGATCACGGTTCAACCCGACGATTGGGTGCGCGGGCCGGACACTGCCAGAGTCACGATCATCGAGTGGGGCGACTTCCAGTGACCGTACTGCGCGGCGGTGTCACCGCTGCTCAAGCGCCTGGAAGACGCTTATCCAAACGATGTGCGCGTGGCGTATCGCCACTTCCCGCTGACCGAGATTCATGACAAGGCCCAACTCTCCGCCGAAGCCTCCGAGGCTGCCGGCGCGCAGGGCAAGTTCTGGGAGATGCACGATCTGTTGTACGAGACGTTCGACGCGTGGAGCGGGTCGAGCGTCGAGGAGTTTCGTCTTACGTTGAGCGACTACGCCGGGCAGATCGACCTCGACGTGGAGCGGTTCGACGCCGATCTGGACTCCGGCGAGTTCATGCAAAAAGTCACCGACGCGCGTAACTTCGCGATACAAATCGGTCTGAGCGGCACGCCGTTCTTGCTGCTCAACGAGCAGCCGTGGCCGGGTTCGCTGTCGTACCTGTCGTACAACAACCTGGACGGCCTTGTCAAATTCTTCGTCGTGCTGCCGGAGAAGCAGTACACGGAATACCCGGCCATGACGATTGGCCCGGACAAGAAGTACACGGCAACGATCGCCACCGATAAGGGCGACATCGTCATCGAGCTGTACGCGAAGCAAGCGCCGCTGGCCGTCAACAGTTTTGTGTTCCTGGCGCGCAAGGGCTGGTACGACGATGTCGTGTGGCATCGCGTCATCGATCAGTTCGTGGCGCAGGCCGGCGACCTGACCGGGCTGGGTATCGGCAGCGTCGGCTACGAATACAAGACCGAGACCTCGCCTGATCTGAAGTACGATGGGGCGGGCTGGGTCGGTGTAGCGCGCACCAGTCAGATCGACACGAATGGCGCGCAGTTCTTCATCACCCGCACGGGTATCACACAGGAGCAACTCGACGCGCTGAACGGCGGGCCGTATACCATCTTCGGCCAGGTGATCTCCGGGCAAGAAATAGTGGACAGCCTGACCGTCCGCGATCCGGAGAACAGCCCGGACACCGAGCCAAGCGTCATCCTGAGCATCACCATCGAAGAGAAGTAAACAGTGATCAGTAATCAGTGAACAGTAATCAGTGGGCAGTAGTCAGTTACTGTTCACTGATTACTGCCTTACTGCTCACTGATTACTGCCCTACTGCTCACTGCCTTACTGATCACTGACCACTGAGGCTCTCCTTGACCATCTTCCAAGCTATCCTTCTCGGCATCGTGCAGGGCCTGACCGAATTCCTGCCTGTCAGCAGCACCGCGCATCTCATCCTGGTCCCGTGGCTGCTGGGCTGGCAATTCGATCCGAAGGCGGCGTTTATCTTCGACGTACTGGTGCAGTGGGGCACGCTGGTCGGCGTGTTCGTCTATTTCTGGCGCGACATCGCGGCGATCGTGCGCGGCGTGATCGGCGGGCTGGCGCGCGGCAAACCGTTCGGCACGTTCGAGGCGCGCCTGGGCTGGTGGGTGGTCATTGCCACAATCCCGGCCGTTGTCGCCGGCCTGCTGTTCAAAGAGCGCATCGAGAGCATCTTCAGCGCCTATGCGGCTGTGGCGGGGATGTTGATCGTGGCGGCGGTGTT
>DATBWU010000349.1:0-6879 GCA_036514635.1 Anaerolineae bacterium | reverse complement strand
GCCCAGGCGGTAGCGGCCCGCCGAGGCGTCGATCTCGCCGCGCAGTCGAGGCGAGACGTAAAACTCCGGATTGAACTCGGCCCGGTTATTGAGGCTGCCGTAGATCACCAGGTCGGCGTTGATGGTCTCCGCCAAACGCAGCGCCTGGGTATAAGTCGTAATCACTCCCAGCGTCGTGCTCTTCTCGGTTACGGGCAGGCTGTCGTGCCAGATGGAGATGATGCTCTTGATGTTGGCGTCGGGGAATTGATCCTTTTGCGCTTGCAGCGACTCGTACACCCATTGGCTGAGGAGCCGGCCCTGCTCCGACGGCTGCACCTGGCCCTCCGCATCGACTTCGCCAAACTCGGCGATGGCGACATTGAACGCGCCTTGCATCTTGGCCGGGCCGGGCGTCGGCGCCAATCCGCGCAGACTCACCGCCACGGCGATCAGCGCGACAGTGGCGAGCAGCGTGGCGATCAACGCGGGCGCGGCGGGGACGACGAGCGTGCCGACGTGGATGACGACCTTACCCGTGATCTTGTCGCGCCCGACGATGTCGCCGCCGACGTTCACCCGCTCGCCGGAGATGTCGACTCCACCGCTTCGCTCCGTTGTTCGCGATTTCTTGCGAGCCATTGATGCTGAAACCTTCTAAGCGCCTGCCTGGAAAGTAGGAGGATTGCAGCCGGAGCGCCGACTTCAGTCGGCATTTTGACCGGCTGAAGCCGGTGTGCCCCGGCTCTTAGAGGCGAAAGGCTATGCAGACTCCCGAGGTCTCGGAGAGTTCGGAAGTCTAAAACGCCGTTTCACCCGCGAGCCTACATGAGCCGGAATGTGTTGAAGTGGGACCTTGTCTGCCTGTGTGGAAGAACTATATCACGAACCGGGGCGTGAACACAAATACGGAGAGCGCATAGTGTGCATGCAAAGGTTGCCACTTCGCCACCGCCGGGGGCTGAAGCCGCCCGGCTCAACTGACGAAGCCCGGTACACCGGGCTGAATCCAGCCGGATTCATTCGGCTTTGCGATATTAGCCCGACGATTGATCGTCGGGCGCGCGGCACGAGAAAACCGTGAGCAGTTACCTCAGAATTATCTCCGTGGCCCCTGAGTGCCTACGGCGTCGGCGGTAAATCCGTCTATGTGCATATTCGTGACTCACCTTACGCAAGAGACCATTTCACCGCCGAGAACGCAGAGGGCGCGGAGCGGATTTCCAAGCAAATCTCTGCGTTCTCCGCGCACTCTGCGGTAAAGTCCTGCCCGACTGCGTAAGGTGAGTTCGTGATTTACTCGATGCGCGGCGGGCCTTGTTCGACCCGCGCTAGAATGCGCTTCTGTGTCGAATCTTTCCACATCTTGCTGCCCGCCAGCGACCACAGGGCCTCCAGCCACCATGTCGCGCCGGCCTCGGCCCACGGGCGCACGATCGCGGCGGCTTTCTTGCGATTGTCGCCCGGCGTCACGCCTTCCACCACGATATCGAACGGCGTCTTCAGCCGGCGGTGCTCGTCGAGGTAGGCTTTCATGGCGCGAATGTCCGCGGGCTTGAACTTGACGTGCTTCCCCTTTGTGTTCATCTTGGTTGGGAGCAGACCGTCATAGCGGATCACACGCTGCATGGACTTCTCGCGCGGCCACGCACCGACTACCCAAATCGGAATGCGCGGTTTCTGAATCGGCGGAGGCGGCGGCATGAACTTCGTTTCCGTGATGTGGTAATGCTTGCCATTATAGTGGAATGGCTGGCCGTGCCATAGACCGGTGATAACGTCCAACCCTTCGTCGAGTAGTTCTGCTCGCGTCTTGCGATCCGTCTCCTCGCCGAATTGGACGAAGCCCGTGTCAATCGCGCCCAGCCCGACGGCGAGGATGGCGCGGCCGTTGGACAAGCGATCGAGCGTCACTGTTTCGCTCGCCAGTTTCCACGGTCGTCGCCGCGATACAGGCGTGATCATCGTGCCGAGACGGATACGCTCGGTGAGTACAGCGCAGGCCGCCAGCGTCACCCACGCATCGACGCCCCAGACCGGGTCCCACACAAAAAAGCCGTCCCAACCTGCCGCTTCTGCCACGCGCGCACACTCGGCTGCCGCGCGAGTCTCGCCACCGGGATACACGAAGCCATACTTCATCATTCGCCTCCCTTCCTCATCCGCCATCCTCCTTCTCCTCTCCGCGCCGGTCTCACCCGACGATAAATCGTCGGGCTAAACGGACAAAGGGCGATAAATCGCCCTGTAGTCTGCTTCAGCAGGCTTCGCCGGTTCAGCCCGGAAACTTCCGAACGCTCTCATCACTCTATATGCTCGGACGGTTCAAAACGTGACTTCGCAGCGCCGATTCGTGTGGTATAATCCGGCTCGCGCCTCGGCCAGGACGTGTGTCACAAAACTACTCCGAGGTGCATGTAGTTGTATCGAGATCGCCATCGCGCGACCGGTCTCACCTTAACAACTGAATAGCACTTCGTCGGAACCAGCCTCGACCATCGTCAGGGTCGCCTCTGAGTCCATTCATGCACAGAAAGGCAATCCGCCCATGATGGCACAACCGGAGTCCGATGAAGCCCTGGTCCTCCGTATGCTCCCCAGTGTGAATCCGAATCGCGAGGATCGCGCGCGCGCCTGGGCCGAGTGGCACGCGCGCATCGGCGGCCAGGCGGTGCTCAAGTTCATCCGCGTGAAGAACAACACCGCCGAGCTGGACGAAGACATCCTTCAAGATGCGATGCTGACGGCGTACCTGGAAGTCGAGCGCGGTCGCTACGAACAGCGTGCAGGCATCCCGTTCACGGCCTACGTCAAAGGGATTGCGCACAACAAGATCCGCGAAGCGCGCCGCCGCCAGGGACGCTGGGAAGCGCTCGATGAGATCGACGACGTACCGTCTGACGGCGTTCTGCGCCAGATCGAGCACGCGCTGGAGAGCCGCGAGCGGCATCAAGCCTTGCGGCAAGGGCTGCTGCAACTGTCGATCCAGCGGCGGCAGGTACTGGAGCGTTATCTCGGCGGTGAGAGCCTGTCCGAGATCGCAGCCCGGCTGGATATGACGGCGGACGTGGTGCGACAGCACAAGCATCGCGGCCTGCGCCGGTTGCAGCAGATGAGTTTCTTCCAATAAGGCGAGCCAGAGCTTCTCGTGAGGCTGCCGGGCTAGCCCGGCAGCCTCACACCCGGTGGTGTGCAAGGGCGCGGAGTGCCGACTTGAGCCGGCCCGCTGCCGACTCGTCACGAGCCGATTGAAGCCGGCGTTCCGCCCGACTCGGCGACGGCCTTGATGGAACTGAAACAAGAGTCTTTCAGAATTTTTCCGGCTCTCCCGACTTCGGCGGGAATCGAACCGCAAAGACGCAACCCCGCAAAAAGATGCGGGGCAGGCGGACGCCAAGAATTTCAAAGGCTTCGCGCTCTTCGCGCCTTCGCGGTGAAGCTTTTCCCAGCCAACCCGGAAGACCCAGTTTTCGAATACTCTGCCCGATGACGTAGGCCGTGAAGAGGATGTCTGCCAGGAATACAACAGGCCCGGATTCAAAGTCCGGGCCTGTTGCGTTCATGTGCACCTGGCCGAGGCGTAGCTCCGTGTTTACTCTCGCAACACCATCGCCGTGGCCTCAATCTCCACCAGCAGTTCCGGGCTGATGAGCGCCGCGACCTGCACCATCGTCGCAGCCGGCTTGATGTCTCTGAACACCTCGCCATGCGCCCGGCCGATGTCTTCCCAGCGCGAAATGTCGGTCACGAACATACGTGTGCGCACGACATCCTTCAGCGTCGCACCTGCCGCGATCAGCGCACGCTCGATCTTGGTGAGAATGAATTTCGTCTGCGTATACGGATCGCCCGCGCCGACGACCGCGCCCGATTCATCCACCGCCGTCGTGCCCGCGACTTCGATGACGTTGCCGACGCGCACCGCGCGCGAATAACCGACGATGTCTTCCCACTGCGCGCCGGATGAAATGTTAAGTCGCTCGCTCACGGTTCTCCTTTTCCCTGGTGAGATGATCGTGCGCCGTAAAGTATATCAGAAACGTGCGACGCACTTCCAGAGTGCGTCGCGCGTAACGGTTCATTCGTTCCCCGGATTGCGTTGTGGGCCGCCTCCTTACTCGATGGTGAACTCCTGAATCATGCCCTGAACGAAATGCGGCGCGTGGGTGCCCGGGTCCGGCAGGAAGCAGAACAGCGCATACGTTCCCGGCTCCAGAGTCACTTCGATGTACTGGCCGTCGCCCGGCGCAATGCCGGTGATGCCGCCCAGTGATACACCAGGCGGTATCGCGCCGGGTGGAGTGTTCAGATAGTCCTCGGCCGTCTTGCCGTCGGCCAGCTTCACGAGGAAGGCTTCGTGCACCTGGCTGCCTGCGTTCCTGAAGCGGATCATCTGCTCGCCGGCGGCCGGCGACCCGGACAGTGTGAAGCTGAAGTCGGCCAGGTCCACCGTGACACCGGGCTTGGGTTCGCCCGGCATGATCTTGGGCGCTTGGGTGACCGTCAGCCCCTTCAGCAGGCCGCTCTGGAAGTGCGGCACGCCTTCGGCGTTGGGGATGATGTCGATCAGCGCGTAGAAACCTGCCTCCAGGTATACGATGGCGGACGCGCTGCCACCGGGATCGGGCGCGTTCGGGCCGCCGTAGGGAACGGCCCAGGCGGGATAGTTCTCCGCATCGGACGTGAGCGCGGTCTTCAGGTCGTCCGGCGTCTTGCCCTCTTCCAGTTTGACCAGTTGGATGTGGTGCGGCTCCTGCCCTTCGTTGGTGAGGGCGATCTTCACCCAGCTTCCTGCGATCTCATCGGGGCCGCTGAAGGCGCTATCGGAAGCCGTGAAGGCAGCCTCGGCGATGGGGGGCCGGGCATCGTCGCCCAAAAATGCGTAGCTTTCAAAGGCCGTGATTTTGCCGTTGTCAACGACGGCCACATCCTCACCGCTGGTCTGCATAACGCCATTTTGGTAAGCTGACCAGAAATAAGTGACTCGGCCCCGCGTGGCCCTGAAGTCACTCACTTCGTAGGTCACGCCAGCGTCGATGTCCACCTGCAAGAGGACCCGGATGTTGTCTTTGCCAGACGTTGTCGGCACACCCTCCCAGCGCGCATCGTCGGCGAGCAGAGCGACTGCCGCGTCGACATCTTTGGCGATCAATGCGTCCCAGAAACTCTGCACGATGCTAATTGGATCGGGGGATGGGGGCGCAGGTGGCGCAGTGGGCGCGGCGGTCGGCGCCTCGACCGTTGAGGTGGCGGCCTGCACCTCGACTGTCGAAGTGGCAGATTGCGGCGTCGGGGCCGGCGTGGCGCTGCTGCACGCCGCAGCCAGTCCGGCGACGGCTATCAGCAAGGCGAATAAGATTCGTTTGGTGTTCATGGTTTCTCTCCTTCTTGTGTGGATGAATGGATTGGCCGAATCGCCCGGCCGGGTGTCTCGCCGGACGCAGAAGTGTTACTGGTTATCTGTATCGCCTCACTGGTTTCCTCCCTTGTGATAGGGTCACTCGTCGTCGGGGGCGATTGGCCTTCGGGCAATGCCGGAAGCGCCGGTTCTGGATCGTGAGCGGGCGCTTGCTCGGCGAGCGTATCCCGATCGGCCACGTCCGCGTCCCAACGAATCGTCCACGTCACCGTGGTGACCGTTTTGACTACACGCCTAATCACGTGGCGCATAAGCAACCTCGTCTCGCTGGTTGCCGCTACTCTAGCAAGAATCGACTTGTCAAATATGACCTTTCTTGCCAACTCTTGGCAGAGGTTCTTTAGTTGCTCGGCGCTCTCCGCGCTCTCAGCGGTAAGAAACGGGGACGATCTGCTCGCCAACACTGAGGAGGGAGATTATCCCAGCGGGGATGCCGGACAAAATGAGCAAGAATTGAGCAGCAAATGAACTGTCGTTCGGAGAAAATTTGGAATAGACTGTAGACATCCTAACCCGGACGAGCCGGAACCCAATGAGGAATAAAACCACGGAGGCACAGAGGCACGGAGAGGGCCGAAAGGCAAAACCTGTGTGCCCTCCGCGTGTCCGTGGTTAAATCCTTGCACAAATAAAGTTCCGATATGTCCATGAACGCTTCGGCGCTATCGTTGGCTTCCTTTATCACGTTTGGCGATCTGCTCAAGTTCCTCCGTCGCCGCACGCGCCTCACCCAGTTGGAACTGTCCATCGCCGTCGGCTACAGCGAGGCCCACATCAGCCGCCTCGAACACAATCAGCGCCTGCCCGATCTGGCGACGATCGCGGCGCTGTTCGTCCCCGCCCTGGAATTGGAAGACGAGCCGGAGGTCGTTGCCCGGCTGCTGGAATTGGCGGCGGCGGCGCGCAGTGAGCCGATGCCTGCTCACGGCATTAGCCTGACCCGCACCGAGGCCCGCCTCGTCTCTGAAGAGATCGAGATTCTCGACGGATCCCCACCGGATAACCTGCCCCTTCAATTGACCAGCTTCATCGGGCGCGAGCGGGAGATGGAGGAAGTGGAACGGCCCCTCACCCCCCTTCCATCTCCTGATGTTTTGCGCCAGGAGAAGGAGCAGGGGCAGGGGTCGAGGGCGAGGCTGCTTACCCTCACCGGTGCGGGAGGCAGCGGCGCAGCAGCAACCCGAACGCGCCGCCGTGTTGTGGGGCGCGGCCGATCGATTGCGCGAAACTTTGAACGTGCCGCTGGATGCATCGCGGCAGAGCATTTATACCTCGAGAGCATTCGGTAATTCGTGGGCAATGCCCGGTGACACACGCCTGCGGCGGGTGCAGTGCTCCCGTGAATCACCGGGCTGAAAAAGCGAAGCCGGCTGAAGCAGGCTGTTTGCCGCTTCAGCCGGATTGATCCGGCTTTTCTTGATTAGCCCGACGATTTTGCGAAGCACCCCGTAGCGCAGCGGAGTGGGCATCGTCGGGCGATA
>DATBWU010000348.1:0-3094 GCA_036514635.1 Anaerolineae bacterium | reverse complement strand
TTCGTCGCGCTGGATACGAATCAATCCTACACGACGACGAGCCCCATGCACCAGTGGCTGGCGTCTGACCTGGCCGCGTCGACGCAGACATGGAAGTTCGTCTATTTCCATCACGCCATGTATTCGTCAGGCCCGCATGGAATCTTTGATTCGTACGTGGCGCAGATACGTGCTGCGCTCGCGCCGGTGTTCGAGCAGTACGACGTGGACATGGTGTTCGCCGGCCACGATCACGACTACGAGCGCACTAAACCGATCAATGGCGTGATCTACATCGTCTCGGGCGGCGGTGGAGCAGACACCTATCCGGTCCTCCCGCAAGAGTTCTCGGCTTACGCCGAGCGTGTGCATCATACCGTGCAGGTGCAGATCGATGGCTGCATACTCTCTCTGCGAGCGATCAATAAGGATGGCGCCGTGATCGATCAGATTGCGCTGACGAAGTGCAACGTGTACCTGCCCCTCATTCTCAAACAGTGACGCGGTCAGATGAGTGAGCCGATTCGTTTGCTGCACTTTGCCGACATCCACATCGGCATAGAGAATTACGGCCACATCGATTCGGCCACGGGCGTCAACAGCCGCGTGCTCGACTTCCTGCGCCGCGTCGACGAGGTGATCGACTACGGCCTGGCGCGCGACGTCGACGTGGTCATCTTCGCAGGCGACGCGTTCAAGACGCGCGATCCCAGCCCGACGCTCCAACGCGAGTTCGCCCGCCGCGTCAAGCGCATCGCCGATGCGGGCGTGCCACTGGTGATGCTCGTCGGCAACCACGACCTGCCGGCGATGGAGAAGAAAGCCAGCAGCATCGACATTTTTCGCACGCTGGCCGTGCCGAACGTCATCGTCGGCTGGGAGGAGGCAGTGCATCGCGTCGAGACGAAGCGCGGCATCGTGCAGATCGCCACCGCGCCGTACCCGATGCGCCAGCGGCTGATGGCGCGCGACGAATTCAAAGGCCGGTCGGTCGAGGAACTCGATCGGGCCTTGCAGGACATCGTCGCCGATAACATCCGCGCGCTGGCTGATCAACTCGATCCGGCGCTACCTGCCGTGCTGACCGGCCACTTCACCGTCAGCGGCGCGACCTACGGATCGGAGCGCAGCGTGATGATCGGCCGCGACGTGGCCGTGCTGAAGAGCGTGCTGGCCGATGCGCGTTGGGATTACGTGGCGCTCGGCCACATCCACAAGCACCAGAACCTCCAGACGGCGAACGCTTATCCGGCCATCGTTTATTCCGGCAGTCTGGAGCGCATCGACTTCGGCGAAGAGAAAGAGCCGAAGGGTTTCTGCTGGGTCGAAGTGGTGAAAGGCCAAACGATCTGGCAATTCGTCGAAGTGGCAGCGCGCCCGTTTAAGACCATCGTCGTCGACGTGCGCGAAGCCGACGACGTGACGATGGCCGCGCAGGCGGAGATCGCGCAGCACGATGTGAAGGATGCGATCGTGCGCGTGATCGTGCGGATGCGCCCGGAGCAGGAAGCCTCGTTCCGCGAGCGCGAGGCGCGCGCTGTGCTGAAAGCCGCCGACACCGTCGCCGCGATCATGAAAGAGGTCGAGCGCGTCGAGCGCGCGCGGCTGGGCGGCCAAAGCCCGGAGGGGCTGACGCCGCTCGAACTGCTCGAGCGTTATTTGCGCTCAAAGGACACGAGCGCGGAGCGGGTTCGTGTGGTGATGGAGCACGCGGAGAAGATTGTGAAGCGCGAGGAGTAAAACGTAACGAGTAAAACGTAATGAGTAAAACGTAATGCGTGAAGCGCGGCCTTTACGTTTTACGCTTTAGTGATCAACAGGTTTCTGAACCGATCTACGCGCGCCACCCAATCCGGCGGAATAACCGTCGTCGTGTCGAACTGAAAAATGATTGCCGGACCATGCAGCCAGTTGCCTGCGCGAAGCCGGGTGCGCTCGTAAAGCGCAGTGTCGCGCAGTCCCCTCTCGAACCAGACCGGCTTCGTGCCTGCGCTTGCCCCGGATGCGTCCTCGTTTTCTTCTGATTCTTCAATCACTTCGATGCGCTGCGCTCGACCAATCGCTTTGACCCGCGCCGTGACGACCTCGACGGGTTGATCGGGATGGCTGTGGCCGTAGCGCGCCGCGTGCAGCCGGTGAAATGTCTCGACAAAGCGTCCCACCGCAGAGACGCTGAGATCGCCGAGAGGAGCATCGGTTGAAATCCTCTGCGTCTCTGCGGTGAATGCGGCCTCATCAACCCTGATTTCGTACGATTGCCCCACGTAGCGCAGATCGAGCGCGCGCTGCAAGGCGATGTCGTGCTCCGGTAGGCCCTCGGCCCGCAGGTCGACTTGCCCGCGCGATTCCATGCCGGCGAACAGCACGCTCAAGCTCGATTCACTCATCTCGTCCGCACGTTTCAACACGGCCTGCGAGTAGTCTTTGATCGCGTCGGCGGTTGCCATCCCCAGCGCCGATAGCACGCCGGGCGACGGCGGAACCAGCACGACGGGAATGCCGAGCGGCTCGGCTAGCTCGCAGGCGTGCAGCGGCCCGGCTCCCCCGAAGGCGACGAGCGTGAAGCGTCGCGGATCGTGGCCGCGCTCGACGCTGATTTTGCGGATGGCGCGCTCCATCGCCGCATTGGCGACGCGGGCGATGCCCCAGGCGAATGCGGATTGAGGATTGCGGATTGCGGATTGACCCGTGAGCGATGCGATCGCGCGTTGTGCCGCGTCGATGTCGAGTTGCATTGCGCCGCCGAGGAAGTGATCGGCGTCCAATCGGCCTAACACGAGATTGGCGTCGGTGACGGTGGGCAGCGTTCCGCCACGACCATAACAGGCCGGGCCAGGCTCCGCGCCCGCCGACCCCGGGCCGACGATCAATGCACCGCCTGCGTCAATGCGTGCGATCGACCCGCCGCCCGCGCCGACGGTGTGAATGTCCATGATCGGCAAACGCAGCGGCAGGCCCGCGATTTCACCCTCGGTCGTCGTCGGCAGCGCGCCGTCACACAAGGCAACGTCGGTGCTGGTGCCGCCCATGTCGAAGGTGATGGCCCTCACCTCACCCCCATCCCCGGCTTCGCCACCCCTTCCCCCTCTCCCGATAAGTGTCGGGAGAGGGAGAA
>DATBWU010000347.1:0-12831 GCA_036514635.1 Anaerolineae bacterium | reverse complement strand
TTGCGCTTGCCAATCTACGTGTTTCAGTTCGCCGGGTCACTCGCGCTGCGCGCGAGCGACCCGATGACCGCGCTGCGCCGCTCACCGGCGGCGTGGGACGCGCTGATGGTCTTGCCACAGCCACGCCTGGCGACGATCCTGCGCGTCGCTTTAGAGACCGACATCGCCGCCGGCCTGCGCGCCTGCGGGCAGATCGCCTGCAACCCATTTCAGCGCTGGGCCGTTCAGCGCGCGCTGTGCGGCTGGTTGTCGGCCTATCCCGACCGGGTTCATCACGCTTTCGATCGGCTCTTTCTCCAACCCGAGCCTTATCACACCCCCGGCTTCGGGAACCGCGATGAACGCAGACGCATGGAGCAGGCCGATTTCACCACGCGGTTGATCTTCGGCGAACTGGCCGGGCGCTCGCCGATACCCGGCGTAAGCGATCGCCTGGCCCGCGTGTTCACGTCGTGGCTGCGCGACCGCAAGCCCTCGCCGGTCAAGTCACTGGCCGCCGCCTGTTACGAATTGCTCGAAGACGGAGTCTGGAACAGCCAACACCTGGAAGCCCTTGAACCCTTCCGCCCATATCAACACGGCGAGGAAACCTACCAGACTTTCCGCGCGCTCGACGACTTCCTCAAGCGCGAGTCGCTGGATAGCCTGGGCGACGCCGATGCCCAGGCCGCCTGGGTATCCACGGCTCGCGATCCGCTCCGCCCGGACACGCTGGACGCCATATCCAATCTGGCAAAGGTCAGCCGGCACCTCCGCGAATACCGCTCAACAACCAGCTCCGTCGGCCAGCGCAACGCGCTGATCAACGCCGGCCTCGCCGTGAGCACCGTTCGCAAGCGCGCCGAGCAAATCAAGTCGCCGGAGCGTGTGCTGATCGAGCGTGTCGCCGCGCAGTGGCTGGACCTGATCAACGCCGAGCAGGCGATCCTGGCCGCGCCGCGCGAAGTGCGCCACATCCGCAATATGTACCTGGTGGGCCGGCCCATTCTGCCAGACGAGGGTCATCCGTTCAAAGGTCGGGGTGAGCAGTTCGAGAGGATCGGGCGAATGTGGGCTGACGCCGTGCTTAAGCCGCCCGTCATCTTGCACGGTCAGCGGCGCATGGGTAAAACGTCCATCCTGCATCATCTGAAGAAAAACCTCGACGCAGCGCACATCACGTTGTATGGCAACCTGCAAACGCTGGCGGCGGTGAACAGTACCGGCGAGTTCGCGTACAACCTATGCGACGAAGTTCAGCGTTGCCTGCGCCGATCGGACATCAACCTGTCGGAGCCGAAGCGGGCCGACTTCACCGACGAGCCGTTCGTCGGCCTGCGCCGCTTCCTGAACGAAGTCGAAGATCGGCTGGGCCGCGATCGCTGGCTGGTGTTAATGCTCGACGAGTGGGAGATGCTGGAGGACAAGATCGCCGAGGGCGCGATTCGGCAGGACTTGCTCTACCACGTTCGCGACGCGATGCTGAATCGCCCGCGCTTTGCCGTGATTCTAGCTGGTCTACACACGCTGGATGAGTACACGCATCAATACCTGTCGCCGTTCTTTGTCGGCGGGCGCAATGTCAAAGTCAGTTACCTCGACCCGGACGCAGCCGAGGCGCTGATCACCAATCCGTGGGATGGCTTTGAACTGGAGTACGATCGCGAGGCCGTGCAACTCGCCGCCGACATCACAGGCCGCCAGCCGACGCTGCTGCAGGCCGTGTGCGCGGCGCTCATCGACCGCGTCAACACGCGGCTGGAAAAAGAGGGAGCGCAGTACAGCCCGCGCGTCGCGCCCGAAGACGTGAAAGCCGTGTTAAACGAGGTACAGACGAGCAGCACGTATTTCGATGCCGTGTGGCAGGAACTCGCCAAGAACGAGCGACTCCTTCTCGCCGCGTTGGCCGACGCGCAGTCGCGCTGGGACGAGCCGGCGGCCTGCGCCGAAGTCGAGCGCCGGCTTCACAGGCATCTCTCCACGGATGACATCGACCGCGCCTGGGATTTGCTCCAGCAGCGCGATATGATCGTCGTCGCGAACGGCCAGGCCCGCTTCTACGTCGAATTGGTGCGGCGCTGGGCTAGATCGCAGAAACCGCTGGCAGAACTGCTCAAAGCAAAGGAGCACGCCGACCGCCCGACCTAAGAGACTGTTTTGAAAATCGGATTTGCACCGCAGAGACGCTGAGAGCGCAGAGAAGTCTTTAGAAAAACTCAGCGTTCTCTGCGCCTCGGCGGTGAATCTCGACCCTTTTCAAACACGCTCTGAGGGACGCTCCGGGAGGCATTGTCAATTCAGGCTCTTCCGGCTTTGGTGGGAAAAAGCCTCACCGCAAAGGCGCAAAGGGCGCGAAGATTCAGAAAACTTGGCGTGCTTGGCGTCTTCGCGGTTCCTGCGAAGCGTCCCGTTCGATCCGGTCGGGCTTCAATTCATCATTCAGCATTCACCATTCCGCATTCATCTCTCATCCCTCATCCTTTCGGAGGCTTCTCATGCCCGACCTTTCCGGTCACACCCTCGGCAAATACCAGATCATCGAGCGGCTGGGACGCGGCGGCATGGCCGACGTGTACAAGGGCTACCAGCCCGGCCTCGACCGTTACGTCGCCGTCAAGGTGCTGCACGAGCACCTCGCCGAAGACCCGGACTTCATCACCCGCTTCCGGCGCGAAGCCAAGAGTGTCGCCGAACTGCGCCACCCGTACATCGTTCAAGTCTTCGACTTCGACGTGCAGGGCAGCAACTATTACATGGTGATGGAATACGTCGAGGGCGGCAAGACACTGAAGCAATTGCTGCAAGAGCTATCGACGCGCGGCGAGCGCCTGCCCCTCGAAGTGACGCTGGACATCGTGTCGAAACTGGCCGATGCACTGGCGTACGCGCACGGCATCGGCATGATGCATCGCGACATCAAGCCGGCCAACGTGCTGCTCCCCACGCTCAACCGCCCGGTGTTGAGCGACTTCGGCATCGCGCGCATCGTCGGCCAGACCGGGCTGACCAGCAGCGGCATGATGGTCGGCACGCCGGCGTACATGTCGCCGGAGCAGGGCATGGGCGAGCGCGGCGACGAGCGCAGCGACATTTACGCGCTCGGCGTCGTGCTGTACGAGATGCTGACCGGCCACCCGCCCTACGACGCCGACACGCCGTATGCCGTGATCCTCAAGCACATCAACGACCCGCTCATCCCGCCGCACACCTTAGTCGGCGCACTGCCGGACGCCGTCGAGCGCATCGTGCTGAAGAGCCTGGCGAAAAACCCGGATGACCGCTTCTCGTCGATGGCGGCCATGCGCAACGCGCTGCGCGCCGCTCACGCCGAGGTGCTCCAGCCGGTTGCCGAAACGGCCGGCCCGCCCGGCGCAGCGATCGGAGCGCGTCCGCCGGAAGCCGTCAAAGCCGCCGCGCCTCAAGCGACTCGCATCGTGGCCGAGCGCGAAACGGCCGCCGCGCCGGCCCGACCCGCACCCGAAGCGCCAGCCCGGCGATTGCGTTTCCCCGCGTGGGCTATCGTCGCCGTGGTCGTCGTCGCGGCGATCCTCGCCGGAGTGGGTCTGCTGGCAGGTCGAGCGCCGGGCGCGACGACGCCATCGGTCGGAACGCCCGCGTCCCGCGCAACGCAGGTTTCTCCGGCGCAAGGGTTGATCGATACGGCGCACGAGAAACTGCTGCGCGGCGACTTCGACGCGGCGCTCGATCTGTACGAGCGCGCACTGGCGACCGACCCGGAAAATCCAGACGCATTGGCCGGGCGCGCCGTCGCGCACCTGTCACGCTGGGACGATCCGCAGGAGTCCGCCGACGTCCTCGGCCCGCTGGCTTCCGCGCGCCCGAACGATCCACTGGTGCACTATGGCCTGGGCCTGCTGCACTCGCGCTACGACAACTACGCTAATATCGAAAAAGCGGTGGCCGAGTTTACGCTCGCCATCGACCACTGCGGCGACCGGGCGGCGCTGTGCGCGGCGGCCTATCACGAACGAGCACAGTTGCACGCCTGGACGCTTGGCAATCTCGACGCCGCGCTGAGCGATATGGACAATGCTATCCGGCTTTATCCGTTCCAGGAGACCATCGCCTGGCTGCACGCCAGCCGCGCCGATATGCGCGCTGCGTCCGGCGACGGGACCGGCGCGCTGGAGGACTTCGAAGCCGCTTTCGACCAATCGCAGGATGGCACATATCTGGAGCGCGCGGCGGCGACCGCCGTGCACTACCAGGACTACGAGCGCGGGCTAGGTTACTACCGGCGATTGATCGACGATCAACCCGACAACCCGCACCACGTCGTGATGCGGGGTTACGTCCAGTGGCGAGCCGGCGACTTCGACGGCGCGCTGCAGACGGCGCAACACGCACTCGATCTGCCTGCCAAGCCCCTCGAAGCGCGCTACCTGATCGGCCTGCTGCTGCTGGAAGCGGGACAGCCACAGGACGCGCTGGCCCAGCTCCGGATGTTCGGCGCGGTCACGGACAGCGACATCCTGTATCAGGCGTCCTTCCCGTTTCTCCTCAAGGACTTCGGGCACGAGATCAACTACGACATGGCCCGCGCGGCGCACGCGGCGGGCGATCTCGATGCAGCGCTCGGTTACATCAACCGGTCGATCCAGAACGACGATTACTGGGCCGAGGCCTACATCGAGCGCGGCGCGATTTACGCCGATCGGGGCGATATAGATCGGGCGCGCGAGGACTTTCGCAAGGCGCTCGAAATCGCCGCCGATCGACCTGAGTTGCAGGCTGTCATTCAGGAGCGACTGGCCTCCATCGCCAGAGGCCGGATCAAGATCGCCACGCAAAGCCCGCTGTCGGGCAGTCAGGCCAGGGCGGGAATCGATATTCGGAGGGCAGCCGAGCTGGCGCTGGATCAACTGGGCGGCACGCTGCGAGACATGGGGTTCAGCGTGGAGATCGTGCCATACGACGATCAGGGCAATCAAGACACTGCTATCAAGACCGCCGCGCAGGCCGCCAGCGATCCGGACATCCTGTGTGTCGTCGGCCACTTCCAGTCCAGCGCGACGACCGCCACCACCGATCAGTATCACCGGGCCGGCCTGGCCGTGATCTCGCCCAGCGCCACCAGTTTCACGGTGACCGAGAAGGGCTATCTGGAAATCAACCGCGTCGTCGGCCGCGATGATGTGCAGGGCGTCGTCGGCGCAGGCTACGCCAAGAGCCTGGGCGTCCGGTCGGTGTACATCGTGCACGATAACGCGATCGCCGGTCAGGCCATCGCCGGTGTCTTTCGCCAGGCCGCTCAAGAGTTGGGCATCCAGGTGGCCGGGTTCGTCGGCACAGACGAGCGATCCGACTTCAGCGCGGGACGCCTGCTTCTATCGATCGTCAGCGCGAACCCGGACCTGGTCTATTTTGGCGGCTATTACGATCAGGCGGGCGTATTCTTCAAGCAGCTCCGCGAGCGAGGCTACGCAGGCGTTTTGATGGGCCCGGAGGGCATGGATAGCCCCGGTCTGGTCGAACTGGGCGGCGAGGCGCTGATCACTGGCGGCGGCATGCTCTACTCGACGGTCGCCGGCTCGGCCAACTTCTACCCTGGCGCGACCCAATTCCTCGAATCCTTCAGGGCGCAATACGACGCCGAGCCGATGCCGTTCGCGGCCCAGGCCTACGACGCGGCGGGCATTTGCCTGTCGGCCATCGAGCGGGCCATTCAGGACAACGGCGGCGAGTTGCCCTCTCGCCAACAGGTGGCCCAGGCCGTGCGCGCGACACAGGATTACCCGGGCATCACCGGCAACCTGTCCTTCAACGAGCACGGCGACTTGAAGACCGCCAAGTATTTCATGATTCGGGTGGTCTCGACCGATCCGAGCAAGTGGCACGCGAACAAGATCGAATACTCGCTCGACTTCACCCTGCCTGAGCAATAGACTCGAACACCTCATCCCCCAACCCCCATCTCCTCTCCGAGTCGAAGAGGAGATGGGTGGGGCCACAGGGGTTGAAGAGAGGTCGGCTTAGAGGCTGTCTGAAAAGCCTGGGCGCACCGGCTTCAGCCGGTCAAAATGCCGACTAACCCCACTCCGCTTCGCTGCGGGGGCAAGTGAGTCGGCGATCCGGCTGCAATCCTCCTGCTTTTCAGACAGGCTCTTAAGGAACCACTGGCTGGCCTGGCTAAGCGACGATATACTTCTGGTGATTGCACACAAGTGCTCCAGGCCCGCGTCTCGCGGGCCGTGCGAAGCGGACGAGGACGCGGACGCAGAGCCGTCAAGATGTGAACAATCACCAGTGGCTCATGTATGAAACAAGTGCATTGGGCCGAGGTGACCGGCACTTTGCCCCCTCCGCTTCGCTGCGGGGGTCTACGAAAAGTGCCGGTCACCTGATCGCCACTTGTTCTGAACATGAGCCTCACCAGCATACTTGTGTGGGGACGAGCAGACGATTTACTGTCATGATCGACTTTAGGCCCGTGCGCAATCAGGAAATCACTTACGGCCAGATCGCAGCCGGCCTGACGCCCGACGATCTGCGACGCCTGACCCACGAAATGATCGATACCCAGTTGAGCCTGATCGCCGACTGCACCGACGAAGACGTGACCTGTGTGCCGGACGATCCCGAAGCCAACGACGCTTTCGCGATCGACCCTGCGGAAGTCCGCCTGCCCTGGACGCTGGGGCACGTCATCGTGCACACCACCGCTTCGGCGGAAGAATCGGCGGCGCTGGCGGCTGAGCTTGCGCGCGGCGTGCGCTTTCACGGCCGGTCGCGCAACGAAGTGCCGTGGCAGGCCGTGGCGACGATCGCGCAGTGCCGCGCGCGGCTGGAAGAGAGCCGCCGTATGCGTTTAGCCAGCCTGGACATGTGGCCGGGCAAGCCGGACCTCGACAACACCTACCGCTACCGCGAAGACGGCGAGCCGATCAACGCGATCAATCGCTTCATCCGAGGGCTGGCTCACGACGACGGCCACCTGGAGCAAATCAAGAAAATCGTGCAGCAGGCCCAACGGAAAAGGATGAAGGAGGAAGGATGAGGGATGAAAACGAATTTCATCCCTCATCCCTCATCCTTTATGATTGACCACTTTGTTCCCTCCGGCCCCACGCTGCCCCTGCCGCTCCTCGGCGATCTCTTGCCGAGGTTGTCGTTGTCCGTTGCGCGCGCCTACATCAGCGAATACACCCAGCCGGGCGGCATAGTGCTCGATCCATTTTGCGTCGGCACCGGCGTGATGCGCGCCGCCGTCGAATCGGGCCGCCGTGCGATCGCCGCTTCGTTCAACCCCGTTGCCGTTCGGGCCATCGAGGCCGCGTTGTGGCCGGTCGATGCGCGGCCCGCGTTGACGCACCTGGCCGATACGCGCAAAGGCGATCAGCGCTTGCGCGATCACGTGCTGGAACTGTACGTCACGCGCTGTCCCACCTGCGGCGCGAGTGTCACCGCGCGCGAGTTCATTTGGGATCGCAGCGCCAATGCGCCTGTTTTCAAAATCGTCGAATGCCCGGCCTGCGGCACAAACGGCGGCGAGGCCGACGCAGACGACATCGCCTCGGCGCGAAGGCACGAGCCGCGCGGGCTGCTCTTCTGGCTGTTGCACGGCAAGGTCATCGCGCGCGGCCACGAAGAGACCAGCCGCGTGAGCGATGCATTAGACATCTACACGCCGCGTGCGCTGTCGGCGCTGGCCGACATTCTGATCAAGTTCGACGGCCTGCCGCCCGTCGACCGCGATGCACTGCGCGCGCCGTTGATCGGCGTGCTCGACGCGGTTTCCGCGCTCCACCCCGCCGACGACTCCGGCCAGCCGGCGCGAAGTGTGCCGCGCCCCAAACCGCGCTCATTCCGACCGCCGCCGCACTTCATCGAGCGGAACGTGTGGTGGGTGCTGGAGGCCCTCACCCCCGTCCCCTCTCCCCAAGTGGGCGGCGGGGAGGTCATCCTGCGCGCACCCGATCTCGACACGCTGTTGAATGCGCGCCAACCCGCCGTGTGTCTCTTGGTCGAAGCCTCGCGCGATCTGGGCAAGCGGCTGTCCGGCGGCGCGATTGACCTGCTCCTCGCGCGGCCACCTCTGCCCGATCCCGTCGTGTGGACGTTAAGCGCCGTGTGGACGGCGTGGCTGTGGGGCAAGGCCGAAGCCGCACCGCTGATCCCACTTCTGTCACAGCATCGCACCAACTGGGACTGGCAATGGCGCGCGATCGCCTCGGCGCTGAACGGCCTGCTGCCCGCGCTCAAAGACGAGGCGCGCGCGATCTTCGCCATCGACGCCGACGAAGCGCCGGGCGAGTCCGCGCTCGACGGCGTGACGCTGGCCGTCGCCGGATCGGGCGCGGCGCTGGCGCGCGCGCTGTGCGACCCATTCGACGGCTACCGCATCCACGCGCGCCCGCTGGCGCGGCGGCCCGCCGATCGGGACCGCGAGGCGCTGGCGCAAGACATCGGCGAGATCGCCACGGAAGCGGCGATCAAAACGCTGCGCGCGCGCGGCGAGCCGACACCGTGGCCCACGCTGCGCACATCGATCCTCGAAGCGCTGGCGAAAGATGGCGCGCTGACCGTCGCTGCGCGCCTGCCCGAAGATGGTCCGCAGCCGTTGACGCTGGTGCGCGAATCGATCGAGACGGCGCTGAAGGCCGAGGGAGCGCCGGTCATCGAGATTGACGACCGGGTGTGGTGGCTGGCTGATGCAAGCCGGGTGGAGCAGCCGTTAGCCGATCGGGTTGAGTCGGCGGTGCTGGAGCTGCTTCGATCGAAAGACGAGTGGGATGAAGCGGAGTTGCTGCGAGACGTGTACCGGCGCTTTCCGGGCGAGTTGACGCCGGAACGACCACTCGTCGCCGCGTGCATCGCCGCGTACATCGACGACATGCCGGCGCATCGCGCTCGCTTGCGCGCAGAAGACCGCGTCGAGGCGCGCGATGCCGAAGTCCAGTCGATGCGACAGGCGTTGGTGCAGCTCGGCGAGCAGTTGGGCTATGCAGCAGAAGTGCGCGCGGGACAGGTGGTGGTGTGGAAAGACGCGGGCGCAACGGCTTACACCCTGGTGATCAGCCCGACGGCGGAAATGGGCGCGGTGTGGCGCTACGGGCAAATGCTGGCGGGCGTGCCCGTGCTGGTCATCCCGGGCAGCCGCGCCACGCTGTTTCAACACAAGCTCGCTCGCGATGCACGCCTGCGCGAGGCGGTCGAGCGCGGGGCGTGGCAATTCCTCAAGTTCAGCGCCGTGCGGGAGATGATCGCCCACGCCGACATGGATCGGCGCGCCTTCGCGCTCGCGCTGGGGCTTGATCCGCCGCTGGAAAAACCGCAGGTGCAGATACCGCTGTTGTAGCGCGTCGGCGACTCGCTCCTACAGGGCGAGTCGGTGACTCGCCCCTACTACGCGCCCCACGAATCAATCGTCCTTCCCTTCCGGCGGCTCGACGTGGACGGTCACGTGATCCAGTCCTTCCACCGCCGCGCGCAGTTGTCGCTCGATCTCCTCGGCGACCAGGTGCGCTTCCACGATGGGCGAATCGCCGGCCCACACGACGTGCAGCGACACATCGTAGCAACCGTCCATTCGGCGGAGCGTGACGTGATGCGTCGCGCCCTCGCCGCACAAGCGATCGCCAATCGCGACGATGCACGCCCGCAACCTCTCGGCTTCCTCGTCGGTCACAATCTCCTCGGTATCGACGGTTCGCGCCGGCTCGATGTGCGTGACGATCTCGGCCACGTCCGAGAGCGCCACGCGCACGCGACGCTCAAAGCCGGTCACCAGCCGGTGCGATGCGTCGAGCGAGAGCGCCGGATCGACCTCGACATCTATATCGATCGTGTAACCGTTCGGGCCGGGATGCATGTGCAGGTTGTGCACGCCCAACCCCAGGCCATCGGCGATGGCGCGCACTTGCACGGCGATCGCCTCCCAACGGTGCGGCGCAGGCTGCTGCCCCGGCTCGATGTGCACGATGGCGTCGACCACGCCGGGCAGATCGGCCGTCAGCCGGCGCTCGACCTCGCTGGCAATCGCGTGCGCCTGGATCGTGGACATCGCCGGATCGACCCTGACGTGCAGATCGAGGTGAATATCGTCGTCGCGCCCGCGCGATCGCACGTGCGCGGTGTGCCGCACGCCCGGCACTTGCTGCGCCACCCGTTGCACCTCCGCCGGATCGATCGCCGCGCCGTCACTCAGCTCCAACGACGTGCTGCGCAGGATACGGAGCGCCTCGCGCACGATCACGAGCGTGATGCCCAGCGCGACGACGACGTCGAGCCACGGCAGGCCCACCGCTACGCCCAGCAACCCGACGAACGTCGTGAGCGTCGTCCACAGCCCGACGCGCGTCTGCGTGGCATCGGCCAGCAGCACGTCGCTGTGCAGCGCGCGCCCGCGCCGGCCTTCGAACCGGATGATGAACAAGTTGACCGGCACGGTCAGCGCCAATAGCGCCAGGCTCAGCGGCTCCACGTCGGGCGCGCCGCCCTGCGTGAGCCGCTCAAACACCTGCCGCAGCACTTCCCATCCGGCCAACAGCAACAGCGCGCCGATGCCGAGCGTCGCCAGTGTCTCGTAACGGCGATGGCCGTAGGGATGATCGGCATCGGGCGGATCGGACGCCGCGTAGATGCCGAGCAGGCCGATCACGTTCGAGGTCGAGTCGATGAGCGAGTTGAACGCGTCGGCCAGCACCGCGATCGACCCGGTGATCGCGCCGACGACGAACTTAGTCGCCGTCACCAGCGCGTTGATCAGCAGGACGCCGATCAGGACGCGGCGGACGGCGGAATGATAGTGGGACGCAGGCATATTGTTATCACTGACGAAAGACCAACGACGAAAGACTGAGGGCGAACGACCAATGATGAAAGACTGAGGACGAAAGAGGTCCGTGTGCCCGTCATTCGTCCTTCGTCATCCGTCATTCGTCATCCGTCGTTTGTCCTTCGTCATCCATCGTTCATCCACGCAACACGTTTCACTTGTCTTCCCGCTTCATGCGCCCATAGACGCTGGCGTCCGGCTTCGACCCCATGCGCGCCTCGCGGCGGATGTCGGTGAAGTGGCTGATCTCGCGGCTGAGCGCCATCCAATCGGGGACCCACAGCACCAGGCCATCGCCGGCCGGCGTGAACATCACGTCGGGGATCCACCAGCGCAAGATCGAGCGCGACATCGGCCAGCCCTTCAGGTCGAGGATCAGCACGCCTTCGCCCCCGATCGGGTCGAGGATGCGGCGCTGGCGGCGCGTGAGCGTTTCGGACGGATAGACACGTCCCCACTGATTGGGCCGGGTCGTGACGATGCGCCGATACGAGAGGGCCAGCGGGTACAACGGTGTCTGGATGCGCAGGTTGCGCTCGGTGCACTGCACGTAGGCCAGCCTCGGCGCGACCCACTTGTACAGGAAAGCGAGAAAGAAGATCGCGACGGCGATCAGGAGCAGGATGTCGTATTCCTGCGGCCAGAGCCACCAGGTCTTCAGCGTCGCCTGATCGACCAGCGGCCACGCGATCACCACGTAGAAGAAGAGCACGATCAGCGCGGCGGACAAGAACAACCCTCGCCGCTGGCGATGGATTCGACCGTAAATCAGAAGCGGGTGTCGCTTGCCCTTCATCCTACACTCCTGCCGATCGAAGTCCGGGCCGGATCGCGTCGGCGTAGTAGCGGCACAGGCGGCGCAGCACGCAACGCTCGCATTGCGGCTTGCGCGCGTGACACACCTGCCGGCCATGTGCGATGACGTTTAGATGAAATGGCAAGTACAACTCCGGTGGGACGAGTTCTTCCAGAATGCGATGCGCGTTCTCCGCGTTCGTTTTCGGCGGGATTAACCCCAGCCGGCCCGTCACGCGATGCACGTGCGTATCGACCGGGAACGCCGGCCTGTCCAACGAAAATAGCAGCACGATCGCCGCCGTCTTCGGCCCGACGCCCTCGATCGACATCAGCCAGCGCCGCGCCTCGCCGAGGCTCATCTGCCGCAAGAAATCCAGGCTCAGCGCGCCGCGCTCGCGTGCAATATGCGCCAGCGCCTGCTTGATACGCGGCGCTTTCTGCTTCGACAGTCCGCACACCCGGATGGCCTTCTCGATCTCGCGCACGGGCGCGTCGCGGACTTGCTCCCACGTGGGATACTGTTGGCGCAGCCGGTCGTAGGCTCGATCGCGTAGCGTGTCGTTGGTGCTCTGGCTGAGGATCGTCGAGACGAGCTCGCTGACCGGATCGAGTCGCGGTCGAGGCGGATCGCCGTAGGCGTCCAGCAGCAACCGATGAATTTTCAGAATCTTCGCTCGCAGCGCGCGTGTCTCGGAGGTCGGCATGTGCTTGAACCGCTAAGCCGCATAAGGACTTTGATCCACGAACACATGCGGTGCAGTGCTCCCGTCTGCACGAATCTCCACTAATCAATCGGTGCGTCGCTCTGCCTTCCCGTACTTCTGCTCGATTGCCCGGATGCGTTGTATCTGGCGCAGATTCCACTCGTCGGTGCTGTGCGGCGTGGCGAACCATGCGTCGAGGATTTCTTTGGCAATCGGTTCCGGGGTAGCGCGCAGGCTCAACCCCAGCACGTTGGCGTGATTCCAGACGCGCGCGCCTTTGGCCGTCTCGGCGTCGTGGCACAACGCGGCGCGAATGCCCGGAACTTTGTTGGCGGCTAGCGTCGCGCCCGCCCCGGTCCAACACATGACGATCGCTTCGTCGGCTTCCCCGCGATTGATACTCTCCGCGGCCCGCAACGTGACCTCGGGCCAATCGGCTTCCTGGCCCGGCTCCGGTCCAAAGTACATCACCTCGTGACCGCGCCTGCGCAGCTCATCCAAAACGAAATCGACGAGATGCGTGCGCTCGTCGGCGCTGACGGCAATCTTCAT
>DATBWU010000346.1:0-5821 GCA_036514635.1 Anaerolineae bacterium | reverse complement strand
GCTCACTGGCCTCACGGCCGGCGTCGTCCGTGCCGGCCTTGTCCCAATAGGTTTCAGTATCCGCGTTCGGATCGACCTCTCTGTTGCCGCCGCCGGTATCGACGTTGCCGCCGACGTACGCTCCACCACCGGTGTTGACGGTTGGCGATGATTCGGGCTTCTTGCTCGCTTCGCTCATCGTATCCTCCAGAATGTGTTGGTCTTCGCCCGGAGCCGTCGTCTGGCGGCGACTCCGATCAGCGGCTCGCGGCCCCTTCGGGTGTGTCATCCGCCGCCGATAACCGCCGGATGACACATCCGGCAGGAGCGTTAGCCGGATACTCTGACAACCTTTGCGTGCACACTGCCGAAGGCATCCGTTGACGCCTGTCAAAAAAACCAATTTGCGCGACCGCGCTTCGCGCGGTTTAGGGGTGCAGAAAACAGCGCCCAGCAGACAGGATTCAGAAACCAGAATGCCAGAAACCAACTGCTCAAAAAGCCAGGGACACGACCACCCGAAAACCGATATTGACGTTGAAGCTGTCAGGCTCGTCCCTGAGGCGGTACGCACAGCGGGCGCCCCTCTGATCGTGGTTCCACGCGCCCCCGCGCACCACCCGAGTCGTCTCTTCAGATGACCAATGAGAAATGCTCCACTCCCACACGTTGCCGCTCATGTCCCACGCGCCGGCCGGGCTGACGCCGTGCGGAAAAGCACACACGGCTGTCGCGCCGATGCCCTTGCCGGTTTCCTCGGCGACATTGGCATTGCTGAAATCGAACGCTCCTTCCCATGGATACTCACGCCCATCGGCGCCGCGCGCGGCGCGTTCCCATTCTTCCTCGCGCGGAAGTCGGACGACGACATCGGCCGGTCTCGGCGTGGAGCGATTCGCATCGAGACGAATCTTGGTCAGCACGCTGTTCAGCCAGTTGCAGTAGGCTTCGGCTTCGTACCACGTCACGCCGACGACCGGCAAGATGGAGACCGAGCGCTCGGCGTCATCCCACCAGTAGGGCCGGCTGCGCTCTTCAACCGTTCGCCCATTGATGAATTCAATCACATCTCTACGCAGTTTCTCATCGTCGATCCACTGATAGGCATCGGGTCCGGCTTGCGCGCCATTGCGCCACGCCCAGCCTTCCTCGCTCCACCATTGCTTGTCGTCGTAACCGCCCGCGGCGATGAACCGCGCGTATTGGAGATTGGTGACGGGGTATTTGGCGATCCAGTAGCGATAAGGTATCTCACGCTCTTCTTTCTCATCCGCATCGCCGTACAGGAATTTGCCCGCAGGCACTTCCACCAACTCATCCAGATCAGACGGTTGCCATCCCAAGCGCCCCAGCAACAGACCGGCCTGACGACGCACAGCCGGTTTCACCTCGGCGGATTGCATCGTCGGGATCAGCGCCTCAATCACGCGCTCCTTGGTGGAGGGTGGCACGCCGCCCGGCCACGCATCCAGTGTCGCTTCACCGGCCAACACGGCGGCCTCACCCGGCAGACCGGGCTTGCGCTCGATTAAACTTTCCAGCGCGGCTCCGGCCGCCTCGTCGCGCTGCTGGATGATGCCGAGGTAGCCGATGGTCAACAACGCCACTTCGCGCCAGGCCGGATCGCTCACGTGATTCGCCAGATGATCGACGATCGGCCCGATGTCGCGCTGGCCTTGCAGGGCGATGGCGACGCCGGCCAGATACTCCTCAAAGGTCAGGTGAATGAATCCGTACTCGCCCGGGCCGCGCTCCAGCAGCAGGCCGGCGTGATCGTGCACGTCGCTCAGAAATTGCCGTGCGGCGGCTTCGGCATCGGCATCGCCGCGCTGCTCGCAGATCGCCATTAGCTCGCGGCGCAGGTCTTCCCGCTTCACCAGTCCCGCGCCAGGATTGACCTCGTGCATCCACAAGGCCAGCGGCGCGAGTATACGTAGCGTCTGCACCACGTCGAGGTCACGTGTCGGCGGGCGACCCAGCCCGCGCGCCCGGTTCCAGCTTGACAGCAGTGTCCGCACGTACTGGTCGTACAGTTCGACGCGGCGCTCCGGCAATGTCACGCCTTGCCGCTTCATGAGAGCCAGAATCGTCAGCAGCAGTGGATTCGATGCCAGCGTGCGAACGCTGGTGTTGCGCTGAACCGCGTCGAGCAGTTCGCGCCGTTCGTGCTCGGCGTCGAGGCGGGCGACGGTGGTCTCTCCCTGTGCCTGCTTCTCCAGCGCGGCCGTCCACTTCGATACGAAGTCGGCGATCTCGTCGTCTTCAAAATCAATCAGCGTGCACTCGGCCAATCCCTGTGCGGTGGGGCGCACCTCGCGGTAGCCGACGATGCGGCTGGTGAGGACGAATTTGTTGCCAGCCCGGCGGCGAAACGTGTAGAAGTCGGCGACACGCTCGACGACGATGTGGCGCAGCGCCATGTCTTTCACTTCGTCCAGCCCGTCCAGCAAGATCAGCGCCTTGCCCTGCTTCAGCGCGTCCTGCAGAAGCGCGGCGATGGGCAAATCCGCACCGATGTCGCGGAAGTACTCGGCGATGAAATCGTCGAGGCGCACATCGCGCTCGCTCAGCGCGTTGGCGTAGGCCGACAGCGGCGCAAGGATCGGCAGGCGATGCCCGAGTCCGATCTGCTCGCCCGCGCCCAGCGCGAGTGTCAGCGCGAGGAACTTGAGAAAGGTCGTCTTGCCCGCGCCCGGATCGCCGAGGATGATCAACCCGTCGTGCTGTTGAAGAAGATGCAGTACCGGCTGTGGCTCGCCGAGGCGGGCGGCAAGCGCCTGCTCTTCACCGCCGAGCAGTCGTCCGGCCAGGCGCAGGTTGCGCTTCCACGTTTCGCCTTCGGGCAGTTCCAGCCGCGCCTTGAGCGGCACGTACAGGTCGAGCAGCGGCAGGCGCAGCGGCACGCGATCGGACACCCCCATGCCTTTGAGGTTGAGGTGCTGGTGGCGGTCAATCAGATAGTTCAGGTACTCCACGCTGACGCGTTGAAGCGCGTCGCCCGGAATGGACGGGCGAATCTCGCGCGCCAGACGGTCGGCGGCCATGACGACCGTCTCGGCGTTGATCGTCAGCGACAGATCACTGCCTCCCACGAACTTGCCGCCGCCCGTATTCGCATCGTGCCCAACGAATGCGCCGCCGCCCGTATCGGTCTTCGGTACGGGCGAGGTGCGCGGCTCACGCGACCCGGGTGGCTTGCGATCGCGCGCAAAGCGCACCGCCGCGACGATGGCCGCGCCAATCAGAAGCGCGATCTGGACGAGCGCCTCGATGCCCTGAATCGCGTCGGTGTTGGGCGTGACGAACGCGACAAGCGGCGGCAGCCATCGCGAGGCGGAGAGGGCCAGCGTGGCGAGCAGCAACACAACAATCATCGGGGCGAGCCAACGTTTCATCGGCATGCTCCTTGAGCGCCCCCGCGCCGCGCCGTCGAGCGGACAGGACGCGGGGGCAGTTCGATATTTGGCCGGTCGGTAGACTGCCGAAGTTTCGCACACTTCGGAAATCTGAGCGACACGACGCGACCGGGACCGGGCTGGGCTGGCTTGATGTATGATGGCTCCGTCTCGTCTCCGTCGAGAGCGAGATTTACCGGCCGATACAACGCGCTATGGACACGACCACCCGAAAACCGATATTGTCGTTGAAGCTGTCAGGCTCGTTCCTGTTGCGGTACGCACAGCGGGCGTTCCTCTGATTGTTGTTCCACGCGCCCCCGCGCACCACCCGAGCGGTCGCAGCCCGGCCCCATACCCCTCACCCCTTCTCCCTACCTCGTCACGGAGAGGGGGAGTTCATATCGCCAGCGACTTCTGCCAGCCACCCAGCAAGCGGCCGACTTCGTCGACCATGCGCGCGGCGTGCTGGTACTGACCCAGGCTGAACAGCTCCAGGTCGCGGCACAGGCGCAGGTAGAAGCGCAGCTTGGTCAGCGCGATGTCGGCCTGCTGCAATGCGGCGCGCGGTTGCCCGGCCTGGGCCGCTTCGATGATGTGCTCCTGGAAACCGAGCGCGGTGCGCTGCACCGCCTCGGCCAGCACAAAGCGCTGCTGGCGCGGGAACTTCACCGTCGCTGGAATCAGCCAGCGGATCAAATCGTACGTGCGGGTAAAGATAGGCGATTCTTTCATGCGGGCAATCCTATGGGTCGATGGAGCAACGCGCGGCGCAGACCCCAGGTGTCGCCGTGCTCGGCGTGGGCCACCCAACCTTGCACGCGCCGATGCAGTTCCTCCGGCCGCATCTCGCCGCGCGCGACGGATACGCTCCACGTTCGCAGGCGGCGCGCGAAGGCGACGCCGTTGCGCCGCTTGAGGCGACGATGCGTGGGATAGACACGAAAGCCCAGGAACGGAATGCCGTTGGTCGCCGGGTAGACGGTGCTCGCGCGTTCGTGAAGCGTCAGCCGCAGGCCGATCAGGAACTCGTGGATGGCGTCTTTCCACGCCCACAGTTGGCGCTTGTTGTCGGAGAACAACAGGAAATCGTCGACGTACCTCAGGTAAGCCTGGCAACGCAGGCGGCGCTTGACGAACTGATCCAACTCGTTGAGGTACACGTTGGCCCAGAACTGCGAGGTCAGGTTGCCGATGGGCAGGCCGCGCGGCCGGGTCGCCGCGAACAGATCGTCGCCCGGGAAATACACCGGGATGTATTCGTTAGCCAGCACGCCCGCGCCGCTGCGCAGAATCTCGTCGACCAGCCACAACACGCGGGCGTCGGCGATCTTGCGGGCCAGAATGGTGCGCAGCACGGCGTGGTCGACGCTGGGGAAGAACTGCTCGACATCGCACTGCAGCACGTGGCGATAGCGCCGCGCGAAGCGCTGGCAGCGGTCGAGCGCGCGGTGCGTGCCCTTGCCCAGGCGATTGGCGTACGAGTCGCCGATGAACGTCCGCTCGAAGATCGGCTCGACGATGTTGCACAGCGCGTGATGCACGACGCGGTCGCGGAACGGCGCGGCGGAAATCAGTCGGCGTTTCGGGTCGCGGATGTGGAAGGAGGTGTACGCGCCATGACGATAGCTCCGGCTCTCCAGCTCGTTTTGTAGCCGGAACAGATTCGCTTCCAGATTGTATTCAAATGCGGCCACGTCGGGCTGGCCGCGCTTGCCGCGCGCCGCGTTGCGATACGCCCGGTACAGATTCTCGAACGAGACGAGAGATGGATACAGATCGGAATAGGCTTTCGCCACGATCAACTCCCGAAAAGCCGGTATGCGCGACCGCGCTCCGCGCGGATTACGCGAGGGCGCAACTCGCCTGATGAGATTTGGACGCCACAATCACTTCTTGCCCGCTCCAGAAAACAGCGGATCAGAATCCAGCAGCCGGGAACCCCCTTCGCTGCGCTACGGGGGCCTGCGGTCAGAACTCAGAAGAAGCCAGGGACACGACCACCCGAAAACCGAAATTGACGTCGAAGTGGTCAGGCTCGTTCCTGTCGCGGTACGCACAGCGGGCGCGCCACTGATTGTAGTTCCACGCGCCCCCGCGCACCACCCGAGAACCTTCGGCAGCGACGTCGCTGCGGCCGTCTTTCGGCTCGTAAGGGTAGCGCTTGAATACGGTCCGCGTCCACTCCCAGACGTTTCCGCTCAAATCATGCAGGCCCGACGGTGTCGCTCCGCGCGGATACATGCCGACCGGCGTCGCGTGTTGAATGCCGCTGCCGCTAATCGTCGCGCGTTCCGGGTCCCAGTCGTCATTGCCCCAGGGATAACGGCGGCCCCCTTCCGGCTCCCGCCGCGTGCGAGGGGAGAGACCCCGCGCGGCTTTTTCCCACTCGGCTTCGGTCGGCAGGCGCACCCTGTAATCTTGAGGCAGGCGGGGCTTAAACTGCT
>DATBWU010000345.1:0-4930 GCA_036514635.1 Anaerolineae bacterium | reverse complement strand
CCCCAGCGTCGGATGAATCCGACTAGCCCGATTCATTAGGCGCAGCGGCGTAGCGCGGCGAATTCATCGCCGCGCGGACATGCGGCGCGCAAGTTTCTGACTTCAGGCATATCGCCACCTGGCGATGTGGAATTCTCAGGGCGGGGACGCGCTGAGGCTGATCGCGATGCAGATGGTGTGGCTGGTCGTGCTGGTCGCGCTGGGCCGGACGGCGGCGGAAGCGGGGCGAAGGAAGTTGACGATTCAGGGCGGATGAGGGAATGAAGAATGCAGAATGTGGAATGTAGAATGCAGAATGTGGAATGCAGAATGACGAAGAATGAAAACGCAGCGCGCAATACGCAATACGCGCCACTCAACACGCACCACTCAACACGCAATAGCCTCGCGCATCATTGGGAACTGTATCGCCGGCTAGTGGGGGCGCAGGTTCGGTCGCAGATGCAATACCGCGCGGCGTTCCTCTTCGACTTTGTGGCGCAGTTCGTCGGCAACCTCTTCGACTTCGTCGCCGTGCTGGTGTTCTTCACACGCGCGCCGACCATCGGCGGCTGGACGCTGGGCGAGGTCGGCCTGCTGTACGGCATGTCCTCCATTTCGTTCGCCTGCGCCGACATGCTCGCGTCGGGATTCGATTATGCCGTCTTCGGCGCGACGATGGTGCGGCAGGGCGGGTTCGATCAGGTATTGGTGCGGCCGGTACATCCCTTCGTGCAGGTGATCGCCTCCCAGTTTGTGCTCAGGCGCATCGGGCGCATTGTACAGGGCGGCATCATCTTCGCCGTGGCGTTATCGTTGCTGCGCGTATCGTGGTCGCCGCTGAAGATGAGTTTCCTGCTCGTGTCGATCCTCGGCGGCATTCTGTTCTTCATGGGGTTGTTCATCTTCGGATCGGGCGTGTCGTTCTGGACGGTGGAATCACTTGAGGCGATGAACATCGTCACGTATGGCGGCCAGTTCATGACCTCGTACCCCATGCACATCTTTCAAGACTGGATCCGCTCGATCTTCATGCTCGTGATTCCAATGGCCTTCGTGAACTATTACCCGTCGCTGTGGCTGCTGGACAAGCGCGATCCACTGGGCGGCCCGGCGTGGCTGGCGTTTCTCTCGCCGTTCGTGTGCGTCGCCGTGTTCGTGATCGGGGTGCGGATGTGGTGGTTCGGCGTGCAGCGATACACGTCGACGGGATCGTGATGGATTGGTCTACGAGAGTGTTTGAAGAGGGTCGGGGTTCACCGCCGAGGCGCAGAGAACGCTGAGTTTTTCTAAAGACATCTCTGCGCTCTCAGCGTCTCTGCGGTGCAAACTCGATTTTCCCAACAGTCTCTAAGCGCTCTGGTTTTCGACGACAGCGATTTCCTCGTCGGTCAGGCCGTATAACTGATAAACCAGTTGGTTGATTCGCTCTTCGACGGCATCGATCTGCTGCTGTAGCCCAGGCTGGCCGCGATCGCTCACCGCCTTCGAGAGTCGCCTGTGCAATGCCAGCGCGCGTCTCACCTGCGCGACTATTTCATCGTGCTGCGCCTTCTCATGCGGATCGGATAAATCGAGCGGGCGGATCGGAATCCGGTCTGAGACCGGCCCGTCGAAGTGCATCGTGCGGATCGCTTTGGCAAAGATAAATCGATAGGCGTACCAGTTGATCAGGCGCGAGAGCAGCAGGCCCAGCAAGTAGTGGCTGGACAAAGCCGATCGATTCGCGAGCTGATTGACGGTATCGAGAATCACGATCGAATCGGCATCACACCCGGCGATCGTGCCGATGATCCGGATGTGCTCTACGGGATTGATGACGTGCGCGACGAGGTTCTGAACCAGGATGCTATCCGGCTTGACGAAGGCATGGGGCGGCAGCGGAGTGCGCGACGCGAGGACACCCTTTTCTCCCGACAGAGCGAATCGCTGCACTTGCTTCCCGCCGATGACGCGCCGGCCACCGCCCCGCGCGCGCACGAGACGTTGAACCATTGCGCCGCGAGTGTTCGTCGTGAAATCGCCGAGCCGGGCCGCGACCGCGCCGATTTTCCGACCGATCGCCAGCTCAGAGTCGTCGATGCCGTTCAGGTAAAACCCGAAAGCCGCGCACTCCGATTTGCGAATATGCGCGAGTGGCGCGAACTTCGTACCGACGCGCTTCGACGAACGATACTCGGCAGTGGGCTGTCCTTTTTGCCAGAAGTAAATGACCTGTTCGAGTTTGACCGCGTGCCAGACCTTGCCGACGTCCACGAGTTCTTGAAGCTCATCCAGCAGCGCTTCGCGTGTCTTGCGCCACGTGGAGGAATAGGTGAAGGACTTGGGCACAATGAACCCAACACGCCCGCCCGGCTTGACCAGGTGCGTGGCCGCCAGCATCATCAATGCGGCGGTGTCGGTGGTGCCGGCCTTGAACTTTCGAGATAAATAGGCCCGATCGATATCGGTCAGCGCCGCTCCGTACGGCGGATTGCCGATCACGCACTCGAAGCTGCCCCCGCTGCGCTCGCCAGAGTCGTGAAGCGATTGCCCGTCGAAGTCATCCGGCCCGATCAGGCTGTTGCCGCACTTGATGTTCGCGTCGAGGTCGGGCAGGGCCGATTGCCTGTCGAGTGTCTCGCGGCTTTCGCCGTCCAGCATTTTCAACAGCAGGCTGATCTTTGTTACTTCGACTGCCCGCCGATCGATATCGACGCCGAAGATGTGTTCGGTGAGGATGCGTTTCTTCTCGGCGAGAGTCAGCCGCCATTCTCCGCCCTCACCCCCAACCCCTCTCCCGACACGCACAGCGGGCGAGGGGGGATGCTGTCGCACGGCTTGGAGATGTCGCTCTGGATGGTGTTGTGTGTACCAGTGCAGGTGATAGTCGAGCAAGAATTGATACGCTCGGATGAGGAACAATCCGCCGCCGCAAGCCATGTCCAGTACGCGCAGGCCTGCGAGTTGTGTCGGCGATTGGCCTTCGATGAGTTTGCCGACCGTGTTCTCGACGATGTAATCGGCGATGTACACCGGGGTGTAATACACCCCGCCAGCCTTTCTGGCTTCCGGTTTCTCTTCGATCTTCACCCGGCGCGAGGCTGTGAGCCGGATCGACTGGCCGAGGAATCGCTCGTACACGCGCCCCAGACTCTCAGGCAACAGTTCGATGCCCCGATCCTCGGCCACACGCCGGAAGAGGATGCTGCAAATCATGCCTTGCACGGCGTCATTCAGTTCTTTGCCTGACAGATGCGGGTTGCGTAAGGCGAGGTCGCGCGCCAGCGTTTCGCGCCAACGCTCGATTTCTTCGAGAACGAATCTCTCCTCGCTCTCGTGCGTAAACGGCTCGATCGCTCTCTGCAAGATTATCTCCTTCGCGCCTAGAGACCTTGCGAAGTCGTAACACACTTATGAGCGCGAGCGGCGCCGAGCGCGCGCGAGCCGAGCCTGGCGCGTGGGCAGCACGGATCGATCAGATGACCAGAGTGCGTAAGGAGCCATCGTGATCGCCGCCAATGCCAGCAGCACCGTGTCGTAATTTACGCGCCAGCCGGCGAAGTCGCGCCACGCCTGATCGCGATTGGGCTTGAGCGGCACTCCCTGCGCGGTGAGTTCGTCACAGGCTGCGTCGAACTCCTGCCGGGTGATGCTGATCGGATCGCCGGGCTTGGGATCGGGATCGTACCGGACGAAAAAGAAGTCGGCGATGCGGCGCAGCGCCAGGTAACCGGCGCGGATGCACAGGTCGGCTTGAATGTCGCGCGGCGCGTCGACGCTCGATCGCATCAGCGCAGCCGTGTCGAGCACGGCACCCGATGCCGTCACCCACGAATGATCGGGCTGAGGCGATCGGAAGAAGACCAGCGCGGCCAGCGAGGTGTGACTCTCTTCGATCTCACTGAACCAGGTTTCCCAGGCCACCCACACATCGTGCAGGCTATCCAACCCATGCAGTCGATGATAACGCTTGATCATCTCGATCGCCGATGGTGGCGCTCCGGCCCGCACTTCCAGCATGGTCACCAACGTCTCGCGGCGCGAGAAGGCGGAGTAGATCGTCGGCAGATAGGAGATGAGCAACGCGACGAGCACGAGGCCGATGGCCGCCTCGGAGAATTCTAGAAACGTGCTGGCCGTATTGAGCGGCGGGACAAAGCCGAGCGTGAACAACGATGATCCGCTGGTGCGAAATGCCTCGTACAGCGAATCGACCCCGGTGGCCCAATACATGCCCGCGTAGCCGGCGAGCACCAGCATCAGCCAAACTGGGGGGAGCAGCAGCAGGCCGATCGGCGCGTACAGCGCCATGATGCGATCGCGCTGTTCGTAAGTGCGCGCTTTACGCAATCGCAGGCCGAACACGCGAAGCAGGCTGCGAAACACGATGCGCGTCAGCAGCACGTTCGCGCTGCGCGGCAGCACAAAAGTCTGAATGGCCGAGTACAACGTGCCTGCGACGAGAACAACTCCTGCCGCAAAGACAACCAGGCGCGCGATCTCCATGCCCGACGACTCCCCGAACTGGAATGGGCGAATGCCGGGATTATAGCGAATAGAGGCGGAGACCGCACGCCCGGCATCGGCCTCGCTGAGAAAAGCCGCCCGATTAACCGCCAACTCACCTTACGCACACAAGGCCAACGTCATTGCGAGAATCCCACATCGCCGGGTGGCGATATGCCTGAAGACAGAAACTGGCGCGGCGTGTCCGCGCGCGGCGATGAATTCGCTGCGCTACTCCGCTGCGCCCGATGAATCGGGCTAGTGCTCCTGGGCTTAAATGAGCCAATGGTTGTCACTCTGAGCGAAGCGAAGAGTCTCGGCACTATGGGCGGGATGCTTCGCTCCGCTCAGCATGACAAACCGTTGGGGTATTTCCGCCGCGATGTACTAGTCGGATTCATCCGACGCTGGGGTGTAGCCCGCCGAGTTCATCGGCGGGCGGGCACAACCTGGCAACGGCCCA
>DATBWU010000344.1:0-3027 GCA_036514635.1 Anaerolineae bacterium | reverse complement strand
ACAGTGTCACGTAGTGACTGCGAGCAAGCAATAAGGAGTATGTGTGAAAAATTGAAAGAGGACGAACATTATGGTTACTTAGCGAAGCTAACAATTGCCGCGTTGGATGAAGGTAAGCGATCAATAGACCACGTCCTTCCGCTTGTAGAGCATAGGATTGCGAGCATGAAAATAGAGATTAGCGGTAAGCGGTCATTTGACCGCGTCCTTGCCGGGGCGCGGTGATTGTGCTTGAAGGAAGAGGACTACGGGTTGGCTGCGGCAGTACGCCAGGGCAGCAACGCCTCGTAGTGCTCGAGGCGCGAGGCTTTGGGCAGCGCGGCGAACAGCACGCACAGGTATCGGTACGGTTCGATGCCGTTGGCCTTGGCGGTTTCTATCAGCGAATACAGGTTGGCGCTCGCCGTCGCGCCGCCGACAGTGTCGGCGAACAGCCAGTTGCGCCGCCCCACGACGAAGGGCCGGATCGCGTTCTCGCAGGCGTTGTTGTCGATCGGAAAGCGTCCGTCGTCGATGAAGCGCGCGAGCTTGGGCCACTGCTGGGCGAGGTAGTGCAGCGCCTGGCCCAGGAGGCTGCCCGGCAGCGCGCTGTGCATCTGCGCAAGCAGCAGCGCCTCGATCTTCGCGAGTACGGGCCGGCTGTGCTGTTGGCGCAGCCGAGTTCGTTCTTCAACCGATACTTCGCGTGCGTTCGCCTCGATGGCGTAGAGTTCGCCGATCGCGGCGATGAACCGCGCCGCGGGCTGCGCGCTGGTGCGCGCCGCTTTGGGCAGCGCCGCTTCAGCCTCGACGAACCGGCGCCGCGCGTGCGCCCAGCAACCGAGGTGCACGAGCGCGCGGGCCTTCGCCACGCTCGCATACGCCTCATAGCCGTCGGTGAGCAACGCCCCGCGCGCACCGTCGTAGAGTTGGCGTGCAGTTTCCGCGCTCCTGCTCGCGGCATAGGTAAAGAGCCGGATCGGCGGGCCGCTGCCGCTCATTTGCGCCCACAGGTAGCTCTTACGCTGCGCGGCACGGCCCGGTTCCTTGAGCACCTGAAGCTCAGTCTCGTCGCCGTGAATGAGATCGGCATCGAGCAGGGTATCGCGCAGCAAGTTGACGATCGGCTGCACCGCGGCGCCCACCCGCACTACGCTGCCCGCGAGCGTGTTGCGCGAGAGCTCGCCGCCGAAGCGCCCAAGCAGCGCCGCCTGCCGGTACAGCGGCAGCGCATCCTGGTACTTGGCGATGATCACCCAGGCGAGGGCGGACTCGGTGAGCAGGCCCTTGGGGATCAGCCGCAGCGGCGCCGGCGCGCTGCGCAAGCCCCGATCGCAGCACGGGCAGGCGTACTTGACGCGCTCGTGCCGGATCACGCGCACCTGGGCGGGCACGATGTCCAGTTGCTCGCTTGCCTCGATGCCGATCTCCTGGAGTTGGGCGCCGTCGTGTGGGCAGATGCGATCGGCGCCAGACAGTTCGTACCGGATCACTTCGCGCGGCAGCGCCGGATCAAGCGGCTTCCTGCCGCGTTTGGCGCGGCGGTGCGCCGGGATTTGGACGCTATCTTCCGCCGCGACCTGCTCTGGCGATGCCGCGGGCGCCAACACTTCGGCTTCGTTGAAGAACAAGTCCTTCTGCTCGGTGCCGCGCGCCTCGCTCTTGGCGGCAAAGAGCCGTCGCATGAACGCGTTCAACCGCTCCTTGAGCAGGTCGCGCTCGGTGCGCACCACGCGCAGTTCGCCGCGCAGCGCCTCGTGTTGATCGCGCAGCGCGTCGAGTTGTTGCGTGTTGTGCGCGGCGAGTTCGCGCAACCGGACGAGTTCTTCTTCGTTGTTTTTGTTCGCGCGCATCGCATACTTATGACCACTGACACGCGCATACGTTCGCGCGGCGCGAACAATTTTCTCTCGCGCTTCACTTCAACTTGCGCGCCGGTACTTCAGAATCCGGTGCGTGTGCATCGCCTCCAAGTCGATCCCATCCAGCAACCAATGCAACTGCTCGACCGTCAACTCGATCACCGCCGAATCGGTGCGCGGCCACACGAACCGCTCGGCCTCCAGGCGCTTCAGCAGCAGCCAAAAGCCGTTCGTTTCCCAGCCGAGGATCTTCACCCGATTGCGCCGGCGGTTGCCGAAGACGTACAACGCCGCCGCAAACGGATCGAGCCCCAGCCCCTGCTCCACCAGCGCCGCGAGCCCGTTGATGGACTTACGAAAGTCCACCGCCTCGCGGTGCACGTACACCTTCAGCGGCGTATCGAATCGGAACATCACGACCCGGAGAGCGCTTGGATCGCCACCGCGAGCAGTCCCGCCTCCGCGCCGCTGCCGCCCCACATCAGCTCCAGCATCACCCCGTTGGGCAACTGCGCCCGCAGCCGCGGCGCCGATCCGCTTGAGGGTGCGCACAACGCCGAGAGCTTCACCGCCGCAAACGCCGAATCCGGGACGGGCTTATTCGCCGCCCGAGGCGCGCGCGGCCGGCGCTCTAGCGCCGGCTTGCCATTCAAGCGTCGTAACATCTGGCGCGCCGCGTATAACGTGTGCCGCGACAGCCCGTGGCGATGCGCGTACTGCGTCATCGACTTGCCCTCGCGCTTGGCCGCCGCCAAGTGCGGCGTCCACCGATCCAGATCGACCTTGCCACTCATCTCGCGCTCCTCGTCTCAACCAAGAAGCGCGTATCTATACGCGACTCACCCCGGACGCGGAAGGACGTGGTCTATTGATCGCTTACGTTGAAGCTCTCATCGGAGCCGTTTTGCCAAGGTTTGCCGGGATCGATCAGCGCGGTTTCGATCTTCTCTTTGCCGAGCCATTCGAGGATCGCGTGGCTGACGAACTCCGGGCCGTTGTCCGAGCGAAGGAATCGAGGCGCGCCGTGCTCCGAAATCAAGCGGGCGAGCACCTCGATCACGCGGCCGGAGCGAATGGAGCCGGCGACGTCGATCGCCAGGCACTCCCGCGTGAATTCGTCAATTACCGTCAGACACTTGATCTGCTGGCCGCTCGCGCTCGCGTCGAACACGAAGTCGTAGGCCCA
>DATBWU010000343.1:0-2197 GCA_036514635.1 Anaerolineae bacterium | reverse complement strand
ACGATCAGGTATCGGCGCATGGTTGCGACTGAGTTTGCGATGTGACGTTCAGGCCGCAATGGCGGAGCCTCTGGGTTGGTAACCGTCGGGAACGGCAAGTTGCGAGAAGAGCGTGGCGGAGCGAGCTCCTGAGGGGGGAATCGTCTCCCGCTCGGAGATCAGGAACCCGTAGGCTGCGATGCACAGCGTGGCGTGATGGTGGAAGCCACGCCATCCGCGTCCTTCATAATGCCCAAGCCCGATCTCCTGCTTGAGTTCCTGGTAATCACGCTCGATCCGCCAGCGCAGCTTGGCGAGGTCGACCAGGCGCCAAAACGAGATGTCGTCGGCAAGGTTGGACAACCAATATTTGGTCGGCTCGCTTTCACTCGGGGGCCATTCGATCAGCAACCACTCTTCGGGTCGGCGCTCGGCAAACCGGTGATCATCGCGTGCCGCCCGCACCCGCACGCGCGCAAACCGGGAGCTGAGCCAGTCCGCCGCACCTTCGCGCCATTTGATGGTGCGCCAAGCGCGCTTGGGGAGCGCAAGTGCGAGCTCCTTGACGCTGGTCGGCCGGTGGGTGGCGTCACGACGCAGCCGCTTTGACGGCCGCCCGCCACGGCCCGACCACGGCTTCGGCGGCAGCGGCTTGGTTCCGGGCGCCCACACCGAGGTCTGCGGATCAATGCCCGCCACATAGCTCAGAGCGAGTGCGCTGACGCTGGTCCGCAAGTCGGTGTTGCTGCCATAGGCAGTGTCCATCAGCACGACACCGCGCGGCACACCGGCCGCACACGCCCAGCGCAGTTGCTCAAGCGCGATCTCCGGCTTGGTCTTGAAGCCCACCTCCTCAGGCACTCCCGCCTGGCGCCGCCGTTCGCCATCCTGCGCCCAGTCGTTCGGCAGATACAGCCGATAGGCTACCGGCAGGCTCGCGTGGTGATTGGTAACCGATAGCGACACCGCCACTTGGCAGTTGTCCTGCTTGCCGAGTTGGCCACAGTATTGGCGTCCCACCCCGACCGAGTGCCGCCCTTTCTTGGGAAGGCCGGTGTCATCGATGATCCAGGCCTCGATCGGCCCATAACGCTCGATCTCGGGCAACACCATCTCGCGCACCTTGGCCAGCACTTTCTCGTCCAGCCAAGGAGCTTGGTTGACAAAGTGCAGCAGCGATTGATGCTGCGCCGCCACCCGCTCAGGCGCCGTGACCGCCGCAATCGGCTCAATGCTCTTGCGCCCACATGACACCATCAGACCCACGCAATAGTCCCACAATGGCCGGGCCCGATCCGCGTGTCCGATGACGCTCACAAGTCCCTCGACATACTTCGCAAATCGCGATTCACTGCCTTCTGCTCTGGGGAGTCCCATCTCGGCCCTCATCGGCTGATGTGAATCTCGCCCGATATCTGATTCTGGCAGACGTCGTCCCGCGACTTTCTGACTCAGTGGTACTAAGCGGGGTCACCGGGACAAGCCCGGTGACGACAAGATGATTTTGCCGTCACGCCCTTGCACTCGGCCTTGCCGACACCGCCGCGTGCCAGCGCTGCACGTTGGTGAGACCTTCCGGCATCGGAATCTTCGCCGGCTTGAGGAAGTCGACGGTGACCAGCGCGGTGATGTCGGCAACCGAGTAGCGCTCGCCGGCGATGAATTCGCGCGTTGCCAATTCGCCGTCGAGCAATTGCAGGAACCAGGCCACGCGCGGCCGGTTGGCCTCGGCCCAGGCCGGCACCTGCGGCACCTCCAGCTCCTTCATGGCCGGATGCAGATGGCGGAACACCGCCGCCACGTTGGAAAAGAAATTGATCTCGCAGCGCCTATTCCACATTTCCACCAGCGCGATCTCCTTGGCGCCCACGCCGAACAGCGGCAGCTGCGGCTGCAGCACTTCGAAATAGCGGCAGATGGCGATCGACTCGGTAATGATGGTGCCGTCGTCGAGCACCAGCGCCGGCATGCGCTGCAACGGGTTGATGGCGGTGTATTGCGGGGTCTTGTGCTGCATCGCCATGATGTCGACCTGCTCGGTCGGCAGCGCGATGCCCTTTTCGGCGAGGAAAATGCGGGCGCGCCGCGGATTAGGCGCCAGTCTGCTGTCATAGAGCTTCATCGGTCGCAGTCCTCATTTCCTGTGCGGGCGGAGCCGAACACGGGGCGCAGGGCCCTGTCAAAGGGCCGGTTAAGAATCGTTAACCAGAGGTTTTAG
>DATBWU010000342.1:0-16716 GCA_036514635.1 Anaerolineae bacterium | reverse complement strand
AGCGTGCGCCAGAACGCCGTTTGCCACTCGTGCGTCAGGAACGGTGTATCGGCCTGGCTGGCGCGAAGCAAAATATTCCACTCTGGCGCCAGCACATCGAATGCAGCCGCAGTCTTATGAATATTCGTTTTCATGGGATGAACAGATTATACCATCCGCAGAATCACGGCACATCGAACTCGCCGATGATCACGCGATCATCGGTGGCCCGGCCCGCCGCGTCGAGCACGGGCAGGCGGCGCAGCGTCGCCAGCAGATACCAACCGACTTCGATTTGATAGCGCCCGCCCGGCGCGTCGGGCGATAGGGTCACGACATACGGATCGGCGACGGTCTGCCCCGCCGCCCACGTCGATGTCGGCAGCGTGCCCTGCACCGGCCACGCATCGATCTGCCCGTGCAGCCTGCCGTCCGGGCCGACCAGATGCACAAACGCGGTATAGTCGGCATCCCACGTCTTCAGTCCGCGCCAGTTGAGCGTGACGTGCAGCGCTTCGCCGGGCCGAAGCGACGTTCGATCGATCGACCAGCCGGTCAGCAACGCCTGGTTGTCGAAGTTGATCGCATTGCCGATTGCCGCGCCGGCAACCTGCACGGCCCCGATCGGGCAGTCGAGCGTCAACGGCTGAAGCCAGCCGCAGCGCGCGGGGAGCGGCTGCCCGGCCGAATCCAGCAGGCTCAATCGAACTGCGTAAGTTCCGTCTCGATCCGGCGTGCGGAAGTCGAGCGAGGCCTGCCGCACGCTCGTGTCCATGCGGCGCTCCGCACCCGATGTGTCGACGCGGGCCGTATCGACACTCACAGTCGCGTTGAGTGGAGCAAGGTCAGGGTTAGTGTTGGCCCAGTTCACGCGCACCTTTCCCTGGCTGGACTGCGGCAGTGTGCCGGGCGGCTCGACCGCATACACGACGACGCGATTGCCATACGTTTGCCGCACGGCTCGATCGAGCGGCGGCGGGGCAACCTGCGGCGCAACGAGCGAAGCGACGCTCCACCACGTGCTGCCGTCGGCGGTGATCAGGCCATCCTCGCGGAACGGTGGGAACAGTCCCACTTGCAGAGTATACGCACCGGGCGGGAAGGCCGGATCGAAGGCGATCTCGTGGTAATCGGTGACGACCTCGCCTTCAGCCCACAGCCCCGTCGGGTAGTAACCGCCGACCGGGTGCACGCCCGAATCTTCCCACCACACCTTTCCTCTCTCATCGATCAACCGGAGGCGAACATGATAGTTCGGGCGCGAGCCGGTCAACGCGCGCCAGGTGAGCGTGACCCGGAACGGATCGCCTTCCTCCTGTGATACTGCCGCCAGTTCAAACAAATCCCCGAACTTCACTGAGACACCTTGCCGATCCGCTGACTCGCCGACTCGCTGACTCAACACTTCCACCAACGGCCCTAGCGATCGCAGCGGATACGGCAGGTTGGGCAGATAACGCGCCAGATACACCGGCTGTCCTTGCGCCAATCTTGCGTCGAGTTGCTGGCGATACTCCTGTTCCGTGCCCAGCACCAGGATGTCGAGGTCGGGGCGCACGTTCTCTGTGACCTGCAAATAGTACAGCGGCGCGATCTTCTCGCTATCGACGAGGATCGCCGCGCCTTCACGGATGGGCAAGCCCAGCACGTAGCGCCCCCAGGTCTCGGCCTGCGCGCCGGCATCGCGCTGATCGACGAGCGGGAAGTTGTGGCTGCCTAGAAGAATCGGCAACAACCCGAAAGCCGATACGGACAGCGCATACATCCGCAACGAGACCGGGATTCGCGTGGCAATGAAACTGATCAGCGTCGCAACGCCGACACCGATCCAAATCGCCAGTATCAAGAAGGCCGGGAGAAGGAAGACCGAGACATCGGGCACGAGATACACCAGGCCGTAGAGCACGTACGCGGCAAAGACGGCGAAAGTAACGAGCGCGGCCCATCGATGCCTGACCGCCAGCCCGATCAGCCCAATCGCCGCGAGTGCTGCGCCCACCGGGCTGAATGCGTCGAGCAGGAAGCGTGTGACGATCGACCAGCGCGTCGGATCGCTCCACGCGCTCAACACCAGCGCGCCGCCGAAGCGCGATCCGGTGATCCAGCCGATGAACTCGTCGAACGTCATCGGCACGCCGCCGTGCAGCGCCGGCCAGCGCAACGGGATATACAGCCACACAGACAGGCCGAGCACGAAAAGCCCTAACGAAATGAGGATCGTTCGAAGTCGAAGGCGCGGGCGAGCGATCAGAATCGCCAGCGCGAAGGCTGGCAACAACAGGATGGTGGTGAGGTGATGCGAAATGCCCAATCCCAGAAGAAGGAACGCAGCACCCACGATGTAAGGGATGTCACTCGATGCCGGTGGGCGGCGACTGGAGTCTCCGCCCACACCGTAGGAGACATCTGCCGATGTCGACCGGGAACGGGCATCTCCCGATGTCGACTTAGATACCGACAACAGATCGAGCAACAGGGCAATCATCAATCCGGCAATCAATGCATTCAGCGCGTAGACCTCGGCGACGACGGCCTGGCTCCACACCACCTGCGATACGGCGAAAGCCAGCGCCGTGATGAAAGCCACCAGCCGCCGCCCGCCCAGCCGGGCCGTGATGGCGTACACCATCATCACCGCACCCGTCGCGAACACCGCCGACGTGAGATTGACGCGGAAGGCCATCGACCCGATCGGCAGCAGGCTGAACAGTTTGCCGATCATCACGTACAACGGGTAGCCGGTGGGATGCGCGATGCCCAATGTCGGCGCGACGACCTGGAACTCGAACGTGTCGGCTTTGCCGACGTGCACCCCCAACGTGCGCACGTACACGGCGAAGACGATCAGCGCCAGCGCAACCTCACCCACACCCCGGCTCACCGCACTGCGCCGCGCTGCGCGCAGCGCAGGTCGCCTCCCCTCTCCCTCTCCTGACGAAATCAGGAGAGGGAGAGGGGTTGGGGGTGAGGGTGAGGTCATCCACCCACGCAGCCCAATCGCCAGCGCCAGTCCGGCTGAAGCGAGCAACGTCACCGCCGCCGGGCGCAGGTTCACTTCGGGCCACAGAATATACAGGAGGAGGATCGCAAAGGGGACATGCGCCGCGATCGCCACATCGGGGGTCAGGATGCGCCGCAGCGCCGCCCACCACTGCGCGCCGAGGAACACCGCTCCGGCGACCGCCAGTCCGATCACGCCCGGCCAATCGCCGAACGGCGCAAAGCGCACCGGATCGAGCTCGTACCAAAAGCGGGCGATGAAAGTGCCGAGCAGCGCACCGGCGAGGAGAACGACGAGCAAAGGATGAAGAACGAAGGACGAAGAACGAACGTCACGGCGGCCAGCCGGTTCGTCGCTGGTCATCGGTCGTTCGTCACGGCTTGGCCTGGCTGCCATTCTGGCGGTTCCACCAGAACTGGAGAATCTTCTGCGCCACGGGGGCGGCGGCCTGCGAGCCTTCACCGCCGTTGTAGATATAAACAATCAGGGCGATCTGTGGGTTGTCCGCCGGGGCATAGGCCGTGAACCAGGCGTGCGTCGGCTTGGGCTGCCCGGTCACGCAGTAGCCTAACTTCTGCGCCAGGTCGTCGCAGAACTCGGCGGTGCCGGTCTTGCCGGCGACGGTCAGGCCGGCGACCTGCGCCTTCGTCCCCGTGCCCCAGGCGACACAGGCTTCCATGCCCTCGCGCACGATCTGCAAGTTCTCCGGGCTGATCGGCACGCGGGCGATGGCCTGCGGCTGAAACGATCGGATTTCATTGCCATCCGCATCGACGACGCGCAGCACCATCTCCGGCTTGTACAGCGTGCCGCCGTTCGCCACGGCTGCCGTCGCGTTGAGCATTTGCAGCGGCGTGGCCGTCAGGAAGCCTTCGCCGATCGACAGGTTGTACGTGTCGCCGAGCGCCCAGTTCTCGCCGTAAGTCAGGCGTTTCCATTGGCCGTCGGGGACGTGACCGGGCGCTTCGCCGGGTAAATCGATGCCGGTCAGCTCGCCCAGTCCAAAGGATTGAGTGTAAGTTACCAGCCGCGTCAGACCGAGTCCTTCCCACTTGGGTTGATTCGGGACGTCCAGCCCGCCGCCGACCACGTAGAAAAATGTGTTGACCGATTGAGCCAGCGCCACGATCACATCGGTTCGACCTTCGCCGGCTCGATTCCAACTGTAAAACGTCTGCGCCTGGCGCGGATCGTCGGGGAAGTATTTGTTGGGGATCACGATCGAGCCGCTGTCGAACCAGATCGTCCGGCGCGTGACAACGTCTTCCTGCAAAGCGGCGGCGGCGGGGATGATCTTGAAAATCGAGCCGGGCTGCACCTGATCGCCGATGGCATGATTGAACAGCGGCAAGAAAGCATCGCGCTTGAGTGCGTCGAACTCCTCGCTGGTGATTCCCCGCGCGAAGAGGTTATTGTCGAACGTCGGCAGGCTGACCAGCGCCAGGATCTGCCCGTTGCGCGGGTCCAGGGCGATCACCGCGCCGCGCTTCGTGCGCAGCGTGCCGGCGTAAGCGTTGATCTGATCGATCTGCTGCTGCAGCGCCTCGTAGGCGATTTGCTGCAAATCGCGATCGAGCGTCAGGTACACGTTGCGCCCCGGTACCGGGTCAACTTCCGGGCCGACGGTGCGAAGCTCGCGCCCGGCGACGTCCTCTTCGATCGTGCGCTCGCCCTTCACGCCGCGCAGCGAATCCTCGTATGACGCCTCGACGCCGGTCAGGCCCATGCGATCGGTGTCGGGGTTGTAGCTGCGCGCCGCCTGCACGTCGAGGAAGAACTGAATCAGCGATTCGCGCTTCCCGCTCGCCATCGCATCGACGAGTGATTGGTTGACCCGATCGACGACGTCGACCGACAGGCGCCCGGTGTAACCCACGTTGTGCGACGTGAGCCGGCCCAGCGGATACTCGCGTGACGATACGATGACGGCATCCACGCCGGGCAGGCGCGGGCTTTCCTCTTTGACTTGCAAGGCCACGTCGCGCGGCACGCCGCTAAGGATCGTCACCGGGCGATACGGCGCGATGCCGCGCGCCTCGTCGACGATGTCCTTGATGCCAGGCCCGGTGGCGCCCTGCAGCGAAGCCGTCTTGCCGCTCACCGGCATGCCCAACAATCGGCTCAGCTGCTGATAGACCTGCATCTCGGCGTCTTCGTCTTCAGGCAAGTACGCCGGGATGATCGTCACATCGTAGCTGGGCGTGTTGCGAGCCAGAATCGTGCCGTAGCGGTCGTACAGAATACCGCGCGGCGCGTCGATGGTGATCTGTCGCAGGCGATTGCTATCGGCGCGGGCGCGGTAATAGTCGCCCGCCGACACTTGCATCTGCCACAAGCGCGCCAGGAAGACCGCCATCACCAGCCCGACCAGGCCGTATAGCGCCAGCAAGCGGGGATTCAGTTGCGGGGTCTTCTGAATAGGTTTCATATTCATAAACCACGGAGGGCACGGATAACACGGATTATCGGAATCCTATCCGTGACATCCGTGTAATCCGTGGTTACTCTTCACCAGCGTAATGCTTTAGGCCGGATGCGTCGATCGATTCGCAGCATCAAGCCGTAAATGGGCAAACTCAATGCCGAATTGTACACGGCTGAGGACAGGACGACCCGAAACAGCGCATCCCCAACATCGACCGGCTGCCCGGCGAGCAGCATCGCCAGCGCATACATTCCGTGAAACGCCAGCGTCCCGGCGAAGGCCGTCACGATCGGCAGGACGGTGCGCCCGCGCAGCGCGCCGTTTGCCATCGCGCCGGCGATCAGCGTCACGATCATCAGCGCCATCACCGTCCCGCCGAACGGCCCGCCGGAGACCAGATCGACCACGAGACCGGCGCTGAAGGCCCAGGTCAGCGCTTCGTCGGGGCGGCGCAGGAGCGCCCACGACATCACCACCAGCAGCGCGAAATCCGGCCACACCGCGCCGATCTGCAAACGCGGCGAGAGCGTCGATTGGAGCAACGAGACGGCCAGCACGAAGGGCGCGGCGAGGTAGGGGTTCATATCCCACAGAGCTTAAGGCGAAGGACGAAAGACCAATGGCGGAAGACCAATGACGGAAGGCCAATGACGAAAGGCTAATGACGAACGATCCTTCGTCCTCGGTCATTCGTCCTTCGTCCTCGGTCATTCGTCTTTCGTCATGGGGTCGGTGTCGGCGTCGGCTCCGGTTCCGGCTCGGCGGGCAGCGGCTCGAAGCTGGTGATCACCAGCACCAGTTCGAGCCGGTTGAGATCGACCGCCGGGCGCAGCCGGGCCGACTGGAACAAATCGATGTCGCGCTTGATGACTTCCTCCACCTGCCCCACGACCAGACTGCGCGGCAGATTGCCTCCGAGTCCACTGGTCAACACGATGTCGCCCACGTTCACCGTCGCGTCGAGCGGAATCTGCGTCACCAACAATGTGCCGTCGGGCTGCCCCTCGGCCAGGCCCGTTACGCGCGAGCTTTGAATGCGCACGTTGACCGCGCTGGTGTTGTCGATGAGGAGTTGCACTTTCGACCAGCGCGCGCCGACTTCGGCCACGCGCCCGGCGAGCGCCGAGCCTGACGTGATGACCGGCATCCCCGGCTCCAGACCCTCGCGGCGGCCGGCGTTGATCGTGACGAATTGTCGATACGGGCTGGGGTCGCGTCCTACGATCGCCGCCGCCTGCGTCTTGTACAAGGGGTTTTCCTGCGTGAACTGAAGCAGGCCGCGTAGCTGCACATTCTCGGCCTCCAGCTCCTTCAGGCGGACGTTTTCGGAGACCAGATTGTCGTTGAGTGCCCTGAGCTGCGCGTTCTCCTCGCGCAGATCGCGCAGATCGCGGAGCGCGTCAAACGTCTGGGCCAAGCCGTCAAAGAAACCGGCCAGGGCGCGCTGTACCGGGTCGATGACGATCTGGGCCGCATCTTCCAGCGGCTTGATGACACCCGACTCGTGCAGCAACAGCAACGCGATCGTCAGAAGAGTCAAAACCGGGAACAACCACGCTCGTGAGCGACCCCGGTTCATGTCGAGAAGCCTTCAAGTGGATTCCTGGAGGCCCCCCGAATCTGCCTACGCACGGCACTCCAGCGATTCGGCGGGCTCAAACGGCGATCGCCACACGCGACGTCTTGCGCCGGCTGCGCTCGATGCTGTCGATCACCATCTGGAGCGTATCGAGGTTTTCCAGCAATTTGCCGCAACCGACGGCCACCGCCGTCAGCGGATCGGGCGCGACCCACACCCGCACCTTCACTTCCTCGGTCAGGCGCTGCGCCAGTCCTTGCAACAGCGCGCCGCCGCCCGCCAGAGCGATGCCGTTCTCCATCAGGTCGGCGATCACTTCGGGCGGCGTCTCGTCGATGCTGCTCTTGATCGTGTCGACGATCGCCTGCGTCGAGACGGACAGCGCCTCGCGGATTTCGATCGAGGACACGTCCACCGCTTCGGGCAGGCCGGTCACCACGCTGCGGCCGCGCACCGTCATCACCTTCTCTTCCGGCAACGGGTAGGCCGACCCGATGGCGATCTTCGCCCGCTCGGCCATGCGCTCGCCGATCAGCAGGTTGTACTTCTGGCGCATGTACAGGATGATGTCGTCGTCCATCTCGTCGCCGGCGACGCGGATGCTCTTGCTGAGGATGACGCCGCCCAGCGAGAAGACCGCCACCTCGGTCGTGCCCCCGCCGATGTCGACGATCATGCTGCCGGTCGCTTCCATGATGGGCAGGCCGACGCCGATCGCCGCTGCCACCGGTTCTTCGATCGGGTACGCCTCGCGCGCCCCGGCGTTGATGCAAGCATCGTACACGGCGCGGCGTTCCACTTCGGTCACGCCCGAGGGGATGCCGACGACGACGCGCGGCCTGGGAACCGGCAGAAACATCGAGGTGTGCGCCTTCTTGATGAAGTAATCGAGCATGGCCTCGGTCACTTCGAAGTCGCTGATCACGCCGTCGCGCAGGGGCCGGATGGCGATGATGTTGCCGGGCGTGCGGCCCACCATTTCTTTGGCCTCCGCGCCGATCGCCAACGGCTTCTTGCTGCGCTTGTCAATCGCCACCCACGACGGTTCGTTGATGATAATGCCCTTGCCACGGACATTGACCAGCGTATTGGCCGTGCCCAAATCGATGCCAATATCAAGGGAAAACAGCCCCAGGAGCCAGTTGATGGGGTTAAACAAGCGGCTCTCCTAGCGAGGATTGCGGCGACGGCGTGAATTATACCATACTGCGCGCAGCCCCTCTCGCCCCTATGCACCGGTGATTCCACACAGGTCAATTTATACTCGACGCGGGAACCATCTGCGGTTTTGCTCACCGACCGCGTCCTCGCGGTCGATCAGGATAGACGCCCGCGTGGACGCGGGCTTTCAGCAACAAAAAGCGCAACTTGTGACCGCGCGCAGTATAACCACGGAGACACGGAGTCCACGGAGATTTCAAAGAGCTTCTCTCTGTGTCTCCGCGCCTGTGTGGTGAGATGTAAATAATCACCTCGGCAGTGAAGGGGTTTTGTTCGTCCTCATCTCCCGATGCTGATATAATACCCGCCGCCATGTCGATGAAATGCCCGAATTGCGGTTTCGACAACCCGGATGGATTCTCTTTCTGCGGTCGATGCGGAACTCGCCTCGACGCCGCTCCTCCCGCGCCTGCCCTCACTGGCCGCGAGGCGACGATCAATCAACTCAAAGACGAAGGCGACGCAGCCAAACGCCAGTCGGATTTCGCCGCCGCGCTCGAACGCTACCAGCAGGCGCTGGCACTGCTCGATTCCGTAATTCTGGCCTCGGACGCCACGCTGCACGTTCAACTGATCAAGTCCCGATTCGACATCCTGGCCGAACGCTACCCGTTGTGGGAGTCGGCCGGGCGGCCCGATCGGATCGAGCCTGATTTGCAGGAAATGCTGGGGCTGGCTCGCCGCGCGGGCGACGGCAAACGCCTGGGTATCGCCCTGATGACGCTGGCCCAGTATTACGTGACGGAGCACCGCGACGAGGCCGCCCGCCCCTTGCTCGAAGAAGCCGTGTCACTCACGCACTCGCAATCGGATCGCGCCGGCGAGGCGGCGGCGCTGGCGCAGCTGGCGCACATGAGCTGGCGCGCGGGTCGCATGGACACCGTCGCCGATGCCTTCCAGCGCGCGCACGAGCTGCGCCGCCACGTCGCCGAACCGGCGGGGCTGGCCCGCTCGTACTTCGACCTCGGCTTGCTGTATCGCGACGCGATGTCGCACCCCTTCTATGCGATCAGCCACTTTGAGAAGTCGCAGGAGCTTGCGCGCCAGGCCGGCGACACTGAGATTGAAGCGCGCGGGCTGATCGCCGTCGCCGTGTGCTGGACGCGGCTGGGCGACTACACCACCGCGAAAGCCGTCTTGAACCAGGCCCAGCAGAAAGTGACCGCCATCGAATCGGCGGTGCAGCAGGCCTGGCTGATCGTCGCCCAGGCGGACGTGGAGCGCGAGACGGGATCGGCGCAAGCCCGCGCGACGATCGAGCGAGCCGTGGCCCTGGCGATCGATGCGGACCTGCCCGAGCTGGAATGGCACGCGCTCATGGGTCGCGCGCGCGTCGATCACGCGCTGGACACCTGGGACACCGCGCGTGAGCCGCTCGACCGGATGCAGGCACTGGAGCGCGACAACGGTCTGCACGCCTATTGCGCCATCTGGACCCAGGCATTGCTGGCGCGGACATTGCTGCACGCCGGCCAACCGAAGCAGGCAGCCGATGTCTCGCAACAGGCCATGAACGCTTTGCAGACGCACGGCTTCACCGGCGTGCCGACGCCGCAGACAATCTTATGGACGCATTACGAGGTGCTGAACCATGCGAAGGATCAGGCCGCGTTTCACTTCCTGCGCCAGGCGCGCGAATTGATGCTGGCGCAGGCCAACACCATCGGCGACGGCGCACTGCGCGCCAACTTCCTGCGCGACGTGTCGATCAACCGCGCCATCGGCGACGATTGGAGCAAAAGGCATTCGTAAAGGAGCTGCATCATGCGCTTCACGACACATCACGTCACCTTCGAATACGACGACGTCGGCAACGGCGTCCCGCTGCTGCTCATTCACGGCTACCCGCTCGACCGATCGTTGTGGCGCTCGCAGATCGAGGGCTTGCAGGCAGTGGCCCGCCTGATCGCTCCCGACCTGCGCGGCTTCGGCCAGTCGGGCGACGCGCCGGACGTGATGACGATGGACGACTACGCCGCCGATCTGAAGGTGCTGCTCGATGCGCTCAACGTCAAGCAGGCCGTCGTGTGCGGCCTGTCGATGGGCGGCTACATCGCTCTGGCGCTGCTCGCCAAGCATCCGAACATGGTGAAGGGGCTGATCCTCGCCAATACGCGCGCCGGGGCCGATAGCGAGCAAGCGCGCGAGGCGCGTCACGCCAATGCGAAGAAAGCCTTTGCAGAAGGCGTGTCCCCGATCGCCGAGGCGATGCTGCCCAAAATGCTCACCGACGCCACGCGCGAGAGCCGTCCCAGCCTGGCGACATTTGTCCAGGCGATGATGTCGAAACAGCGCGCGAACGGCGTCGCCGCCGCACTGCGCGGCATGGCCGCCCGGCCCGACCGCAGCGACTGGATCAAGTCGATCAACATTCCCACATTGATCGTCACCGGCAGCGCCGACACACTTATCCCGCCAGGCGAGAGCGAAGCGATGCACAAAGCCATCCCCGGCAGCAAACTCGTCGTCATTCCTGAGGTGGCGCACCTGTCGAACATCGAGAACCCGGAAGCGTTCAACGCAGCGGTGAGGGAATTCCTCGGTAGGCTAAAATAGAAAGATGGGAAGTTGAAGGTGATTTGAGGAGATGGTAGTGAGCAAAGATATATTCGACAAAGAAAGACTGCCGCCGGCACTGACCGAAAACTTATACGCCACCAACCCGTGGTGGGAGGGCAAGCCGGGACCGCAGCTGCCGGCTTATAAGCGCTGGGCCTTTCACACGGCCCAGAAAAAACTCCGTCAGGGTCTGGCGCCAGTGATCGTTCTGCGCGGGCCACGGCAGGTGGGCAAGACGACGCTGCAACTCCAACTCATCGAGCAATTGCTGGCGCAGGGCGTGGCCCCCGGCCGGATTCTGCGCGTGCAGTTTGACGAACTTCCCTCGCTTAAGGGGCTGCCGGAGCCAATCCTCTCGATCGCCCGCTGGTTTGAGAACCGCATCCTCCAGCGCACTTTTAACGAAGCCGCCAGGGCAGAGGGGCCGACTTATCTTTTCTTCGACGAGGTGCGGAACCTTGCAGATTGGGCCCCGCAGGTCAAGGCATTGGTGGACCATAACACTCTCCGGGTGATGGTAACCGGCAGTTCGGCGCTCCGCATCGAAAGCGGGCGGGATAGTCTGGCCGGCCGGATTACGGAAGTCGAGCTTGGAACCTTGTTCCTGCGGGAAATCGCCGGTCTGCGCTTTCAAGAGAACGTGCCGCCCCAGTTGCCGGAGAATGGGCTGGAGCCGCTGCTGCGAAGCGAATTCTGGAAAGAACTGCAGGCACACGGCCTGCGCCATCAGGCGGTGCGTGATCGGGCCTTCGTCGCTTTTTCGGAACGTGGGGGCTATCCCCTTGCCCAGGCGCGGGCGGATGTGCCGTGGCCTGAGGTGGCCGATCAACTGAACGAAACGGTCATTCAGCGCGCCATTCAGCACGATCTACGCGTGGGCGCGCGCGGCGTTAAGCGCGACCCTCAGTTGCTGGAGGAGGTCTTTCGCCTTGCCTGCCGCTACGCCGGGCAGAGCCCGGGGCAGGCCGTGTTCGTCAGCGAAATACAGCAGGCGCTGCGCGCCAACATCGGCTGGCAGCGAATTCTGGCTTATCTGCGGTTTCTGGACGGGGCCATGTTGGTTCGGCTCATCGCGCCACTCGAGCTGCGTCTGAAACGCCGGAAAGGCGCTTACCGGCTATGCCTGTGCGACCACGGTTTGAGGGCCAGTTGGCTTCAGGAGATCATTCCGCTCGAAGCGCAAGCCCTGCTTCAAAGCCCGCATCTTCATGACCTGGCGGGGCACATCGCCGAAAGTGTGGCCGGCTACTTTCTCGCCAGCATCCCTCATCTGGATATTGCCCATTTCCCCGAGCACGGGAGCGAGCCGGAAGTAGATTACGTGCTCACCATCGGCGAAAAACGTATCCCGGTCGAAATCAAGTATCGTCATCGCATTGACGATTTTCGTGACACGGTAGGGTTGCGTGCCTTTCTCGAAAAGACAGTATATAACGCGCCATTCGGTTTGCTCGTGACGCTGGGCGACAGCTGGCAGGTTCAGGATCCGCGCATCGTCGCCGTGTCGTTGCCTTCATTGCTGCTGTTGCGCTGAGGTGCAATTATGTGGCCGGCGTTACAGTCGGGTTACAGGCCAAGACACCCGCGTCCTATCCGCGTATAATCTCAGTGTGACCGACGACCTCTCCTCTCAAATCGCCGATCTCCAATCCTCCATCGCTGCACTGGAGGCGCAGCGCGCCGCATTGGGCGAAGTCGTCGTCAATGCCGCACTCGGCCCGATGCGCGAGAAGCTCGCCGCGCTCGAGGCTGCCCTGCACGCCCCTGCCCGGTCCACGGATGCCGAGGGCGAGCGCAAAGTCGTCACCATCCTCTTCGCCGACATCTCCGGCTTCACCGCGCTGAGTGAAACGCTCGACCCCGAACTCGTCACCGAGATCGTCAACACCTGCTTTCAAGCCCTGACCGATGCGATCGTCAAGTATGGCGGCGTGGTCGATAAGTACATCGGCGACGCGATCATGGCGTTGTTCGGCGCGCCGGAGGCGCACGAAGACGATCCCGAACGCGCCATTCACGCCGCACTCGAGATGCAGGACGCGCTCAAGGCCACCATCACCCAACTGCCGCCTGTCGCGTCGAACCTCACCGTGCACATCGGCATCAACACCGGCCCGGTCGTCGCGGGCGCGGTCGGCGCGGTGGGCTTGCGCGACTACACGGTGATGGGTGACGCGGTCAACCTGGCTTCGCGCCTCAAAGACACCGCGCCGAGCGGCCACATCTACGTCGGCCCGGAGACCTATCGGCAGACCAGCCGCCTGTTCGACTTCGCGCCGCTCGCGCCGGTGCGCATCAAAGGCAAGCGCGACCCGGTGCAGATTTACGACGCACGCACGCGGGCGGCCACGCCCGGCACGATGCGCGGCATCGAAGGGTTGCGCTCGCCGCTGATCGGGCGCGGCGATCAACTCGACGTGCTGCGCCGGCAGCTCGATGCTGCCGTGAACGGCAGCGGCAGCGTCGTCGCGCTCATTGGCGAGGCCGGCCTGGGCAAGAGCCGCCTGATCGCCGAACTGCACCAGGTCGCTCACACGGCCAACACCTACGGGCGAGTCGGCGAGTACGGGCGAGTCGGTGACTCGCCCCTAGCAGGCAGCGGACACGCGCATCGCGTGGGCGAATCGGCGGTGTTGTGGCTGGAAGGTCGTTGCACATCGTTCACCCAATCGGTCTCGTACAACCTGATTGCGCAAGTGCTGCGCACGTACTTCGGCTTGACCGGCCAGGTCGATCCAGACGAGGCGATGCTGCGCTTGCTCGACGCGCTCGATGCCGCGTTCCCCGGCGAAAGCGACGACCTGCTGCCTTACCTGGGCACGCTGCTCGGCGTGCCGGTGGGCGGCGAGCGTATCCGCTACCTGGACGCCGAAGCGCTGCAACGCCAAATCTTCTACAGCGTGCGCCGGTTGATCGGCGCGCTCTCGCTCCAGACACCGCTCGTGCTCGTCTTCGACGACCTGCACTGGATCGACGAAGGTTCGCTGGCGTTAATCGAATACCTTTTGCCCCTCGTCGATGATCATCCGCTGATGATGATCTGGGCATTCCGCCCCGGCGCGGAGCAGAGCGGCATCCAGGGCTTGGCCGGGCAGCTCGCCGCCGGCTCGCAACGCTTCGAGCGAATCGAGTTACGCCCGTTGCCGGACAATCTGAGCGAGTCGATGGTGCAGTTGCTGCTGGCCCGCACCAACATCCCCGACTCGATCCGGCGCGCGATCGTCGAGCGCGCCGAGGGCAACCCGTTTTACCTGGAAGAGGTGATCCGCACGCTGATCGAATCCGGCTTGTTGATCCAAGACGCGGGCCGCTGGGCGATTGACACCCGCGCACCCGATCTGGAGGCCCGCATCCGATCGGCGCTGCCGGATACACTGATCGGCGTGCTGGCCGCACGCATCGACCGGCTGCCCGATCTGCCCAAGCGCGTGCTCGGCATCGCGGCAGTCGTGGGGCGCACCTTCTCGGATCGATTGATGAACGAGCTGATCGGCGACCGGGCTGCGCTCGACAGCGCGCTGGCCGAACTGCTGCACGGCGGCTTGATCGAATCGGGCGAAGCGACCTGGGGGCCGACGTACACCTTCCACCACGTGCTGACGCAGGAAGCCGCGTACAACATGCTGCTCCAGCGCCGCCGCACGCAGTTACACGAAGAAATCGGCAGCGCACTGGAACGCCTGCACCGCGACGAGATCGACGAGTACGCCGCGCTGCTGGCCTATCACTTCGATCGCAGCCCGAACGGCGAGAAGGCCGTCACGTACCTGCTGCGCGCGGGCAAGGCCGCGCTGCGCGTGTACGCCAATCGCGAAGCCGCGCGCTTCTTCGAGCGCGTCGTCGTGCGGCTGCGCGAATCGGACCAGAGGGGCGAGTCGGCGGCCCGCCCGTACTCCGAGGCACTGGAGCGGCTCGGCGATGCGCGCTCGGCGGCGGGCGAGGTCAACGTGGCGATCGGTCTGTGGCAGGAATCGCTGCTGATACAGCAGCGTGCAGGCGATGCCGAAGGCGCGGCGGCGCTTCAGCGCAAGTTGGGCAATGCCTGGTTCGCGCGCGGCGACCGGGCGCGGGCCATCGAGAATTATCAGCGCGGCATCGACGCCTTGAAAGACACGCCGCCCAACGCAACACTCGCCGGGCTGTACGCCGAACTGGGCCGTGTGTATTTCCGCGCCGGGCAGGACGCGCAGGCAATCGATTGGGCGAGCCAGGCGCTGGCGCTGGCCGAGCCGCTGGGACATCCGGGCACGGCCTCGCTCGCGCTGAACACGTTAGGCATCGCGCACGCCCGCGCGGGCGAACTGGAACGCGGCATCGCCGAAGTCGAGCGCAGCCTGCACATCGCGCTGGACCACGATCAGCCGGTAGCGGCTTGCCGCGCGTACGCCAATCTCGGCATGTTGTACGGCACGGTCGATCACAATCGGGCGGTGCAGTTGTGCCAGGAGGGTCTGGCGCTGGCGCGCAAGATCGGCGACCTGTATTATCAGTCGTGGCTGCAATCGTCGCTGGCCTCCACGTACTGCTCGCTCGTCGGCAATTGGGAGCGCGGCGTCGCTGCGGCCCGCGCTTCAATCGACCTTGATCTGCAAATGGGGCATCGCGCGCACCTGGCCGTGCCTCTGGTTCTTCTGGCGCAGATTTATCAATGCCACGGCCTGCTGGAAGAGTCGCTGCGTGCGTACGACGAGGCGCTGGAATTGGCCGAAGAAAGCGGCGAACCGCAAACGCTGTTCCCGTGTTATAACGGGCTGGGCGCGCTGTATTTGGAAATCGGCGAAGAAGAGGAAGCGCAGCGCTACCTCGACAAGGCGCAGCAGGTGGTGAGCCAGGCCGGCTACAGCGCGGATTCGTTGTTCGTGCTGCCGTTCTTGGCGTAACCTCACCTTACCTCACCCGGCGCTTCGCGCCACCCTCTCCTGAGCTTTGTTCAGGAGAGGGCCGGGGTGAGGATGGGTGAGGTCAGAGGCCAGATCGTGGAAGTCAAGAGCACAGACGGCGTCGTGACGATCGGCGATCCTGCACCCGACCTCGAACTGGAATCGGTGCGCGGCTCGATCGTCCGTCTGAGCGAGTATCACGGCACGCATACGGTGGTGCTGTGGTTCTCGCGCGGATACAACTGTCCGTTCTGCCGCCGCTACATGGCGCAGCTCGACCAGGCCTACGACAAGTTCCACGCGCTGAATACCGAGGTGCTGGAGATCGGCCCGAACGTGTTGAAGCCGGCGCGCATTTACTTTCAGCACCAACCCCTCAAGTTCCACTTTCTGTGCGATCCGACGAAAGCCGCCTACACGCGCTTCGGCCTGCGCGACCTGGGGCCGCTGGAAGCGAACGTCAACACGATCCGAAGTTTCGCCTACGCTTACACGCACGGCGACGGCCTCAACACCACGCGCATCGTCGCGGGCGACGTATTCACCGAAGGGTTCGCCGGGCGGATGGTTCACCACGCCTTCACGGCGATGCAGCAAGGCATGTTCATCGTCGATCGCGACGGCCTGGTGCGCTACGCACACGCCTTCAAGCCGCTCGACACCATCCCGCCGATTGAAGAGATGTTGCGCGAGGTGGAGAGGCTGAGCTAGTTGACCCCGGCTTTGGTTATGCTAGAATCAAGGCATTCCGCGTGTCAAGAGCAAACGTCATCTCATGGCGCGGCCTCCTGCCGCAACCGAATTTTATCGGACACGGATGAACACGGATTTTCACGGATCGGAAATTCAAACCTCAATCCGTGTTTGTCCGTGAAATCCGCGTCCAAAAATCTTCGGGGTCGCGATCGTTTTTCAAAGGTGTTGAGAGTATTCGGTATTTCAGCACACCTCACCCCCAACCCCTCTCCTGACGACGAAACGCAGTCGTCAGGAGAGGGGCACACAGCCGGTTGGGTGAAACCCGTCTCCCCCTCTCCCGAAGCGGCCCGTGCCGTTCCGCTTCGGGAGAGGG
>DATBWU010000341.1:0-2595 GCA_036514635.1 Anaerolineae bacterium | reverse complement strand
CCGCGCCGGCCTGCCCTCGTCGATCAACGACCGCGTGGTCGTCGTCTGCCCCGACAGCGTGAGTTGCCCATGAACCGGTGCCGGGGATTCACGCTGGCCGAACTGGCGATTGCGCTGGTGATCATCGGCCTGCTGCTCGCGAGCGCATTCGTTCCGCTGAACACCCAGATCGAACTGCGCGCAGTCACCGACACGCGGCGTATCCAGGAAAACGTGAAGGACGCGATCACCGGCTTCGCCCAGGCCAACGGCCGCCTGCCCTGCCCCGCGGATCCGACCATCGCCTCGGGAGTTGCGAACGCCGGCACGGAGCGCGCGACCTGCAATACCGGCGCCAACATGGTCGGCGTGGTGCCATGGGCGACGCTGGGCACGCCCGAGCTCGACGCGTGGGGACGCCGTCTCACCTATCGCGTCGCAACCATATTCGCCGACGCCATCGCCTCGGCCACCTACCAGTCCACCGGTCAGACGCCTACGTGTGACCCACCGACGAACCCGACGACTCCCGCCCCGGTACTGGCGTCGTTTGCGCTGTGCTCCCTGGGCGATATCACGGTGTATACGCGGGACCCCGCCAACCACGCCACCACCACAGCTCTGGCGAGCAGAGTGGCCGCGGTCATCGTTTCACACGGCAAGAACGGCAACGGCGCCTATCTCCCCAGCGGCTCCCAGAAGACGGCGGCCGCCGCGAATACGGACGAATTGGCCAACGCCACCTTTACTGCCGGGGCCACCAGCTTCTACAACCGCGATCCCACGCCAAGCGCGTCGGGCTGCAGCGACACCTCCGGCACGGCGTTCTGCGAGTTCGACGACATCGTCACCTGGATCTCGCCGCCGACGCTGGTCATGCGCATGGTGAGCGCGGGCAAGTTGCCGTAGAATGCCGACGACCCGCATCACGGCCATCACAGCCCGTCTCCACCGATGACGCATTCGCACACCTTCGTCGCCCGGCTGCGAGGCGCCGGCGTCGAGCCCGGCGACCCGGACGAGCTGCGCATCAAGAAATCGATCATGGTCTTCGCCATGGGCCTGATGACGACCGCGCCGATGGTCTGGCTGGCGCTGTACTGGCTGCTCGGCCTGCAGCTCTCGGCCACGCTGCCTTTCGCCTTCCAGCTGATTTCGGTGCTGACGCTGGCGGTGTACATCATGACCGGCGGCTTCCGCTTCTTCCAGTACGCGCAGCTCGGCCTGTTCCTGTTCTTTCCGTTCGTGGCGCAGTTGTTGATCGGCAACTTCATCTCGGCGAGCGGCGTCGTCCTGTGGGGCATCCTCGCGCCGATCGTCGCGGTGCCGGTGCTGGGGCCCCGCGAATCGATGCCCTGGTTCGCGGCGCACGTGACTTTGCTGGCGATCTGCGGCTTCATCGACTTCCAGCTTCCGGGCGCGGCGGCTGCGACGCTCCGGGTGCCATCGAGCGTGAGCGGCGTCTTCTTCACGCTGAATTTCATCGCCATCTCCGGCATCAGCTACTTTCTGCTGCGCTACGCGGCGCAGCAGAAAGAGGCCTACGAGTCGCAACTGAAGCAGGCGCACCGCCTGCTGCAGGTCGAGCAGGACAAATCCGAGCGGCTGCTGCTCAACATCCTGCCCGGCCCGGTAGCCGAACGGCTGAAGAAGGATGACGGCGCCGTCGCCGACGGATTCGCCGACGTCACGGTCATGTTCGGCGACATCGTCAACTTCACCCAGATCGCCGAAGGCATGGCCCCAGGCCAGATCTTCACCATGCTGAACAAGATCTTTTCCGGATTCGACGCGCTCGCCGATAAACACGGGCTGGAGAAGATCAAGACCATCGGCGATGCGTACATGGTCGCCGGCGGGCTCAACCTCGGAGAAGGTCCGGACTACACCGCCAAGATCGCGGACATGGCCCTGGACATGCGCGACATGCTCGCGCATGACAAGTCGGTCAACGAACTGGGCCTGGCAATCCGCATCGGTATCGGCACCGGACCGGTCGTCGCCGGCGTGGTCGGCAAGAAGAAATTCATCTATGACCTGTGGGGCGATACCGTCAACATGGCCAGCCGCATCACCTCCGAGGGGGTCCCGGGCATGATCCAGGCCGACGCCATGACCTACCGCCGGCTGAAGAACCAGTTCGACTTCCACGCCCCCCAGACGCTCCACCTCAAGAGCAAGGGCGAGACGGTGGTATACCGGCTCATCGGCAGGACGACCGGGACCCACGACGACACCGGCGCCCGACTCGCCGATACATGAATTCCGCGCAGCGAACCGTCATCATCCTCGCCGCGATCAACCTCGCGCTGATGCTGCTATTTCCTCCGCACGATTCGCTGTCGCTGTGGCGCGGAGGAACGCCGTCACTGGACGGCTTTTACTTCGTCTTCGACCGGCACTACAACAAGCAAACCAACGGCGACCTGCTGACACTGCAAATCCTGTGGCTGCTCGCCAACACCGCGCTCGCCTGGCTGCTGCTGCAACGGCCAGCCGGCGAACGAATCATGAGCCGTCGCGCGGCGGTGCTCCTGGTCGTGGTCGCGAACCTCGCCGTGGTCCTGCTGTTTCCACCGTTCGAGAACTACGCGTCCGCGACGCGCATGTCGGGTA
>DATBWU010000340.1:0-24404 GCA_036514635.1 Anaerolineae bacterium | reverse complement strand
CCCCGCCGATCGTTCGTCGTCGCTGGCGGTGGACCTACCCGCCGAGGGTGATTGGGGCGGAGGTGAGGATCATTGGGGGCAAGCGTGACAGCCTTGCCGCTCTGGCCTAAACTGACAGGTCAGGAGCGCAAACTCTACGGCCAGCAATTCGTCGAGATGAACCTCGACGAACTCGCCGGCTTGACCGCTGCTGACTTCGCTCTCCTGCTTCAATGGTTCTTCGCCGAAAAGCATTCGTGCGACGCGACCTATGCCGGCGAGCGCGACAGCGGCATTGACATCGTGTTCAACAATCGCGCCTACGAGCGCGAAGAATATCTGCGCGCCTTCCGCTACACGAGCACGCTGCACCCCCACGCCCTGGCCGACTTTCTCGATGTGATGCAGGACACGCCCGTGGGAAAGATGCGCCTCTACACGCTCGGATCGTTCACCGAAGCCCAGAAGCGCACCGAACACGACCATCCCCTCTTTCTCGAATTCGTGGACGGCGAAATACTCACCCGACGCTTGCGCGAAGCCCAACGCGATCTCAAGCAGCCGACTGTGCTCTATGCGCCGCCCGAATATCTGATCCCCGAAGAACGCGCCGCCAGGTCTCAGACCGACCCGATCAGCCTGTCCGAATTCGACATTGCCCCAACGCCGGCAGCATCGCCGGATTCACCGGTGGGCGCCGAGCCACGCGAGGCCTCGCAACGCCTGGAACGAATGCAACAGGTCATCACCAAGCTGGGCGGCGGGTCGTTCGTCATCCCACGCCGCTTTGAGCGCTCCGATCCGGCGCTCGAAGCCCGCTTTGCCGCGCTCGTTCGTCTGCCGGCGCGCAAACGCTCGAAGCAACTCTGGACGCTATTGAACGAATCGCCCGAGGCCTTCATGGTCGGCATTCGCCACGTCTTCACGCTGCTCGGCTGCCACGTCGCCACGCTCGATCGGCCGAGCCACGGCGGCATCGTTCTCAAACTCATCACCAAAGGCCAGACGGGGATTGCCTATTGCACGCCGTCACTCGTGGCGAGCACGGCCGGCGACGTTGACTACTGCGCGGGGATCATGCAGAGCGTCGGCGCGAGCCGCGGCTACGTCGTCACGCGGGCCGGGTTCGCCGCCGGGGCGATCGAGCGCGGGCGCGAATTGGGTATAGAGCTGGTGAGTGGCGAGGGGTTGCGGAAGTGGCTTTGATTTTGGGGATGATGGGTATTGCTCGACTCGCTCACTTGTGCTATCCTGTAGACGCCAATACGAAAACCTCCCGCGCGCTCTGGGCAAAGCGGCGGGAGGTCGTGAGCCAACCGGTTGCGTCGGTGGCGCGCACAGTCTAACACTCTGCGGGCCGTCCTGTCAACCGGGCGGCCCGTTTCTCTTTTCTGCGAGGAGGGCAGAGGATATGCTCCATGACACCGGATGACCACTCACCCAAATTCACCGAAGCCTACGCCGCTTTCCTGCTGGCAAAGCGATCCGAAAACGTCAGCGCCAGCATGATCGAACTGTACACGGCTACGCGCGGCTACCTCCTCCGTCGCTTCGGAGATCTGCGGCTTGACGACCTCAAGCCAGAGAATCTCCGAACCTTCCTGCTGTGGCTGCAGGGCAACGACGAAAGCACAGCCATCGCCGCGCCGCCGGGCCGCAAGGGCAAACTCGCCGATAGCACGATTGACATGCAATATCGGCAACTGAAGACGTTCTTCAATTGGTGCGAAGACGAGGAACTGATCGCCCGCTCGCCGATGCGGAAGATCAAGAAGCCGAAGGGGGAGAGCGTCCTGCCCGACGCGCTCACCGAGGCCGAGGCCGATCACCTGCTCGAATGCGTTCGCACTAGCGGCGACCACAACGCCTGGCGCGACTACTGCGTGCACCTTTTCTTCCTCGATACCGGCGTGCGGCTCGAAGAACTCTCCGAACTCGACCTCGACAGTTTGAACTTCGAAGAGGGCTATGCCCGCGTCTTCGGCAAGGGCCGGAAGGAGCGCATCGTGCCGATGGGCCTCGAACTGCGGCGCGAGTTGAACCGCTACCTCCTGAAGCATCGCCGGCCGGTCAAGGGCGAGCGCGCGCTCTTCGTGAACGAGCACGGCTACCGGCTGGGCAAGCGCGGTGTCGCGGCCATGGTCACGCGCGATCTACGCAAGTACGTCGAGCGCGAACTCAACCAGCATGGGCCGCACACCCTCCGACACACCTCGGCCACGTTCAACGTCCGTTACACCGGCGATCTGAAAACCACCTCGCTCATCCTGGGCCACACCACCACGCGCACGACCGAACGCTACACTCACCTCACCGGTTCGGACGTCCTGCGAAATGCGGCCGGCTCGCCGATGGATCAGATACTCCGTGGCCGGCGCAACGGGAAAGGAGATTCGTCACGCGGCAACGGCAACCTTGATTAGACTTGGGGCCTGTGGTAGTATTGGGCAGGCCCATCCGGTTGGATGGATATGGGGGCTAGTGCGTAACAGCCTGACGCAGAATTGCCCACTAACGGCAGGCTGTAGGTTGGTCAGAAAGGTCGAATCGCCCTCCCCGGCCCAAGATGCAGCCTACAATTTGCGGGTGTAGCGCAGTGGTAGCGCAACTGCTTCCCAAGCGTACTCCCGCAAAATCCCCTATATTTTCCCCCGTCTCCTAAGCCCACCGCCACAAACGGTGGGCTTTTGCGTTCCAGAGATTCGTAACGCATCAGCCTGCTGCGAATGTGCGCTCGAATTCAGTGATAGCCTTCAGGAGAAATTTGTAGTATATACTGGATGATGTACCGCTCATCGTCCATTCTCCCCGCTGGCTGCGCCGTGCTCGGCATCCTGCTGGCATTGGCCGCGGCTCTCCCCTCGCCAGCGGGCGCACAAACCCCGACACCCCCACCGCAGCTCAACGGCTTTGACAGCCGGTTGGACGCGCTCCTCGTCAAACTGCAAACCTTCCAGAGCGACTACGCCAGCCTGCACAACGGCCGCTACTATCAAGCCCTCCTCAGTCACAGCGCCGTCCCCGCCGATGGTCTGGAAACGAACGTAGACCGATTGAGTTTCCGGCCCACCGACCAGGCCGAAGACCTCTCGCTCCTCTTCGCGCTAACTGCCCTGCCCGATCACGCCCCATTCGCGTTTCGCGTGGACGTATATGCCGGCCCGAATGGTGCCGGCTACATGGTCATCGCGCAATCGCGCATCGCTGGCCAATTGTGGGAACGCACTATCAACGCCGGGCCGGAGACCTGGCGTGAGCAGGGTTGGATCAAGTCGGTGATTGCGCCATGAAGCAACAACTTCGCGCCGCGTTCGCCATTCTGATCGTCGGCCTGCTGGTCGGCGGGGTTATCGGCCTGCCCCAACTCGCGCAGGCGCGGCCCGCGACGTCGCATAGCACCCTCTCAAATGACCTCATCGCTTACTGGAAACTCGAGGAGGCCAGCGGGGTCCGCTATGACGAGTTAACTGGTTGTGGTGGATCGGGCTGCGATCTGACAGACAACAACACCGTTGGCTATGCTGCGGGTCATATCTCATCAAATGCCGCGCAATTCGTGGCGGAGAATAACGAGTATTTGAGCATTGCGGATAATGCAGATGTAAGTACGGGCGATGTTGATTTTACAGTTGTGACATGGATATATAACGATGGGCCGAAAAGTGGAACAAAGTATATAGCTTCCAAAGGGCATGAGTGGGGAATACGGTATCAAGGTTCGAGTGACAGGTACGATTTTTTTATTGATAGTGCCAATCGTTCTGTGACCGCACAAGCATTTGGCTCAACACCATTGTCGGAGTGGTTGCTACTAATTGTTTGGTATGACACGAACGCGAACACTGTAAACATTTCCATCAATAATGGTGATGTGGATTCGGCCAGCACTTTGAGTTATTATCCCATTGATGATAGTTTGGAATTTCTTGTAGGTTCTCGTTTTGATCATATTCAGCTATGGAATGGCCGAATCGGCCCCGTCGGCTTCTGGAAGCGCGTTCTCACCTCCAATGAACGCACGCTGCTATGGAACTCCGGTGCTGGCTGTGACTATCCATTTGAGACTTGCGAGGGCACGCACACTCCCACGCCAACCAACACCCTCACGCCAACGAATACCTATACCCCAACACCGACTTTTACGCCCTCGCTCACGCCGACACCGACCGACACGTTCACGCCGACGCCGACCGACACGGCCACGCCGACGCCGACCGACACGCTCACGCCGACGCCGACCGACACGGCCACGCTGACGCCGACTTTCACTCCCTCGCTCACTCCCACGAGCACGCCCACCGCCAATTATCAATCCCGCGTCATCTTGACATCCGGCAACGACTTGCTCGTTGAGCGCCGCTGGTCGTTCGGCGAGTTGTTCATCGCCATTGTCGGGCTCATCATTGCCAGCCTAATCTCTATTCGTCTGATCTACGACGTGGTGCGCCAATGGTTGAGATAAGCAATCAGGCATTCAACTTCATCGGGGCGCTGTGCGGCGTGGGGGCGATTATGTTCATCGTCCTGGCCGCCGCCGTCATGTTCAACGATTGGGTCAGTCGTCTGTCTGGCGACATCAAGGACGCAGACGAATGAACTTCGCCGATTTCCAAGAAGCCGTGCTGATCGTCGCCGGCACGGCCATTGCTGACCTTGCGGTATTCGCGCTTGCCGGGACGATCCTCCTGGCCGCGCTGCTCATTGTGCTCGGCCTCGCCCGGCGAATGCTGAACCGGAATCTATGACGGGAGAGGAGGTGAGAACCATGTCTCTGTCGCTTGATATGACCGCGTTGTTCACCAATGCCTCGCTCATCGTGAATTCGCTCTGGCCGATCGTTGGCATCTCTGCGGGCTTCACGTTGGGTTTCGGCATTCTGGGCCTCGTGCTCGGCGCGATCGTCAAGGCCGTACGCGCGCGCGTGTAGGCTCAACATCGGATGGGCGTCCGGCCGCCCCCGCAGTCTTGCCCGGGCCGGAAGACGGGCAGGCTTTCATCAGGTTGGTTGATATGCGCTCGAGACTTGTCGTTGTCATCCTGCCAATCGTAATCATGCTGTGGCTTGGAACGCTGATCCTGCCCGGATCCGTCGTCGCCCAAAGCCCGACCAATACGCCTACGCCTACGCTGCTCAATGGCACGTTTGAATCTGGCCTATCGGGATGGGGCCCTGAGGGCAGCCAATCGAATGCGGAGGCGCATGGGGGCAGCTATTCGCTGCGATTAAGCGGCGTTACAGAAACGGCCAGCAATTGGGATGTTTCAAACGGTTTCTGGTTTTGGGCGATCAGCACCGGCGGGACAACGCTCCTGGATGTTTCGTACAGCACCACGAATGATTGCTTTCAAGATCAAGCCATCCCCATGACGTGGACGCTCTACTATTGTCCTCCCTCTGGCGCGGCCAGCAACACGATCAAGTTCGTCGGCAGCAGCAACATCTATATTGACGACGTGAACTTGGGAAATGTTTTCACTGGCACAGCGACGGTGATCTATGCGCCGACGCAGTTGGACGCAACACAGCAGGTCGTGGATACCTGGCTCAACAGCAATGCGGCGACGACCAACAAGGATGGCGAGGGAAAACAGGACGTTGGTTCCTCTGGCTCCACTCCAGTTGTCACCACACGGACGCTGATTGAGTTCAAGGCCGTATCGGATCTGCCAACATCGATCAGCGTTGCCTCTGCCACGTTACGGCTCGTCGTCTACAACGGCGCCATGGCGACGAGCAGTGGCGACTGGAGCGCTTATCGTGTGCTACAAGATTGGAGCGAGACACAGGCCACCTGGAACGACTACAGCACGGGCAATGCCTGGTATACCCCCGGCGCTGGCAGTTCCGTTGACATCGACATCACGGCAGTAGGTGGGGTGTCCGTCCCGGCTACTCCGGTGCTGTACGACGTCATCAACGTGCCTATCTCGACGGCGACAATTGACGGCTGGGCAGCGGGGACGTTCTCGAACTATGGACTGCTGCTGAAGGCCGACACAGAGGGCTCTGGCGTGAATAATCGTGTGCAGTTTTATGAGCGCCGATATGTAACTCCAAGAGATCGCCCCGCGCTCATCCTCACGGTGAATGGCGCGACGCCAACGCCAACGCCCACACTTGCTCCGGTTTCTGTCTCTACAAACTACATCCGCGATGGCGATTTTGAGATTGTGCAGTTGATCGGGTCTATGTGGAACATGCCAGATGCGGAGGCTGTTTTTCTGCTCGTACCCGGCCTGCTACCGCCAAGCTATGTGCCACCCCAAGCGTTGCCATTATGGAATGCGCTGCTGACGCAGGGCGCTGGCTGTGCGAGCCGCGGGGTGATGATCATGGTCAACGCCCCGACGCAATTACACCGCAGCGGGATCATTGCCCAAGATTTCCAATGGCCGGGTGGCACAATGTATATTTCCATGCTCGGTAAAACCGGATCGGGGAACACATTCGGCCAGGTCTTTCTCATCAACGAGGATACAAAAACTCTGTACGTAGTGGAGAAATACTTTACGAACCCGACCTCGGGCTGGGCCAGGGCACACTATGCTATGAACCTCGGTGCGGGAAATTATAGATTTGTTGTTCTAGGCTATCGTGGTGATACGGCGCTCGACTGGTTATTGCTCGATGACATCAGCCTGCGCTCTGGATACTGGATGGATCAATGCTCCGGCAAGGCCGCGCCGGGTCTTATTCCGCCACAGCAATCGCCGGATGATCCAACCCCGACACTTGTCACAACGCCCCTGGCCGGATCAACGCCTCGCAGTTACTGGTCTACTCCAACGCCGAGCGGAACGATTGTGCCGACTGCCACACTCCATTACGTGACTGTCGTGCCTCCCGCGATTCCGACCTCGACGCCGAATGCGCTGCAGGATATTCTCTGGCCGCTGTACCCGAAGACGCTTGAGACGGGCCGCGTGCCGTGGCTGTTCTATCAGAACGCCAGTTACGAGCCAGTCGGCGGGCCGTTGGGTACTGGCTATTTGCGGATCGCGCAAGGCGATCGCGCCTGGCTGCATTTCGACTTGAGAGCCGAAGACACGGAAAACATCGTCGGTGTGAAGTTGTGGATCACCAGAGACAGCGATTACGTTCTGGCGATTCGGGATGGGCGAACCGGCACATATAAGTCAGCCGTGCGGATCAACGGGGCCGAATTGTGGCGGCGCTACGACGAAATCGCTAACCCGCTCGGCCCGGTGCCGGACAACATGCGGATCGGAATTATTTACGTGACCGGGCGGGTCGAGAGCCCGGTCCTGGAGTTTCAGGGTGTAGGGCCAGCATCGAGAACTTTCGTGCTCGATGCTGCGTCAACGACCTCGACCGCCGTACAACAGTTTCAGGGCATCATCAACGAGCGGGCCATCATGAAACAATTGGTCTGGTCCGATTTCATCGCGGGCATCGAGGAGCTTATGCCGATGTCGCTGCCGAATATCTGGCCGGCGATCTGGATGCTGGACTACGGCTCGACGTTTTATTCGACCTACGAGCCGCAGACCGCGACTGCGGCGGCGGCGGTCGCAGTGACGCAGTATGCGCAGCAGACAGCCGGGGCCCAGACTGCCGCCGCGCAGATGACACAGGATGCTGGCAACGAGACAACGGCCGTCTGGGGTTTCACCGCTACGGCCGCAGCGCAAGGCACGGCGACATTGACATCTCCTCAACGCATAACGGCGACCGCGTATAGCTACGCGGCGACTGCAACACGCCAGGCCCAATTCGATCGCGCCGTTCAGACGGCAACCGCCTATTGGCAGCAACGTACAGCCACAATTCAGGCGGGTCAGGCGACCGTGGTGGCTGCCACTCAGCACGCCGAGGCCACGGCCAACGCGGCCACCACTCAGCAGGGCTATCTCCTTCAGACTGCTATGGCGACATATGGCGCTCAACTCACCTCCATCGCCCAAACACTCGGAGCGCCAGACCTGAACGCGACGGCGCAAGCCGCGGCTCAGACGCAGGTGGCGCAAATTCAAGCCACCTTGAACGCGCAACAGACGGCTATCGCCCAACTCACCGCTCAGGCACAGGGCACGGTCTTCCCGACAGTCACGGCTGTGCCGATCGATCAACCTCAGCCAGTCCCAACTCAACCCGAACCCTATTGGCAAGCCGTTTGTGGCCGACCGCCTAATTCGTTCAATCTGGCGTGGTGGATGGACTTCGAAGTATGCCGTGCTCTCTCGTGGTTTGCATGGTCGCCAGTGAACACGCTGGAATGGACAGACCTGATGACGGGCATGACTCAGTATGAACCATTTGGAACTATGGCAGAAGTAGCAGACGTGCTGAAATTCCTGTTGAACTTCACGCGCTCGATTAGCTGGGATACGGGCATACGTTGCTCATCGGCGCTGCCAGACGACGCCACGCTCATGCAGGAAGCCGAGGGGCTGCTATCCGGCAATTTTGCCTTTGAGGTGGATGGGCCAGTCTATTCAACTGAATGTTCGGTGGGCACGAGCGCCGTGCTGGGTAGCGCCATAACCCAGGGCGTGTGCTTCACGATCAATCTGCTGTGCGAGCGCGGGATTTATCAGTGGATGCAATGGCTGTTCAATGGCAGCTTGCTCCTGCTCGTGTGGTTCTACATCCAGGAGCGCTGGCTTGAGAAGGCGACCCAGGCGTAAGATGTTCAACTACAACTTCTGGCATTGGCTCATCACAGGCGCACAGCAAATCATTGATTCGCTCAAGGATCAGCTTCCTCTCCATGCCACACTCAATCTAATAGGCCTGATATTGTCCATTGTGCAATTCGGCCTCGCGCCGCTTCTGCTATGGGTCGGATCGTTTTTCGACTTGAGGCTGCTGGGCATTGTCATCGGGGTCATTCTCGTGATGGAAATCGCACGCGGAGCGCTGGCCGTGTGGATGTGGATCAAGAATGCTATCCCCGTCATTGGGTGAGCTCTGGCGTCGTGTCACCTTGCCGTTCGTCTTCCTGCTGGCCGGCAACATCATGCTGGCCTACCTCGCCATCCGTGGCGCTACGACTTTCATCCTGGGGCCAATCATCACCCTGCTCTACTGCTGGCAGATAGAACTACATCACGGACCACACTGCATCTCCAGCCCCCTTCTCTGGCCGTTGATCGCCGCCACAGTCATCCTCGAGCTCTCCGCCATCTGGTTTATCGTCAGGTTCTTCCGGTCCTGGCGCAAGTATCTCAAGCCTGCCAAGTGAAAGCAAAAGCCCCCATGTCGGGGGCTTTTCAGTGCAGTAACTTCACTTCCGGCGATGCTTGCCGGCATCCATCGCCATTCGCGGCGCGGGCGGCCGTTTGGGCCGTGTGACCCGGCGCTCGCAGAGACCCCACGTTGGATCACAACTGTGTCAAAGTCACGGCTGTGACTGCTCGAAGCGTCACGGCGCCACGCGCGGCGCGGGTCACAACTCCGTGACGGTGTTCGATATGTGACCATCTAGATGGTCACGCTTGACGGCGGGTCACGGTGTGACTCGGCGACCGCCACGTGACCGAACACGGTCACAGGCAGCCAGGTTGATCACAAGCGTGACACTGTGACCGCTGTGTGACGTGGCCGTGTCACAGTCCGCCGGTCAAGTCACAACTCGGCGGGATCGCTCAAGCCGCTTACGGCAGGCCGTCGTCGCTGAAATCCCCTTGCCAACAACCAGGCGGCCACAGCCACATGCGCACAGGCGGGCGTCGTCGGGCAATAGCCGACTGTCGCGGATTGCTCTGGCGATCACGCGGGCCATTGGGATCGGCACCCCGTTACCTACAGCCGCATAGCGCGCGGCGATGCTCATGCCCGGAAGTTTGAAATCGCGCGGCAATCCCTGAATCTCACAAAAGTCGGAGAAGTCGCGGCGATCCGTTCGCTTGCCCTCGGTAGCCAGCGCTATCGGTTCGTCGGCCCGGCCACGTGGCGTTTGGCGTTGGGGCGAAATGACGAGGCCGTGCCGGCTGCCGAATTGAAAGTGACGAAGCCGCCGTTGGCTCATGCCGCACTCGCGGGCGTTCAAGTCGAGCCGCTGCACTGAGTAGCCGGCTACCTGAATGCGCGGCACCGTTGGCACGTTTTCGAGCAACCACCAATCGGGGAATGCCTCTGTAACCACGCGCGCAAACTCGGCGAGCATTTCGTTGCCATATCCGCTCGGCGGTGAGCGCCGGGCCTTGCTGAAATCCTGGCACGGGCTGCCAGCAATGATCCCGTTGAACTTGCCAGAGGGCGGATGAAACTCGCGTATGTCGCCGCCCCAAAGCAAGTCCGGCCCACGAACTACGCAGTAGCCCTCGGCCTCGAACCCGCGACCGAGCAAGTCAATTCCGGGAAAGAGAGAGAGAACTAATTTCACCTTCAACTTTCCAAAGTTGCCGTGACAGTCCGAGCTTGGCGTGACCGCACTCCGTCACGGCCTGCCGACCAAGTCACAATGGCAAGCAGCAGCCGCTATCGTCATTTCCGGCCTGGTTGCATCGCCGTTTCCGGTGGTGTAGCCGGCTGCATCGTCACTTCCAGCGTGGTGATCACGCCTCGAAGACAACGCCCATTCTGGCGAGGTGGCTGCCAGCATCGCCTATCTCGGCGATGGGCGCGCCCAACGTCATATCCGGCGTTGCCGCCCGGGCGGCCACTGCCATTTCTGACGATGCGGGCGATCGTAGTTCCTGAATGGCTGAGAGGATTGCGTGTCGCTCCAACGCCGGCATCCTGAGCAGTTTGGCCTTCCACCGATTGCGCTTGCGCTTGATCCGCTCCCGTTCCCGGAACGTCCCGCCGAGATAGTGATAGTCGTGCAACTCAAGCGGCTCCGGGTAATTCATCCAAAGCCATTCGGTTGCCATCCGCCCGCCCCGCGTGCGAGACTGGAACGTGATGGTGCACCAATCTGACAGAGCCTCCGCATACATGGCCGAATAATAGCCGGAGAGGATCACCGGCGCGGGAATGCGCTTGACGATTTCAAGTAGTTGCTGGTGCTGCTTGTCGGTGAATTCAAAACGATAGTAGGCCCGGCCATTGCTCCGCGTTTCCATCAAGTATGGCGGATCGCAATAAACCAGTTCATCACCCTGCCAATCGTAGTGGCGCAACAAGTCCAGCCCATCGCCCCACAGGAGTTTCAGGTTTGGGACGTTGTAGTAATTCTCCCGTTGCCACTGGTTGATCACGTCATCATCGGCGTCAATGGCGATGCTTGACGTCGCGGGTCGCTTGAACCGCATCACGGCTCCGGCTCCGAGGAACGCTTCGATGTAGACGCGGTGAGGCGGCATCTGATTGATGATGGTCTGGTAGACGCCCGCGCCCGCTTTCCCGCCCGGATAAGTCACGTTGGATCCAATCGGCATTTCTGACGATGCTAGCGATCGCTCACGGCGTCGCCGTCTCGGTCGGCGTTGGCGTCTCGGTTGGCGTCGGCGTCTCGGTGTAGGTCGCCGTCACCACTACCGTCACGTAGATGACGTAGGGCGTCTGTGTCGGTATCACCGGCGTGAACGTCGGGATGGGGGTATACGTCGCCTGTGGCGGGATAGGGGTATAGGTCGCCTTCGCCGGGTAGGACGTCGGCGGCGGCGGAGGGGGTTGCGTCCACGTCGGGAACGGGGTGAACGTCGGATAGGGCGTGTACGTCGGCAGGATCGCCATCAGTGTCTGCATCTGCGGCGGGAAGGGCGTCACCGTAGGGAAGAGGTGAATCAAGCCGCCGAACTCATTCGCCTTCGCCGTCGCATCGGCATTGAGGACGGCCTGCGTCATCGTCAATGCAAACCAGCCGCTATCGGCTAACGGCGGCAGCGTCGGCCAGCCGGCGAGCAGTGTTGCCGTCAGATCGGGCGTTCCGGTCGACGCCGGCGTCGGCGTCAGCGTCATCAGTTCATACGTGGCCGGGAGCAAAGGCGCAGCCGCCGTGGCCTGGACCGTTCCGAGGAGTTGGTCGATCGTCAACGTCGCCTCGGTCGTGCTCACTGCCGGCGGGGGCAAGGTCGGCGTCCCGGTCGGCTCGGCGCTGGCCGCTTTGGGTCGGAAGAGGAAGAAGGCGACGAGGCAGATCGCCAATAGGCCGATGAGGCCGATCCATAGCCACAAGCCCCGGCGCTTCTGTTGCACCCGGCGCGGTTCCAACGTCGGATCGAAGCCCGGCGGCGCCATCACCGCGCGCGGGCCTAAGAGCCGATCGAACAGTCCGCCGATGAACTCATTGAGCCTGTCGAACATTGATCACAACCTTCCGTTTCGATAGCCAGCCGCAAAACCAGAAGCCGAGTGCGAAGACGGCTGACGGCCAGATGCAGCAGATAAAAAGCAGGATCGCATTGGCAAGCGCTTGCTCGTTCATAAGACCAACCTATATAGTCAAGGGGGGTATAGTATCCGACTTCTGTCCCCCTCCGATCTCCCCCTCCGTGGTTTCATCTTGTGTTGGATCGTCCTCTATCGGCAGCAAGCGCCGAGGCTGCCCGGGCCGACTGCTACCCATGACACGATACACGCTCGCTCCGATGACGACCTCCTGGCCCTCATACGACGCCGCCAGAGATTTAGCATCGTCGAACGAGAAGCCCCGGATGCGAAACTGTGCGAACACCCGGCGATAGTCTAATGCCCCGCCGTTTTCTCTCAGCGCCCACTCGAACACCTCTTGATCCGTCACATCATGCGAGCGCGATTCAAGCTCGTTGAACTTCCCGGCAATCGCTTGCTTCACTATCTCATCCACCGTCTGATTGCTGATGAACGGCGTCTGCAATTCCAGCCGCGTTCCTCCCCAATCGAAGATCGCGCGGCCTGATGGCTCAAGCCCGTGCGCCTTGCCATCGCCAATGATGAGCATCGAGGCGTGAATGTCCGGGCAGGCGAACGCGAGTTTAGCCGGCAGGACGTTTTTGATCCGGATGCTCACGACGTCCTTGTTCGGCACCTGCGTGCAGAGGATGACGTGAATGCCCACCGCTCGGAAACGGCTGGCGATGTTGATCAACATCTCCTCGACTTCTGTGCCGAGCTTCCGATCTAGTTTCACGTCAGCCCACTCGTCAATCACGATGGCGATGTGCGACATCGGACGGCGGCGGTTCTTGAAGTTATATTGCCCGATGGTCTTCACCCGTTCGCCCTTGAGCAATTCCATCCGCCGTTCACCCTCGATGATGATCCAGCCGAGCGCGTCCGGCACGTCCTCGCGCCGCTCGATCATCGCCGGTCGTGGATCGCCCTTCTCGCCATCCTTGTTATAGCGCGGCAATTGCAACAGATGCGGAACGCCTTGAAAAAACGAGAACTCGACGCCGCCCTTGAGATCTACCAACATGAACTTCAAGCGGCTGGGCGCGTTGTAACGCATGAGTGTCGTGATGAGCACGTTGAGAATGTTCGACTTGCCGCCGCCGATCGTCCCGGCGATCAGCATCGAATACATCACGCCGAGCGAGCGATAGACCGGCTTCTTATTTTCGCCAATACCAAGCGGCAGGCTCAGGCCATCGGCGCTGGCCGGGCGCAATTCAAGAATATTGTCGAGCTTGACGTGCGACGGGATGCCGCGCACACCGAACTCGCGCTCGACGATGTACCAGAAACCGCTCTCCGGCGTGTACTTCGCCATGACCTTGTGACCGCAGTTGATTGACAGATTGTTCAATATCTCCGGGTCGGATAGTTCGGCGATGCCCACGCCCCGCGGCCGCTTGCCGGGCCGCAGATCCACTTCGAGATAGATCGCCTCCTCGCGCAGCACGAACGGATGCTTGAACGAGATGCGTTTGATCCGGCTTTCCATGAAGTCTTTTTCGTTCCGCTTGTAGCGATAGCAGATGTTCAGGTCCTCGAGCGTTGCCGCGATGACCTGCGCGTAACTGTTCGCCTCGGTTCTCAATTTCGATTCCTGTTGGCGCATGTGCTCCATCGCCCGGCGCTCGGCATCGCGCTCGGAGATCTCCGCCTGCGTCAATCGGCGCGGCCGCACGCGGGCCAACAGTCCAGTCAGGTTCACCGCCATAGCAGCCACACGCCTCCGTCAATCAGTTCCCCATCCCCCCACCCCAGCACCTTTTCGTTTCGGTAGCCGGCGAGAATGGCGTCTCGAGCGACGACCTCGCGCTCATACGTCCCCGGCGACGACACCCAAATCAGCCAGGCCCGCCGCCACGTCAATGCGCCGATCGGTTCCTCGACGATACTGAGCGCGCGCCGCGTTTGCAGGCTGTAGCCGACGATGGTGTGATCCGGCGTTGGAAGCATCACGTTGGTCCGATCGCCGAGCGCGCGGTGCAGCTCGACCACGCTCCCGATGTTGATGTGATAGATCACGTCCCCCGCTTGCCAGTTCGCCGCAACGTGCTCGGCGACCTGAGCCATCTCCATCGCCCCTTTGATTTCAAACGTCCGCGCCGGGTGATTGATCAGCGCGACGAAGAGCATCGGCGTGAACAGGAAATGCGCCATGATCAACCCGAGACGACTCACCCGATGAGTGAGCGCCCAGCCGATGAGATAGTACATAGCCGGGGCCGCGCCGATGAGCGCACGCCACAGATAGATCGGCTTCCAGGCCCACGAGGCGAGCGCAGCCAGAACGAGCGGGCCGAGGAACAGATAGGCGAGGACCCGGGCCCCAACGTGCCTGTCCCTCACCACCTTGACGAGCGCGATGAACACGAGCACGGCGACGAGCAGCATCGCCGACGATTGCAATTCGCGCGGCATGGCGACATTCCACACGAACATGTAGATCGGATACATGAACCCGCCCGGCGACGTCGGCCTGATCCAATGCCCCTCGCCGAACGCGGCCACCTGGCCGGCCAGGCCGAACGCGACCCATGGCGCGTACACCACAATCGCTCCGGCATTCCACGCGACAACCTTCCACCATTCCCGCCGGTCGACGACCAGGAACGCGAGCAGGCCGGCCAGCGCCGCGTAGATCGCGCCGTAGTTGTGCGTGTACAGTAGAGCCGCATTGCAGACGGCCAGCCAGGCCCACCGGCGCGAGAGCGCGGCCAGGCACGCGCCGAGATAGAGCATCTCCAACAATGCGTAGCCGCGGGCCTCGTCCGCGAAGAACAGTTGAAACGGCACGAGCGCCATGAGTGTGAAGCCGATGAAGGCGCCCGAGATCTGCAAGCGCTCGACGATCCGCAGACTGAGCGCGAGCGACGCCAGACTGAACAGCGCCGAGGGTAGGCGAACGACGAACATCGAATCGCCGAGGACGTGAACCAAGCCCCACAGGATGACGAAGTAAAGCGGCGGATGAACGTCGCCGGCCACGGCATTGATCATCCGATCGAACGGCAGCGCGGCGACCCACGCGCTCCAGGCCTCGTCGAACCATAGCGGGTAGTAGACGATGTGCGTGAACCGCAATGCGACCGCCGCGATGCTCACGACCAGCAGCCACGGCCACACGTAACGTTCCGTCACCCACCATCTGCGTTTCACCGTGTCAATCAAAACGGCCATAGCCTCGCCACTCCAATCACCGCCACGAGCACGAGAAGATATTCAACCAACGTGCCGGTCGTTACCCTGAGCGGCCGCGGCAGCAGATGAAACCGCCGATCCGTGAACGGCCACAGGAGCGGAATGCCCGCCCGCGTGAGCATGTCGGCCAGCAGATGGGCGGCGTAGCCGACGGCGAACGCCAGCGCCCAGGGCTGACCGGCCCATCGCGCCAGCCCTGCCACGAGGCCCAGCGCGATGAGCGAATGCGTGATCGCCCGGTGCCCGCCGAAGAGCGAGAAGCCAAGCGACACGATCCAACCCAAACATCCTGAGCGCCGATTCGTGCCCGTCGCCTGACGAATGATCGATTCGTCGCTGTCAATATCTGGCAGGAGCGAGCCGACCACGTTCACGCCAATGACGACCGAGAGCGGCAAGACACCGGCTGGCAAATAGGGAACGGCGAGATGCAGCGCCGCGCCCGCGGCCGCGCCGAGGACGATATGGCTTTCGCCTTTCATCGCGCCCCCATCGCTACGTTGATTGCCGCCAACGCATAGAACGCGATCACTCCGGCCAACAGGAAGCCAAAACGGATCACCGATCGGAATCGCTCCGGCCACAGCCGAATGCCCTCCCACGCCAGCACGACGAGGAGCGCAATCAACGTGAACTGCGTCAACGCCCAATCGCGCTGTGCGATGACAGCCAGCCAGGCGGTGTAGCGGTCGGTCATATCAATCAATGATCCAGGTGTTGCGCTTGAGCCAGTCGTGCAAACCCCTGGCAAGCGCGTGAATGCAATAGGTGAGCAACACACAGCAGACAACGAGCAGAGCTGTTCCCCATTCCATCGTGACCTCCATGCTGCTGCCATTGATACACCGCGATGGTGATCCCCGTCGCAGTCCATAGACCAACGATCCATCCGGCGAGAGCGCCCAGAACAAAGACTATCATCCCCCCTCCCTACCCCGTTCATGGCGCGGGACGCGAAAATACTCGGGGGCTTTGCCCACCCAGCCCAGCCCGGCCCGCCTACCCACGCCCATCTTCGACCTCATGCGCTAACCCGAAGGCATCCAGTGCCTCGTCCATATCCACCACTGCCGACCAGGCGCCGGACTCGTCTTTGGCGGCCAGGCCCGCCTTCTCCAATGTCTCCATGATGCTCTCGTAATAGCCGCGTGTGCAACGGTTGCCCGTCTTCGTGAACACCGATGGCACCCACGCCCGGCGCGATAGCCCGCGCGCGCCCCAACCCAACCGGATGAATTGCTCGAGGTCTTGCTTCTCGCGTGCGGCCTTCGAGTTCCCCGGTTGTTTGACGTAGACCATCTGCATCCCGCCGTCAGCGGCATTGGCGAAAGTCGGCGCGGGCAGGTTCTCGGCCGCAGCTTTGACGCGCTCGGCGATCCGTTCAGCGGGCGTATCGCTCTGGCGCGCAATGCCAATCATCGCCGTGGCCGCCTGGGCTTGCGTGGCGATCTGCAAGGCTGTTGCCTCGCTCGCCGGCAGTGGCATAGTCGCCTGGTCGCAGTCCACTTGCGTCACCGGCCCGAGGCCGCGCGCTGTATCTACCAACCACAGCGCCCCGCCGAACTTGCGCTCGATGACGATGGGCCACTGGCCCGCGCTATTCGGATAGATCACTCGCGCCCGAACGTTGAACCAACACACAGCCGCCAACGACCCGCCGATGAGCAACACCGCCAGGCCGGTGCCTATACCAATCGCAACGAAGCGAAAGCTCAACGTGAGTGACGGCAGCGCCGCCCGCAGCGCATCGGCCCGCGTTTGCGCCTCGGCCGCTTGCGAACGTTCCGCAGCCGCTCGCGCCCGTTCTTGTTCTGCCCTCGCCTGCTCTTGCTCGGCGATTGCCATCTCGCGCGCGGCCACAGCCTCGATGACCGCTGGCCGGCTCCGAACGTAGGCATCGCCGGCCAAGGCGCCGACGGCGAGCACGGCGACAGCGATGAACAGGATGACGACGATCGCGAATCGATCAGTCATTGTTCCGCCGATACCAGAGCAGGAAACCGATCCATAGAGCGACCATCATCGTGGCGATAAACCCTAACGCGCACAGTGCAAGTGGATCGGCTATCATCGTCTGAGTTTCTCTTCTTCTTCCTCGAAATACTTTTCTATTCCGGATGATAGCCTCATGGACAAATAGAGACCAATCAAAGCCACGATGATGCCCATTACCAAAACAAAGCCTACCAAGTCGAATGCGTTCATCGTCTTCGCCTCCTCGCCTTCTCTCTCCGCCGGCGCTGTCGTTCCTTCCGCCGATGCGCTTCCACTCGCGCCGCACACTCGTCACTGCAATACTTCCGGTGTGGCGTATCCGGCACGAAGACGATCCTGCACGACCGGCGAAAACACTTATGCGATCGCGCCAACACGATCGCGCCGGCCCGCACCCCGCGTGCCATCACGACCGTCCGAACTTTTGCATTCGCGGCGATCATGTCGGCGCGTTTCAACGCCGCGTCAAAGAGATCGGGGTGAATGCCCAATCGTTCATTCGACATACGTTCGCAGTGAAGCACGTTATAGAGATGCCCTCCGCTCCACGGCTTGCTTCGGCCGGCAATATTCGCCAACTCGCGTCCGATATTTCGCAGTTGTGAGCGCGTCGGCTCATCTCCTCCCACAATGGTGAAAATGGCCGTTTTGAACGTTGTGAGACTATCGCCATCTCTTAGGACACTGCCCATGCTTACAACCCTGCTTACAACCCCTTAGATGCCCCCTAAAACCCCTTCCGCCCGTTCTTCACAACGCTCTGCCAATGCCTTTCGGCCTTGTTCGGTCGAGGCGATCTTGAGCGGCACGCCGCGCCCATTTCGCTCCACCGTGACGTACCGTTGCTCTTCGAGCAATCCCAACAGCCGCCAGCCCCACGAGTACTCGAGCAAACAAATCGTAGCGACCTGAAAGAGCGACTTCACTTCGTCCGTCATTTCCAATTCGACGATCATGGCGAGCAGCTCGAACGCCACCGGATCGCTATTGAATGGTCGCGCCATCATTCACCCCGGCGCTCGCGCGGCCGGCCGCTCGTCGGCACGATGCGCTCGAGCGCGATCGCCCGATTGCCCTTCAGTCCCGTCTTGCCAGATTGAGCGATTGAGACCATCACCATCGGCCCGACGTCGGCGTCGTCGCTCGCCTTCAGGCCGAAGACGTAGCCGAGGAACTTTGGATCGTCGGCCAGGGTAATAGGTTGGTTGAATTGCAGATCGGTGATTGCCATTGCTATAGACCTACCGGCCGTGCGCTTTCGTCGGCGTTGTGAACGATGCGAAACCCATTCGCGCCCGGCGCGGCGCCCCATCGCAAACGGTCGTACAAATAGTCCGGTAACGAGGCCGGATCGTCGTTCATCGCGATCGCCGTATGGCACAACCGTTCGCGCGCCAGTGTGTAGCGGTCGTCGAAGAACCGGGCGCGGAACTCGCTGGCCCAGCCGGTCATGTTGGCTTTGTCCATCTCGTCAATCGCCAGAAACCAGATGTTCTTCAGCCGTTCGTAGCGCCGGCGCGCGTCAAGCTCGACTTTGGCCTCGTAGCCGGCCCGAACGATGTCGAGCAGGTCAACGAAGCGCACGTAGTAGGCCTCGCCAAAGCGGATGGTGTTGAAATGGTTGACGAGCGCGATGAGGAGCGCGGTCTTGCCGTTGCCTGGCCCGCCCCACACGGTCAACATGCCATAGGGGAACGCAGCGAAGTCGCGCCCGGCGCCGAGCATCTTGGCCGTGCACTCGCCGCGCTCGGCGATGTCGTCGAGCGTGAGGGCGAGTTGAGTTGGCAGGAGATTCGACAGGCCGGGCAGACGCTCGGCATTGACCTGAGCAATCTCGCCGTCACGACACGCACACACGTGCGCCTTGCCGAAGAGCTGATGGCCGATCGGGACGTCGTATCGCACGTAGCCCAGGCCGCGGCACGTCGGGCAGTCAGGACTTCCGATTGTCGCGGGCGGCCCGGATGGCGCGGTCGCGGGCCAACTGCTCCGGGGTTGGATCAGCAAGTTTCGGACGGCCTGCTGGATTGTTTGCGCTGACATTCGGCTTTCTCCCGTTCGCGCCTTGCGGCGGAATCGTTCCGGTCGCGGCCCACTCGGTGCACCACTTGATCGAGTTGGAGTTGTAGCCGCGCGAGCACCACTCGGCGTAGAAAGGCGTGAGGACTTCGGCGCTCTTGCCGTTGACGGCTGTGATGACTTGATCTGCAACTGCGGAGTGTGGGTAATGGCCCGTCACCTCGCGGTAAACGAGCAGCGCGGGATGAACTTCCGGGGCCGATTTTGGCGCGCGGCGCGGCGCAGCCGCGCTCCTCTCTGATCCATGATCCATGATCCATGATCTTTTAATTGTTAGCTCGCGGAAACTACTCGTATTCTCCGCACCCTCGGTGTCACCCTCGGTGTCACCCTCGGTGTCACCCTTAGACAACAAGGGTGACACCCCAGGTGTCACCCTGCAATTGAGAACTTCTCCGGAGTAGTTCTTGGGGTTGCTCCAGTTGTGAACGACGATCCGTTGTCCGCGCCGCTCCTGTTTACAGGTGATGTAACCGAGGTTTTGAAGGCGTTGGCGCTGATCGCGCAGAGTGCGTGGTTGCATCTTCATGTCGATGGCTTCCTCGGCATCGCGCCAACCGTAGACAATCCCGGTCTCCCAATCCGTGCGGTCGAGGATGTGGAGATAGAGCCAGAGCAAATCGCCCATCCGCTCACGATGCTTGGGGTCTTCGCTCAATCCGCGCTTGATCATGATCCAATGTTTCTTGGTCATCTGTTATTCCCCCACACCCGCCGAGAGTTGGCCATTGTGACTTGATCGGTGAACTGTGACACGACCAGGTCACGCGGCGATCGCCGAGTCACACCCGTGACCTACCTGGTTGGCTGTGACCGTGCTCGGTCACGCGGCGGTCGCCGAGTCATACCCGTGACCCGCTGTCAACGTGACTAACCAGGTCGGTCACGTATCGAATACCGTCACAGAGTGACCTGCCTGGCGCTGTGACGCTTCGAGCAGTCACAGCCGTTACTTTGACACAGTGACGAGGGTGATGTGTTTTCTCCAAAGTGCTTCCTCGCGCTGACGTGTTTGTTCGTAGAGAGCGTGAGCTTGGTTTCCGAGGCCCGCGCAATCCGAGCATTTGATCTCGCCCGTGCCGTCGCAGTCATCGCAGTCGCGGTCGTTTCCGCACCCTGAGCACTCGACTTCTCCCGTGCCTCTGCACGTGTAGCACTCGACTATCCCCTTGCCGTCGCAGTCGGAGCATTCCTCTGATTCTTCAATGTCGGGGTTAGCCTCCAACCATTCGGCGTACGATCGCATTGGGGGCGGGTCTGAAAGATTCATCCCTCACCCCCCTGCCCCGGCGCGGCCTTGTCGTTGCCAATACGAGGACCGCGCCGGGGTTGCGAGGAGGAGACTTCAGGCCGTTGGGCCTGCTGGCCTGACACGAGGGGATTCCGGCACAGTTGTTCGAGCGCCGGGGTGAAGTTGTAGCCTTTGCCGATTGGGGCCTGCCAGGCGTCCACGACCGCGCGCGCATCGGCGACCAGTTTCTGCACCGCTCGCTCTTTGAGCGCAGATCGCCGAGCGCGAAAGGCTTTCATCTTGCAGGCCGGGGAGCAATAGGCCGAGGGCCGTGTGCGTTTGCGTGGGAGTAGCCGGCGACAGCCGGGGCGGGCACAGGTGGTCATTGGGCTTGCCCGCCGCTATGCACGTGCCTGCAATTCGCGCAGACGTGCGCTCCATCCTGGCGAACGTAGATCATCCCGTTGGGTATGCACTGGCCGCAGCGCCGAGCATCGCCGGGAATGGCGGTGACAGCGATCGCTTCTTCGACCTCTGCCATAGTCATGTTCATGTAACGCGCGGTGATCATGATTCCAATCCCCCGCGCGGAAAAGCCCTTCACTAACTCGCCCTGTTCAATCCACGCGATTGCGGCTTCTTCGGCGATCAACCGGCACGCCTCGCGCTCTTCGATGACCTTCTGCCGCACGAGCATATCAATTGCCTGCTTTTGGTTTGAGACTTGGGTTTCCATTTGCTCCTCCGCAACCGGTTTATTCGTTCACGTTTTCTGGCGGATAGACGATCCGAACGCCGGCTTTGCATGTGGTGCGACAGGCCGAGTGCGGGGCCGCCTCGGGGCTGGCGATGTATTTCTCTTCCACGCGCAGGACACACGGGATTCGCATGGAGACGATCTCGCCATGATCGAGGATGGGCCACCAGCCCAAGAGGGTCATGGGATAGGTGCTGTAGACCGATTCGACAACCGGCTCACTATCAGCGGGCGTGGTGGCGTGGACGATCTCGAAGAGCGTGAACGGATGCCACACCCGCTCCTGTTCCTCGCGTGCCGCTTCCCTGGCGTCTTCATACTCGGCTTTGGCCGTCGCAATCTCGGCGAGTTTCGCTTCGAGCACCGGGCGCACTTCGTCAGCCGCATCCGGCCAACTGGCGATCAGCAGGTCATAGGGACACTGTACCGAATGCTCAATCTCGCTCTCGCCGTCGTAATACGGATGCTGAATGTTCGAGATTGTGCGATCGATGGCCTCGCGCCGCACTCGCTCCTGCTGATTGTGCGCCGTGGCGATGAGTTGTCCGACCTCGAGTTCATCACGAACGGGCAGCCTGAGATTGCTATACTTGCCTTTGATCCAACACTCGCCGCTTTTATGATGAGCCTCCAGAGAAAGATCTGCGAACCGAGTTGTGAAATGAATATTGACGGGTGGATAAACAACTGGCGGTGTCCCGTCCAGTAGTTCAGCGACCAGTTCTCGCCCGAGGTAATTCTCGAACCACGCGCGGGCTTCCTGTGCCCAGGCCGCTTCCTCTTCGGCCCGCAGGCGCTCGGCTTCTGCGTCCTCGCGGTTTTTCCGCGCCTCTTCGGCCTTCTGCGCTGCGTCGTACTTCGCCAACAGCGCGTCGAGATGTGGGGTTTGAGATGTGGGGTTTGAGACTTGGGTTTCCATTTGCTCCTCCGCAACCGGTTGAATTGTCGGGGGTGAGTTGCCAGATCACTCACCCCCATTGTTTCATCAGCACGTACAATCGCGCTGGGGCTGCTTTCTCGTCTGGGCGCTTTGCATCTTCTGCTGGCTCGGGAACGCCGCCGTCACCCAGATCAACCGGCAGCTGCATGCTCTTTCCTGTTACTCGCAGCCCAACAAGTTTTTGAGCATGATGCGCGGGCCGGATTCGAACCGGCTTTGGCTTGCTTGACCCGAACACTGGCGGTTAGTGTCTGGCTCGTCACCCAGTTCGCAGATCCTCGGCTACGGTCGCTGATTTTGTGACCTTGTTTCCCGCCAGGCGTCGCCTTAGGTTGTGTCAGCGTGTTCCCACCACGCCGCCGCGCAATTCACTACTCACCCGCATCAGTTACGATAGTGCGCTCCACAAATTGATCCGGCGCATCGCCGATGAAATGCACCAGATGTCTCTCGACATTTGGAGATTGGTCATAGCCAATGAATTTCACCAGTTCTGCCTGACCTTCGGCTTTCGTTTTCGTGTATGGATCCTCGTAGATCGTCACGATGTCTCGTGTAGGTTTAGATCGTTTCTTCATGTTCGCCTCATGATTGCAAAACAAAACCGCCCATTGGCCTTGACCGCCGCGCATTTCACTTCCCCTGGCTACTGTCGATCTTGGCTATCATGATCAAGAAAGTGCCGATGACTACAAGCCCTATTGCGGGCAGACACCATCCGGGTAAGAGAATGCCGAAGAGTTCTATGTTCATAATTGGGCCAAAACAAAACCGCGCGGGTGTGCCCGGCCCCGGAACCGGCCACACTTCCCGCGCGGCGAAACATCATGCGAACGCCTTTAGGATTTCCTCGTAGAACTTTCGCCCCCCATCATCCAACCGGTCGAAGTCCAGCCCCTGATCGAAGTTGTAGAGCGCGCGTGTCAGCGTCTTCTCGGCTGTGGTCGGCCAGATCGCGAGTTTGCCGATCCGGCCTCCGTCGATTCCGAAAGACAGCAATGGGGTGTCGAAGACTTTCGCCAGCGCCCAATGTCGGCCATCCCAAACCTCTTTCCATGCCTGCTCTAAATCAAAGGGCCTGATGTACAACATCACTCGCCTCCGTTCGTCTTCTTCGTCACCCCCGCCGCCCGCATCGCCGCCGCGATCGGCTCGGCGACCTGGCCGCCGTAGACGATGCAAATCCAGCCCAGCGTTTCAGGTGTGATCTCGCGGTCGCCGCGAAACAACTGCGTGGTGTAGTTGTATTGATAGCCAGTTTCGCGGGCGAAGTCAGCGGCAGTCTTGTCTTCGCTGGCGGCCCAGTGCTTGAGAGTTTGGGTGGGGGTAAGCAGCTTTGCCATGTGTCCAAAAACCAATCTTACTGTGTCTATGGACACATACTATCATAGCAATATCTCTGTGTCAATAGTAACATTCATCGTGTCTACAGACCAAGCAAAACCAGACATAATGTGTCGGGCGACACACTTCATGAGCAAACAACTCCCACAAACATTCTTCCCCTGGTTGGACAATCAATTGGATAAATTGGGCTTGAATGACAATCAGCTTGCTAAGAAAGCGGGGATTGCCCATTCGGTTATCAGTAAGGCTAGAAGTAGGGAGAAGGGCATTGGATGGGATGCTCTTTTGTTGATTTCACAAGCCATGAATATTCCTCCCGAAGAGGCATTCAAAGAGGCTGGCTTATTGCCCAAGGCACCCAATTACGATTCGGGCGTTGATGAGCTTATCCACCTCTACCAACAGGCCCCGCCCGACGAAAAAGAGCGGATGCTGCATCTGGCGCGGGAGATGGTGAAGATCGCCAATGAGCAACGAACGCGGAAGTCTAAAAAGTCCTGACGAGGAAGAGTTCTACTGGCTCTGCCTGGCGCTGGGGACCGAGGGCCGGGAGTGCCTGGGCGAGGCGATACGGCAGGGCATGACAGCCCCGCCG
>DATBWU010000339.1:0-11768 GCA_036514635.1 Anaerolineae bacterium | reverse complement strand
TCATCCCATGAAAACGAATATTCATAAGACTGCGGCTGCATTCGATGTGCTGGCGCCAGAGTGGAATATTTTGCTTCGCGCCAGCCAGGCCGATACACCGTTCCTGACGCACGAGTGGCAAACGGCGTTCTGGCGCACGCTGGGGCAGGGAGAGTTGAAGCTCGTCGAAACGCGCGATGACACCGGCGTGTTGATCGGCATCGCGGCGTTTTACATCATCGAAGTGGATGGCAAGCGATCACTGCAATTCGTCGGCGGAGTCGATCCGTCGGATTATCTGGACTTCATCCTCGCGCGCGGGCGCGAGACCGAGGTCGGCGCGTCGATTCTGGAGGCGCTGGCCGCGGAGGCCGATTGGGATCGGCTCGACCTGTACAACGTGCCGGAAGCCTCGCCGACGCGGACCTGGCTGTCCGAAGCGGTGGCCGTGCGCGGCTGGCTGTGCGCGGATGAGCGGCAAGTCGCCTCGCCGGTGTTGACCTTGCCCGACACTTTCGACGCTTACGTTGCCAGCCTCGACAAGCGCGAGCGGCACGAGCTGCGCCGCAAGCTGCGCCGCGCCGAAGCGATGGAGGGCCTGCGCTGGTATGTCGTCGATGGCGAGTTTGCCAGCGAACTCGAGCCGGAGGCCGATGCGTTCCTCGAACTGATGATCCGCAGTCGCGCCGACAAGGCCGAGTTCATGACGCCGGCCATGCGCCGTTTCTTCCACGAGGCCGTGCGCGCCGCGCATCGGGGCCGCTGGCTGCAACTGTCGTTTCTGGAAGTGGAAGGCCACAAAGCCGCGACCTATCTCAGTTTCGATTACGGCGGCCGGTTGATGGTGTACAACTCCGGCTACGCGCCGGAGGCGATGGGCGGACTCAGTCCCGGCATTGTGTTGATGGCACGGCTGATCGGGCAGGCGATCCGGCAGGGTAAACACATCGTCGATTTCATGCGCGGCGACGAGGATTACAAGTATCGTCTCGGCGCAAAGGATACCTGGCTTCATCACATCACGGTCGATCGACCAATCGACGGGGGATACGCGGGAGGATATAATTGAGACGGGGTGGGGACTGGAGAGTATGACCATTCATCGTGTTGCGATGTTGAGTGTGCACACCTGTCCACTGGCGACGCTCGGCGGCAAGGAAACCGGCGGCATGAATGTATACGTGCGCGATCTGGCGCGCGAGTTCTCGCGGCGCGGTATTGACGTGGACGTGTTCACCCGATCGCAGAACCCGCATCTGCCGCACGTGATGCACAAGTTGGGCACGCGTGGGCGCGTCGTCCACGTGCCTGCCGGCCCGGAAGGGCCTTACGACAAGAACAAAATCTTTGATCATCTGCCAGAGTTCACCGAGGGCGTGTTGCGCTTCGCGCGGGACGAAGGCATCGAGTACGATGTCATTCACAGCCACTATTGGCTGTCCGGCTGGGTGGCGCGCGAGCTGCGCACTACGTGGGGCAGGCCGATCGTGCACATGTTCCACACGCTGGGGTTGATGAAGAACCAGGTGGCCGGCAGCCCATCGGAGCTGGAAACTCGCCGCCGCATCGACCTGGAAACCGAGATCGCCGGCTTCGCCGATAGGTTGATCGCGGCCACGCCCGCCGAGAAGAAGCAGTTGGAATGGCTGTACGGCGCGGAGCCTGATCGCATCGCCGTGATCCCGCCCGGCGTCGATACCCGGCACTTCTACCCGATGCCGCGCCGGGCCGCCCGCGACCATCTCGGCATCAATCATGACGACTGGAGGGTGCTGTTCGTCGGGCGGATCGAGCGGCTGAAGGGCATCGACACGTTGATTCGCGCGATTGCCCTGCTGGCGCACGAATGCCCAACCTGGGTCGAGCGCATGTGTGTGGCGATCATCGGCGGCGATCCGAGCGCGAACGAGAACGCCGAGATGCAGCGCCTGAAGGTGATGTGCGAGGAACTGGGCCTGAACGACCTGATCACGTTCCTCGGCGCGCGCGACCAGGATCAGTTACGTTACTACTACAGCGCTGCCAGTTTCGTCGTGATGCCGTCGCGTTACGAGTCGTTCGGCATGGTTGCGTTGGAGGCGATGGCGTGCGGCCGGCCCGTGATCGCGTCGGAAGTGGGCGGACTGGCGTATCTGGTGCGGGACGGCGAGACGGGCTTCCACGTGCCGGAAGGCGACCCCGTGGCGCTGGCCTCGGCTATCGCCCGCCTGCTGCAAGACAATGCGCTGCGCGAGCGGCTTGGCCGGCAGGCCGCCGCCTGGGCGCAGAACTACGCCTGGGCGTGTGTGGCCGATCGGCTGCTGGACACGTTCGAAAGCCTGCAAAGCGCGCCCCTGTCGCTGTTTGCGCCCGCAGAGTGTTTGTGCCAATAACCGCATTCCAGGTGGCCGACACCTCCCAGATGCCGGTCACCTTGTTTAGTGGTAACTGCTCAGCCTCACCCCCCGGCCCCCTCTCCTGACGACGGGTGTTGGGTTGTCAGGAGAGGGGTTGGGGGTGAGGCAGCCTGAGCAATTACGTTTAGTGGATGATAAGTGTCATTTAGCGTAACAGCCATTCGTCACTGTCGGCTATTTTCGTAGCAGCGTATCCTCGTAATCGATAGCCGGACAGGAGGATGGCCATGAAGGTCACAATCGACCGCAATATCTGCAATGCTGCGCTGAACACCTGTGAACACTGTTTCAGCTTCTTCGCGCAGCATCCCCTGGGCGTCGATCGCTACTGCATCATCGAGCAGGTGGACGATGGGTCGGACAAATTGACGCTGACGCTGCGCACCGATGGAACCGAGCGAATGCTGGTGCTGGACGAGAAGCAGCGCGAGCTGGTCGTCACCGAAGGCTGGTCGTCGCTGGTTGATTTCGTCCCCGACTTCTATCGCGGCTGACGTCTATAGTTCCGAAGCCTTTTCACCGCAGAGCACGCGGAGATCGCGGAGGGGTTGAATAACTCTGCGCTCTTAGCGTGCTCTGCGGTAAAGCCTGCCGCGCAGTTGACGATTTTCGCGGCGGCTGGCATAATGCGCGCATGTCGAATCGGGTTGCCCGTTACGCTTTCAATCGCACTCAGCAGCAGGGGCCATGCACGCTGGGGATTCGGCGAGCGGCCTGGTTGTGTTTGGCTGATTCGACCTGAACATATAGCAACTGAAGCCCCCGGCAATTCGGATTCGTCGGGGGCTTTTCATTTCAGGAGGAAACTGTGGGAACGTGGTTGACGGGCTGGGGATTGGGCCTATCGGTTGCCGCGCCGATTGGGCCGGTGAGTGTGGCGACGATCCAATTGGGATTGGCGCGCGGCTTTGGCCAGGCGTGTGCGTTCGGACTCGGCGCAGCGACGATCGATGCGCTGTATTGCTTCGCCGTCTACCTGGGCGTCGCGCCGCTGCTTGTCGCCGCGCCGTGGCTGCGCGTCGCGTTGTATGCGGCGGGCGCGATCTTGCTGGCGCGCATCGGTTGGGGCGCGCTGCGCAAGCGCATCGATCTCACGGGCAGGCCGGAGCGCGGATCGGCGAGCGTGTGGCGATCGTATACGGCGGGCATCGCGCTCACCGCGATCAACCCGGCGACGATCCTGTCGTGGCTGGCGATCGGAGGCGCGGCGCTGTCGGCGACTCCGGCCGGCGATGGCCCGATCCTGGTCCTCGGCATCTTCGCGGGCAGCGCGTGCTGGTTCGCGGTCATCTCCCTGGGCGCAAGTGCGGGTCGCAAAATCGCCAACGAGCGCGCGCTGAAGATTGTATCGATCGCGTGCGGTGTGGTGTTACTCGCGTTTGCCGCCGTGTTCGCGTGGAACGGCCTCAACGAGACTTGGGTGCTGTTGAGTTCCCGATGAGTTGTTGACCCGCGTTCAAGACTTCCGAAGTCTCCGAGACTTCGGAAGTCTGATCTATCTGCGTTCATCTGCGCCCCGATCTCTGGAGTTCTTTACGCGGGATCGCAAACGCGGTACAATTCGCCACGCCGAGGGACGCATGACTCGACTCCAGTGGGCCATCGTGATTGCCGTGATGGCGATAGTGGGCATCGGCTGGACCTGGCTGTCGCGCGCGCCAGAGGGCCTGGACGACATCGCCAGCCCGGTGGCCGGCCGCCCCGCGCCGGACTTCACACTACAAACAGTCGATGGTCAGAGGTTCACACTGTCCGAGTTGCGCGGGCAGGTGGTCATCCTCAACTTCTGGGCGACGTGGTGCCCGCCCTGCCGCGCCGAGATGCCCGCCTTGCAGGAAGTCTATCAGGCGCACCGTGATGATGAATTGATCGTGCTGGCCGTCGATCAGGATGAGGAGCCGTCGCTGGTCGAGTCGTTCCGTCAGGAATTGAACCTGACCTTTCCATTGTTGCTCGATCCGAATTACCTCGTCAGTGATCAGTATCGCGTCAGCCTGCTCCCTACGACCTTTTTCATCGATCGGCGCGGCGTGATCCGCGATGTGGTCTTAGGCGGCCCGATGGACCGCGCGCTGATCGAAGACAAGATTAAGCCGCTGCTGGAGGCGCGCTGATGCTGGAGACTCTACGCATCGGCTCGCTGGCACTGCCGGCCGCGCCGCTGGTGACGATCGCGGCATTCTGGCTCGCGCTGTGGATGACCGCGCGTGCGGGCAAGCGCCTGGGCTTAGACGAAGACGCGATCTTCAACGCGGGCTTTTACGGCGCGACCGGCGGCTTGATCGGCGCGCGGGCGTGGTACGTTCTCGAGTATTGGTCGTTTTACCAGAATCGCCTCGGCGACATTTTCGCGTTGAACCTTCAGACGCTCGCGCCGTTCGAGGGCATCCTGACCGGCGTGGTCATTGCCACCATCTACTTGCAGCGCAAGCGCGTGCCGGGCGCGGCGCTGTTCGATGCGCTGGCTCCGGGGCTGGCCACGTTCGCTGCCGGATTGAGCCTGGCGAATTTCGCGTCTGGCGCGGCGTTCGGCGAGGTGGCGGATGTGCCCTGGGCGATCACACTGTGGGATGCGCGCCGCCATCCAACGCAACTCTATGACTTCGTGTTGAGCCTGGGAGCATTGCTCATCGCGCTGCGGCTGGTACAGATGGGGCAGGCGACAGGCCGCGCGTTCAGCGCGACGCTCGCCATGCTGGCCGCCTCGCGCCTGTTGACGGAGGGCTTTCGCGGCGACAGTGATCTGCTGACAGGCGGCTGGCGCATGATGCAGTTCGTGTGGCTCGCGGTGCTGATCGCCGCGATGATCGTGCTGGCGTGGATCGACACGCGGCGCGCGCCGACGCAGACACCTGAGGCTGAGGTTGCGAATGAGTCGAGCAGCGGTCATTGAACGAGCGCCGAGGCGCTCCGAGCGATTCGTGTACTGGCTCTCGCGGCACTGGTTGCTGGCGTTCAACGTTGTGTGGGGCGTGTTCGTGATCGCGCCGTGGCTGGCCCCGATTTTAATGCGCGCCGGCGCGACCGGCCCGGCGAGCGCGGTCTACTGGGTGTATCAATTCTTCTGCCATCAACTGCCGGAGCGATCGTTTTTCCTGTTCGGCCCGCAATCGATGTACTCGCTCGATCAGATCGGCGTAGCTTGGCCGACGGCCGATCCGGGCACCCTGCGCGAGTTTGTCGGCAATTCCGACTTCGGCTACAAAGTCGCTTACTCCGATCGCATGGTGGCGATGTACACGGCGTTCTGGATCGCGTCGATGGCCTACGGCCTGGTGCGGCGTCGCTTGCGCCCGCTGCCGCTGTGGGCTTACTTCCTGATGATTCTGCCGATGGCAATCGACGGCACGACGCATTTCCTCAGCGATCTGGCCGGAGTCGATCAGGGCTTCCGCACGACGAACGAGTGGCTGGCCCGGTTGACGGGTAATGCGTTTCCAGCATCGTTCTACGTGGGCAATGCGCTCGGGTCGTTCAACTCATGGGCGCGGCTGATCACCGGAGCATTGTTCGGCATTGCATCGGTGTGGCTGGCCTTTCCCTACGCTGAAGCGGCGTTCTTCGAAGTGCGCGAGGAGCTGGAGGCGAAGTTCAGACGACTAGTGAGCGGTAGGCAGTGAACAGTTATCAGTAGGCAGTGAGCAGTTATCAGTAGGCAGTGAACAGTTATCAGTAGGGACCGACATGGAAGACATCACTGTAACCGACCTGGCGGCGCGACTGAAGGACGGCGATGCGCCGATCCTCATCGACGTGCGCGAGCCGGAGGAATATGCCTTGGCGCACATCGAAGGCGCGGCCTTGAAGCCGCTGGGCGACATCCTGGAGTGGTTGGAAGAGCTGGACCCCGATGGAGAATACGTGATGCAATGCCACACCGGCCAGCGCAGCGCGTACGCGACGGCGATCTTGCAGCAGATGGGGTTCAAGAACGCTCGCAACCTGGCCGGCGGGATCGACGCCTGGTCGGTGTACGTCGATCCGAAGGTGCCGCGTTATTAGCACGGATTCCGAAAGAAACACGAAACATACCGGCTGTCTTCGTGCCCTTCGTGTGACTTCGTGGAGAAAATCTATTTCCGATAGAGTCTACTTCACGGGACGATGGTTGCCACAACTGTTCCCACCGGCGACGGATCGTATCCCCGCAGCGCGGCCACCGCTTGTCGAAACGATTCGCTCTTCAAAAGAGCGAGCAGCGGCTTGAGAAGATCGCTCTCGTAGTGCACCTGCGGGATCACCAGATCGTAGCGTTCCCATTCGACGGACACAAAATCGAGATCGAGCGCGCGCGCGGCGGCGCGCACGCCCAGCCCGCAATCGGCCGCGCCCGATTGAACGGCGGCGGCGACGGCCAGGTGCGTGTACTCTTCGCGCTCGTAGCCCCGCACTTGCTCCGGTGCAATGCCGAGCACACCCAATCGGTAATCGAGCAGCACGCGCGTGCCTGCGCCGCGTTGTCGATTGACGAAGCGCACGCCGGGCCGGGCCAGGTCGGCCAGCGATTCGATCCGCTTCGGATTCCCCTTCGCCACGATCAGCCCTTGCTCGCGGCGCACCAGCGTCACCCGCACGACCGGCACGTCGGGCAGATACTGCTTGACGTGCGACACGTTGTACTCGCCCGTTTCGGGGTCGAGCAGGTGCGACCCGGCCAGGTGCGCCTCCCCGCGCCGCAGAGCGATCAATCCGCCCAGGCTGCCCGCGTTCGCCGACACGAAGCGTCGTCCCTGTTCGGCTAGAAACTGCGACATGAGATCGAGCGTGAGATCGTGCGAGCCGATGTGGACGATGGTGCGCTCGATCGCATCGGGCGGCGCGTAAAGTTCGACGGCAACTTCGTCGCCCGCGTTCACGCCTTCGCTGAAGCGTGGAATGCGCACGATGCCGTCGGCGCGCACCAGCGACGTGATCACCCCCGCGCCTCGACTGAGCGGCGCGGCCACGACGCGATCGCCCACGCGGCCGACCGTCACACGCACCCACTCGTCTTCGCCCATCGGCGACAGTAGCTTGCGCGTGATGACCGCCTTCAGCGCCGGCTTCTGCGGTGGCGGCTGCCCGCGCCATTTTGCCAGCAGAGGCTCGACGAAGATCTCGCCGGTGAGTGCGGCGCTGACCGGATAGCCGGGAACACCGATGATGGGGATTTGCGATTTCGGATTTTGGATTTCGGATTGGGGATTGGATAAATCCGCAACACCTGCACTTGCGCCGAAGCGCAGCGCAGGTGCAAGTGCCCGCAATCTGCAATCCACAATCCCCAATATGACGGGGTGGCCGGGGCGGACGGCGACGCCGTGCACCAGCAGCGTGCCGAGTTCTTCGACGACGCGCGCAGTGTAATCTTCGCTGCCCGCCGACGATCCGGCGTTGACCAGCACCAGATCGTGTTTCGATGCGGCATCGAGCACGGCGGCCTTGATGCGCTCGTAGTCGTCAGCGACGATCGCATAGCGGTTTGGGAGGCCGCCCCATTGCTCAACCTGCGCGGCGAGGACGATCGAGTTGTATTCGATGATGTCGCCGGGTTTCACGCCGATACTTGCAGCCTGTTCGGCAGTGATCAATTCAGTGCCGGTCGGGATGATCGCCACGCGTGGCTTGCGGCGAACTTGAACCGTCGCATGTCCACAGCCCGCGATCGCGCCGAGATCGACGGGCCGCAGCGTGTGGTTGGCCGGCAGCACCAATTCGGTGGCGACCATGTCTTCGCCCATCGAGCGCACGCTGCTCCACGGCGCGACCGAAGCGAGGATTTCAATAGCCGTTGGTTGGTTGGGTAGGGGCGAGTCGTGACTCGCCCGTACAGTTGGTTGGTTGATGAGGTGGATGTGCTCGATAGGGATGACGGCATCGGCCCAGGCAGGCAGCGGATCGCCGGTATCGACATACCTGGCCTGTGAGTCGATCGACAATTGAACCGGCGAGGTCTCGGTGGCGCCGATGGTGTCAGGGCTGCGCACGGCGTAGCCGTCCATCGCTGCCGCGTGATAGGCCGGCGAGGATACGCGCGCCCAGATCGGCTCGGCGGTGACTCGGCCCAGCGCTTCGGCGACCTGGGTTTCTTCGCCGTCGAATGGTCGCCACATGTCGGCGGATTCGAGTGCGGCGATGAACCGCCGCCAGGCCTCGTCGAGCGGAATGTCTTCCAGATAGACTTTGCGGGTCATTGTTGCCGCACGCTCTCGATGAGTTGCTCGATCTCGCTCTGCATGGCCGGATTATTGGTGACGCGGAGCGCCGATTGCAGCATGTCCAGGCTGCGCTCGGCGAATCCGAGACGCGCGTAGGCTTCGCCTAACATGCGGCGATAATAAGCGTTGCTCGGATTCGTGGCCGTGGCGCGCTGCCAGTACGGCACGGCCATCGCCCACAGCCCCTTGTCGGCGTATGACTTGCCGGTGTGGAAGTGATCCCCCGCCAGCCGCAAGTCGCTGCCGATCCGCATCACCTGTCGGACCTCGGCCAATTCAAAATCGTTGTTCGCCCAGACGACAGCAACAAACAACGCCAGTGTCGCCGTCGCGCACTGAACGACCCAGGCCAGCAAGGGGATCTCGCCCGGGTTGTCTTTCGAGGTTAGGCCGATGATCAGCCGGATCGTTGCGCCGGCGAGCGCCACGCTCATCGTCACGAGTGCGCCGTGATAAGCCCAGCGCTGGCGCAGGTAGATGCCCGCCGCGAGCACCAACAGGCTCAACGCAAGCAAGCCATCGAACGCGATGAGCGCGAACGCGGGCGTGACCACATCGAGAAACACCTGGAACCCGAACTGAAGTCCCAGGCTCAGCACGAGCACGCCGAGGACGTACAGGTCGGCTCCCGCTTGGTCGAGTCGATACCGGGTGCTGATGAGGCTGCGCTGGCATCTCGGACAGGCCCGATCTTCTTCGGAGACCTCTTGAGCACAGTAGCCGCAGACGTCCTTATTAGTGTTCCAGATGTCGTTGAAAGACGATGCCGCCTGGTATTCGATCGAAGCCACGCGCTTCAGGTCGGGTGTCTCGGTCCAGCTCCATTCATGCGCTTGCTTATCGGGGTAAAGGATGGCCGCCGCGGGCGAGATCGGCGCGTGTTCGCGACGCATGACGACTGTGCGCGCCGCGCTGTCCGGCTGCGCCTGAGTTGGGGCCGGGCCAAGTTTCGCCAGCCCGCGTTGCGCGGCGGCGTTGCCCGGATTGATCGCCAGGACGTTCTCCAGACAGACGCGGCGATCCGCATCCGTCTCCACCGCGCCGCTCAGCCACAACCAGGCCTGCTCGTTGCGCTCGTCCCGATCGATGACTTGCATGAGCAGCGCACGCGCCTTCTCGAACTCGCGCGCCTTGACGGCGGCGATGCCGTCGCGGAGCAGGTCGGCGACGTTTGCTTGATAGGTGGGTTCGCTGGTAGACATATCTGATCCAATCGCGCAACGGATTTACATCGAATAAACGGATACGAATTGCGCATTCGTTTATTCGTTCTCTATTCGTTGCCTCATTCGGTCGGTTTGCCCCACTTCTGCCGCTGATACACTTTTACGTTCTTCGGCGGAAATAGCCGATGATATTCTAATCGCGATCGCCCGAAGTTGAAGAACAGCGCCACATGGCACTCCGGCGGAGCGGCGAAGTAGCCGATGACCTGTGCCTGATCGTCCTTCGTCATCTGGTGCTGGCGACCTTTCAGCTCGACGATGATGGATTGGGCGACGACGAAGTCAGGTCTGCGTATCTTTACAATCTCGCCGCTGTCGAGCGCGATCAGGACATCAGGCTCGTCCTCAAAATCGAAGTCCGCGTGCTTGAACTTGATCGCCAGTGCGTCGTGATAATCCGCTTCGCGATGTCCCGGGCCGAGCTCGTTGTGGACTTGCATGGCGAGGCCGATGATTTTGTACGTGAGGTCCTGGCAAGGTCCATCGATGACCAGCGGCATTTGAACCTCCAAATCAATGCAGCGAATGCACAACGGATACACGAATACGACAGTCGGCATTCGTTTATTCGTTCTCTATTCGTTGCTCAGAACAGTCTTACGTCTACGCTCTCGCCTGCCTGCATTCCATTCGCATCGAGCGGCACGACCATCAGCCCATCGGCTTTGACCAGCGTGTAAATCAGGTTGCTTTTGCCGAAGATCGGCTCGGCCCACACTTCGCCGTCGCGCTCGACCAACTTGACTTGAACGTAATCCTCGCGCCCGGGCGTCGAAGCGACGTTGCGCGCCAGCCGCGCGCGGATCGAGCGAGGCGCCTGCGGCTGCGCCAGCCCCTGAATACGCCACAGCGTTGGCGTAAGGAACAGATCGGCCACGACCATCGCGCTGACCGGGTTGCCCGGCAGGCCGAAGACCGGCTTGCCATTGCACACGGCGAGGATCGTCGGCTTGCCGGGCTTGATCGATACGCCGTGCACCAGCACGCCCGGCTTACCCAGTTTACCGATCACGTCTGAAGTCATATCGCGCACACTGACCGACGACCCCGCCGACAGCACCAGCGCGTCGCTTTCGTCGAGCGCCGATCGCGCGGCTCGATAGAGCGTATCGAAGTGGTCTGGAGCGATGCCACGCGGCAATGCGATCCCGCCCGCACGCCCGACCAGCCCGGCGATGGCGTAGGTGTTCACGTCGCGCACCTGGCCGGGTGTAGGTTCGGCGTCGGGCGGGACGACTTCATCGCCCGTGGCAAGGATCGCCACACGTGGTCGCCGGGCGACGCACACGCGCGTGATACCCACGGCGGCCAGCCCGCCCAGGTCTTGCGGGCGCAGTCGGTGGCCGATCGGCAGCAACGCTTCACCCTGCTGAATGTCTTCTCCGATCTGGATCACATTTTCGCCGGCGGCGACCGCGCGCAGCACTTCGATTTCGTTCTCGCGCGCTACTTGCGTGCGCTCGATCATCACGACCGCGTCCGCGCCGGGCGGCAACATGCCGCCGGTGTGGATGATCGCCGCCTGACCTTTGCCGATGTTGATTGTTGGCACACGGCCCATCGGCGATTCGCCGATCACGGTGAGGTAGGCCGGCAGCGATTCGCTCGCGCCGAACGTGTCGGCGGCGCGCACGGCGTAACCGTCCATCGTGCTGCGCACGAAAGCGGGCAGCGGTCCTGGCGCGGCCGGCGATTCGGCGATCACACGGTCGAGCGCATCGAGGATCGGAACCGCCTCGCTGGCGATGCCGGTCGGAAGGTGATCGAGCAGTTTGCGGAGCGCGTCCTGAGGCGTGAGGACGGTGAACAGTTCGGGCATAACGTCATTTTGAGAGCATTCGGTAATTCGTGGGCAATGCCCGGTGATTCATCACCGGGCTGAAAAAGCGAAGCCTGCTGAAGCAGGCTGTTTGCCGCTTCAGCCGGATTGATCCGGCTTTTCTTGATTAGCCCGACGATTTTGCGAAGCA
>DATBWU010000338.1:0-3420 GCA_036514635.1 Anaerolineae bacterium | reverse complement strand
GGGGAGGGGGTGAGGAAGGAGTTGCGATGAAGTTCCTATCACTCGATCCCGACGTCAAAGTCCTTCTGCCCGACGGCAGCACACGCAGCCTGACGGATTACCTGATTCCCAGCGCCTTGTTGATGCTGGCCGCGCTCCTGCTGACGATCTCCATATTCCTGCCGTACTGGAGCATGACGCTGAAAGCGCCGCAGTATCCCAAAGGGCTGAAGGTCGAGGTATACATCAACCGCCTGGACGGTGACGTGCGCGAAGTGGATGAACTGAATCACTACCTGGGCATGCCGCCGCTGGATGAGGGCGGCCAACTCGAACGCTCCCTCTCGGTCTTCGGGATCGTCGCGCTGGGGCTGTTGCTCACCGCAGGTGTCTTCATCCACAATCAATGGGCGGGCGTCCTGGCGATCCCGGCACTCGGCTTCCCGTTAGTCTTCCTGGCGGATCTGGGGTTGATTTTATATCAGTATGGTCACAGCATCGATCCGACCTCGGCGCTGGGCAGCGCGATCGATCCCTTTACGCCGCCGATCCTCGGTGCAGGCAAGGTGGGGCAGTTCGGCACGGTCGCCAGTGCAGAGATTGGCCTGGTGCTGGCGTTCATCGCGGTGGGCGTCGTGCTGGCCGGTCTGTGGTTTCACCGCGCGGCCTACAAGCCCATCGTCGATGCGCGCAAGCGCGTCAAGGCATCTGGCACTCAGGTGGCGCAAGCATGATTCGATGGCTCGCCCTCCTCGCGCTCCCCGTGGCGTTGCTGGCGTCGAGCGTGGCCCACGCGAGTTTAGCCACAGAGGCACACAGACACAGAGAAGGTTGGGAAATCTCTGCGAACTCTGCGTCTCTGCGGTTAAACCGTCTGGTGGTCTCACCGAATGGGCCGTACACGACGATCGCTGCGGCGCTGGCCGACGCGCGCGACGGCGACGCGATCGAAGTGCGCGGCGGCAAGTATGCCGGCCCGCTGGTCGTGAGCAAGTCGGTGACGCTGGAAGGCGTGGACTGGCCGGTGATTGACGGCGGCGGGCAAGGCACGGTAGTCACGCTCGCCGCGCCGGGCATCGTCTTTCGCGGCTTCGAGGTGCGCGGCAGCGGCGTCGAACCCGATCGCGATCACGCCGGGATCACGCTGTCGGCTCCGCGCATCCGGGTCGAGAACAATCGGCTGACCGATGTGCTGTTCGGCATCTTCGTCGCCCAGGCCGACGACGCGATCGTGCGCGGCAACGACATCACCGGCAAGCCCGAGTACGACGAGGGTCGCAAGGGCGACGGCATCCGGCTGTGGTACAGCCAGCGCGTGACCGTCGAGCGAAATCACGTGCACGAGGCGCGCGACGTGGTGATGTGGTACTCGTCGGACGTGGTGGTGCGCGACAACGTGTTCGAGCAGGGGCGGTACGGCGTGCACCTGATGTACTGCGATCGCGCGATCATCGAGCGCAATCAACTGTTGAACAACTCGGTCGGCATCTATACGATGTACTCGAGCGCGACGACGCTGCGCGACAACCTTATCCGAGGCCAGCGCGGGCCGAGCGGCTATGCGCTGGGCTTCAAGGACGCCGACAACGTCGAGGCGACGGGCAACGTGTTGGTCGATAATCGCGTGGGCATCTTCCTCGACGGCACGCCGTTCAGCCTGCAAGGCTTCGCGCGTTATGAGAACAATCTCCTCGCTTTCAACGACGTGGGCGTGAATCTTCAGCCCTCGGTGCGCGACAATCAATTCGAGGGCAACACGTTTTGGGAAAACGTCGAGCAGGTCTCGATACAGGGCGGCGGTCTGCCGGCGAGCAACGCTTGGAACGGCAACACCTGGAGCGACTACGCCGGTTTCGACGCCGACGGCGATGGCATCGGTGACGTGCCGTATCACTCCGAGCGGTTCTTCGAAGGCCTGGCCGATCGCGAGCCGCGACTGCGGGCGTTGATCTATAGCCCGGCCGTTCAGGCCGTCGAGCTGGCAGCGACCACGTTCCCGATTGTTAAACCGCAGTCCAAGCTCACCGATGCCGCGCCGCGTATGCAGCCGTTGGACGTGCCAGCCTTTGCGCTGTCGGAATCGGGTAGCACGTTGGGAATGAATCTTGCTGCACTGTTCATGTTGAGCGCGGGGGTCGCATGTGGCGCACTCGCGCTAACGAGGACAGAAACAAAGTCTCTAGTGCTCCTGGGCTTAAATGAGCCAATGGTTGTCACTCTGAGCGAAGCGAAGAGTCTCGGCACTATGGGCGGGATGCTTCGCTCCGCTCAGCATGACAAACCGTTGGGGTATTTCCGCCGCGATGTACTAGGCGGTCATACAGCGAGTGCGCAGCGCATCGGAGTTCAGCCAATGGAAAATCGAACCAGCCTGCTCGCGGTGAGCAACGTCGGCAAAGAATACGGCAAGGCCAACGTACTCGACGGCGTCTCGTTCGAGGTCGGACAGGGCGAGGCGATCGCGTTGTGGGGACCGAACGGCGCGGGCAAGACGACATTGCTGAAGGCGATCCTGGGGCTGATCGATTTTCGCGGCGACGTGCGTGTGGCCGGTCACACTGTCCGCCGCGAAGGCAAGCGTGCGCGAAGCCACATCGGCTACGTGCCGCAAGAGGCCGTCTTCTACGACTGGCGTGTGCAAGAGACGATGGCGTTTTACGCGCGCATCAAGAAAGTCGATCCGGCGCGCATCCCGGCGTTGCTGACGCGGCTGGGATTGAGCGATCACGCGCGCAAGCCGGTCTCGGCGCTGTCGGGCGGGTTGAAGCAGCGGCTGGCGCTGGCCGTCGCACTGCTGGCCGATCCGCCGATTCTCTTGCTCGACGAGCCGACGGCGAATCTCGACGCGCAGGCGCGGCGCGATTATCTGGCGCTGCTCGCCTCGCTGCGCCGCGAAGGCAAGACGATCGTGTTCGCTTCACACCGGCTGGAAGAGTTGGATGCACTGGCCGATCGCGTGCTAGTGCTGGAGCAAGGGCGCGTGGTGGACGTTCTCACACCGGAAGGCTTGCGATCGCGATACTTCTCGCAGCACGATCTGACGCTGTGGGTGTCCTCGGCGGAACGGGTGATGGCGTTGGCCGCCTTGAAACGCGAGGGCTTCCCCGCCCACTTTAATGGGCGCGGCACGCTCGTCGTGCGTGTGAGCGACGAGCACAAGATGCGACCATTTCAGGTCCTCGGCGAGCAGGGTGTTACGGTGCTCGATTTTGAACTGGAGCGAGTTCAGGCATGGAACTGAAATTGTTGTGGACGATTGCTCAACGCGAGCTGCGTGAGGCGCTGCGCAACAAGTGGCTGTGGTTTTTCGCGGTGGGATTCGCCGTGCTGGCCCTGGCGCTGTCTCAGGCCGGCCTGGCTTCGGCGGGCTACGCGGGCCTCGGCGGGTTCGGTCGAACGGCGGCCAGCCTGGTCAATGCACTGCTGCTGTTCGCGCCGCTG
>DATBWU010000337.1:0-3678 GCA_036514635.1 Anaerolineae bacterium | reverse complement strand
TCCCCCAAAAGACGGGGACTTCGTGCACCGCATGTGTCCGGCTTTGTGGTATGCGCCCGACGATTTTGCGAAGCACCCCGTAGCGCAGCGGAGTGGGCATCGTCGGGCGCAAACGGCCTGACATGTTTTGCGTGCACACGGGGTAGGGGTGAGGTTGCGCGAAACCCCTGCCCATGCTAGAATGCCGCAACCCTCGGTCCGGTTAATGACCCCGATTGTAGTGCGTGGCGATGTCGCGCGGCATCCCAGAATGGCTATGACCGAGCGCGACGGCGGCCCTCGCCGTCCTTTTGTGTCGAAAAGCGGTGGCTGCAAACGACCGGCACTTTTCGCAGACCCCCGAAGCGCAGCGGAGGGGCAAAGTGCCGGTACACTTCCCTCGACCAAAGAAGTTGAGGTTTTCATGACGGAGATCGACAATCCCGCCCCCACGCCCGCCGATCCTTCTACCCCCCCTCGGCTGGCCCGACGCTTTGAGCAACTTCCTCCGGCTAATCGCAACTTGATTCTTTATGGCGTTATCGCCCTTTTGGTGATTGCCGGACTGTTGCTTCCGCCCATCTCTCTATTCGATCGGCTGTTCAGGCCGTGCGGCGAGCTGGCAATCGGCGGCGATTCGTCCGTCGCACAGATTCCAGACGGATTGAGCGTGCTGCAAGCCAGCGCCGACCAGTCGTATCGAGTGACGCTGAGCGCGGTGACGCAGGCCGATTTTGAATCGGGAACCGTTGAGTCGCTGATGGCGGCGCGCGATGCACTGCCGGTCAACCTGATGCTGAAGAGCCCCGTGTATCAGATCGCCGTGTGCGGCGAGAAGGCTCAGCCCGGGAGCGTGCGCGTGAACATCCCGGCCGGCGCTCAACCGGTGGACACGCTCGATCTGTATGCCTTCGACGCCGAATCGAGCACGTGGGTATGGATCGGCAGCAGTAAGAACACCGCCCAGGACACGATCCTGGCGGCAGTCGATACACTGCCGAAGGTCGTCGCGCTGATGCAGACGACATCGGCCGCGCCGGCGATCGGTGCGGAAACCGATCCGGGCGAGACGCTCAACGCCGATGTCGCCGATTCGGTCACCGAAGTGTATCCGACGGGTTGGGTAATCGCCTCCGACGGTTCGCTGGGCGGCGATCGCGCAGGCCTGCCCGCGTCGAGTACGTCGCCGGCAACCTATCCGGTGATCCGCAACTATCTCACGCGCGGCCAGCCGAACCCCGACCTGGTGCGGGGTGTGCTTCAGGCGCCCGAGACGCGCGCGGCACACATCGATGCACTGATCGCGCTCGCTGCGGACTACGCGGGCGTCACGCTTGACTATCAGGGTCTCGCTGCGAGCGATCGTGAGGCGTATGCGGCCTTCGTCGTCGATCTGGCGGAGGCGCTGCACGCGCAGGGCAAGCGGTTACACGTCGTGCTGCCTCAGCCGTCGTTCACCGCCGATGGGCAGGCGGACACGGGCGGTTACGATTGGACGCGCATTGGCATGGCCGCCGACGCGGTGCAAGCGCCGATGTCCACCCCCGTCCTGATCGAGTGGGCTACGTCGCAGGTAAATCGCTACAAGTTTCAACCCATCCTGTCGGTGGCCAGTGTTCAGACGGCCAATGGCGTCAGCACGCCGATCGCATTCAAGCAGGCGGTTGAGCAGTTGGGCAAAGTGACCGCGAGCCAGCCGCTCAGCGTCACCTCCGATTCGATCGTCACCTTCACGCTTCAATCGAACGTCGCGATTGACGACTTTGCATTCGACAAGAACGCGCAGGCGTACACCTACGCATACACCGACAAGGCCGGCGCGACGTACCAGGTTCGCATCAACACTGCCGCCGGATTGGCAAGCGATCTGGCGAATGTGCTGCCGCGTTATGTGCGCGGCGTGGTGGTTCGCGGCGCGGCCGGCAATGCAGCGCCGTCCGTCGCGGACGTGCTGACGGTGTATCGCCAGCAATCGACCGCGAAGATCAGCGGCGAAATCAAGATCGTCTGGTCGATCACGGCTGCGGACGGTAAGACCTCTAAGACGGAGAGGCCGTTGACCGAATCGTGGCTGAACTGGCGCGCGCCGCTCATCACGGGCACGTACAGCGTGGCCGCGTCGATCGCCGGGGTCGATGCCGGATCGCTGAAGATGGTGGTGAACCCAGCCGCTCCGGCTGTCGAGGTGGAGACGACGGTTGCGGGCGCAGGTGTGGGCGGCGGCGGCGCAAACGGCGCGGGCGGCACGTCGGGCGGTGTGGCAGCCGGGGGGTGCTACGATGCAACTTACGCCGCCGACGTGACTGTGCCCGACGGAACGCACTTCGACAACAACAAAGACTTCACCAAGACGTGGAAGGTTCGCAATACCGGCTCGTGCGCGTGGAGCGCCGACACCGAGCTGGTTTTCGTCAGCGGGTCGCAGTTGGGCGCGCCCAGCACGGCGAAAGTCGGCGCGCTGGATGCCGGCACAGAGATCGAAATCGACGTGCCAATGAAGACGACCGATGCCGACGGGAACTTCACGGGCGTGTGGCAACTGCGCAATAAGGACGGGTTCTTCGGCCAGACGCTCACGGTTGTGATTCAGGCGGGCGAGGCTGTGGCCGCCGCACCGCAAGCAGGGCCGGTTGCCCCGATCGGCAACATCGGCGGTTTCGAAGTGGGCGGGCATGTGGCCGGCTTTGGCAACCTGGGGTTGATGGCGTCGGCCGGCATGAAGTGGGTCAAGATTCAGGCGCACGCCGGCGTTGACTTGAGCGGCACGATCAACGACGCGCACGCGAGCGGCTTCAAGATTCTGATCGGCCTGTTGGGCGACAAAAGCCGTGTGCTGGAGCCGGCTTATCAAGGCGAGTACGCGGCAGGCGCGGCAGCCCTGGCAGCGGCCGGTGCAGATGCGATCGAAGTGTGGAACGAGGCCAATCTGGATCGCGAGTGGCCTTTCGGGCAGATCAGTGGCGCGAGCTACGCGGCCCTGCTGGCTAGGACTTACCCGGCGATCAAAGCCGCCAACCCGGGCACGCTGGTGATCAGCGGCGCGCCTGCGCCCACCGGCGCGGAAAGTTTGTTCCCCGGCGCGGTGATGAACGACGACAAGTTTTTGGCCCAGATGGCTGCCGCCGGCGCGGCGAACTATATGGACTGCATCGGCGCGCACTACAACGAAGGCATTGTCAGCCCGAATCAGACATCCGGCGATCCGCGCGTCCCGTCGGACTACTACACGCGCTACTTCCAGGGGATGTTGAACACGTACTACAATGCGTTCGGCGGCTCGCGTAAGGTGTGCTTCACCGAGCTGGGCTATCTGACGGGCGAGGGCTACCCCGATCTGGCATCGACTGCGCCCAGCTTCGCCTGGGCGTCGAACGTGACGGTCGCCCAGCAGGCACAGTGGCTGGCCGAAGCGGCGTCGCTCGCCGCCCGGAGTGGCAAGGTTCGCTTGATGATCATCTGGAACATCGACTTTACGAATTACGGTAGCGACCCGATGGCGGGCTATGCTATCATCCGCCCGGGCGGATCGTGTCCGGCGTGCGACTCGCTGCGCGCAGTGTTAGGGCTTGTCAAGAAATAACTCCGCAGATTGTCATGCTGAGCGCAGCGAAGAATCTCTGCCCGACAAGCCGAGACCCTTCGCTGCGCTACCCAGAAACTTGCGCCATGGCCGGCGTGCGCCCGCCGATGAACTCGGCG
>DATBWU010000336.1:0-19852 GCA_036514635.1 Anaerolineae bacterium | reverse complement strand
CGCCGAGTTCATCGGCGGGCGCACGCCGGCCATGGCGCAAGTTTCTGGGTAGCGCAGCGAAGGGTCTCGGCTTGTCGGGCAGAGATTCTTCGCTGCGCTCAGCATGACAATCTGCGGAGTTATTTCTTGACAAGCCCTAACCATGAGAAAGCGGTTGTACCTCGGAAGAAGATAGTTGATTATCTGCTTTCGGCGACACATCGCGAGGGTCGTGGCAAGGCAAGGTTTTCACGCGTTTCGGTTTCACAGCAAATGCCTGGGAGGCTCTCGCGGCAGCATTGATACGACACGCGGCGGATCACGAAGTTGCATCGGTTGAGCCTTCACCATTCGGGACGCGTTTTATAATCGATGGCGCGATAGCGACGCCCGACGGGAGCGACCCGAACGTGCGCTCAGTGTGGTTCATTGAATCCGATGAAGATCAACCACGTTTTGTGACGGCACATCCGCTACGGCGTAAGGGGGTAACATGATCCAAGAACTGGATAATGTGGTTCTCACAACCGATCTTCCAGAACATGGCTTAAAGGTGGGCGATATTGGAACTGTCGTCTTAGTACATCGTGAAGCGGCAGGCTACGAAGTAGAGTTCGTCACACTCGACGGAGAAACCGTGGCGGTGGTTTCGGTGCTGGCCGCACAGGTACGCCCAGTCGGTGAGAAAGAAATCGCGCACGCCCGGGCATTGGAATATGCGTGAGGAACTCGTGACCAACCTTATCCAAATCGAAAACATGCCTCAGCACGTGGGACAGGAGATCACGCTGCGGGGATGGCTGTACGACAAGACCGACAAGGGCAAGCTGTCGTTCCTGCAAGTGCGCGACGGGACGGGCATCGTGCAGGCGGTCGTGTTCGCAAAGGAGGTCTCGCCGGAGTTGTTCGATTTGTCGAAGCGCATCGCGCAGGAATCGAGCATCGAGGTGACCGGCATTGCCCGCGCCGATGCACGCGCGCCGGGCATCCCCGGCGGATTCGAGATCGGCGTCAAAGACCTGCGCCTGCTCCAGATGGCATCGGACTATCCTATTACGCCGAAGGAGCACGGCGTCGAGTTCCTGATGGATCATCGTCACCTGTGGCTGCGCTCGTCTCGGCAGTGGGCGATTCAGCGTGTGCGTTCGGCGGTGATGCGCGCAATCCGCGACTGGCTCGACTCGCACGGCTTCATGGAAGTGTCCACACCGATCCTCACGCCGTCGGCAGCGGAAGGCACATCGACGCTGTTCGAGGTGCAATACTTCGACGAGAAGGCGTACCTGGCGCAGACCGGCCAGTTGTACAACGAGGCCAACATCTTCGCCTTCGGCCGGGTGTATTGCTTCGGGCCAACCTTCCGCGCCGAGAAATCTAAAACACGCCGCCACCTCACCGAGTTCTGGATGGTCGAGCCGGAGATTGCGTACTGCGATCTCGATCAACTGCTGGAGATCGAAGAGCAGTTCGTCAGCCACATCGTGCGGACGTGCCTGAAGGAGCACGCCGCCGAATTGAAGTTCCTGGGCCGCGAGACGACCACGCTGGAGAAGATCACACCGCCGTTCCCGCGCCTGCGTTACGACGACGCGATTACGCTGCTGAACGATCTGCGCGAGACGGAAACCGATCCGGAGCAGAAAGAACAGTTGAAGATTGCGTGGGGGGACGATTTCGGCTCGCCGCACGAGACGAAGCTGACCCAGCAGTTCGACAGGCCTGTCTTCGTCGTCGGCTATCCCACGGCAGTCAAAGCGTTTTACATGGAGCCGTGGCCGGGCCGGCCCGAAGCGTGCAAGAGCGCCGACCTGCTCGCGCCCGAAGGCTACGGCGAGATCATCGGCGGGTCGGAGCGCATCTCCGATCCCGATTTGCTCGTCCAGCGTCTAAAGGATCACGGTCTGCCGATGGAGCCGTACCGGTGGTACATCGAACTGCGCAAGTTCGGCTCGGTGCCTCACTCCGGCTTCGGCCTCGGCGTCGAGCGAACCGTCGCGTGGATTTGCGGGCTGGAGCATATTCGCGAAGTGTCGCCGTTCCCACGCTTGCTGAATCGGCTGTATCCATAAATGGAACCTCCCGCCGGCTTCATAAAGTCGGCGGGAGGTTAGCGGCACTCTTACCGGATTCGGGTCGGCGCGGGCCGACTCGTTCTGTTTGACGCTAGTCTTCGACCTTGATCTCGTAGCGTCCCCACAATTCGGTGAGGAGGGCGCGAAGCTCAGACGGGGTGAGGTAGGTATCGAACAGGAAGCGCCAGCGTGGAGGGCTGGGTGCCCAGCCCGTATACGAGCATACGCCGTATTCCATCAGCTTGGCCTGCACCGCCGAACAACCACCCCACGCGCCGCTCCCGTAGATCGTGTATGTGCGATTGAGTTCCCGCTGCGGGTGCCTCATACCTCTCCACGCCGATCTGTGCCCGAGCGAAGCCATCAGGCTGATCATATTCGACCCAAGAGGCGAAGTCAAGCCGATTCGGTTACGATCAGATTACCGTTGTCCTGCGCCTCACCATCGCGCTGCCCCGCGCCACGCCTGGGATGACTTGGCTGTTTCACCCGGCAGCGCCCAGTGTTACCGAGCGATTACGCGGTTGATCGGGAAGCCGTGGCGTGCGCCAACATCTCCTGTTTGAGTTGGGCGAATGTCCCATCGATGATCGCCTGGCGAATGCGACGCATGATGTCCAGCAAGAAGTGCAGGTTGTGGATCGAGGCCAGATACAGGCCGAGGATTTCATTGGCCTGCATCAGGTGGCGGATGTAGGCGCGCGTGAAGTTTCGGCAGGCGTAGCACGTGCAGGCCTCCTCGATAGGGCGCGCATCTGCCGCGAGCGCAGCGTTGTGCAGGTTCAGCCGCCCGTCGTGCGTGAACGCCGCGCCGTGACGCGCAAGCCGCGTCGGGAGAACGCAGTCGAACATGTCGATGCCACGCGCCACCGTCTCGAAGAAGTCCTTCAGCGTGCCGACGCCCATCAGGTAGCGCGGCTTGTGCTCCGGCAGCATCGGCACAACCCGATCGAGGACGTGGTGCATCTGCTCCTTCGTCTCGCCGACGGCCAGCCCGCCGACCGCGTAACCGGGGAAATCGAGACCGACCAGGAAGCGCGCCGACTGCTCGCGCAGATCGTCGAACACGCCGCCTTGCACGATGCCGAACAGAGCCTGGTCGGATCGAGTTTTGGCCCGCAGGCAGCGCTCGGCCCAGGCGTGCGTGCGGCGCAGCGCCTGAACGTTGTAATCCCGATCGAGAGGCGGTGCACATTCGTCAAGCGCCATGATGATGTCTGCGCCAAGATTCTCTTCGACGGCGACGACCTTCTGCGGAGTGAAGCGGTGCAGGCTGCCGTCGATGTGCGACTTGAAGGTGACGCCGTCGTCGTCGATCTTGCGAATCTCTTTGAGCGAGAAGATTTGGTAGCCGCCTGAATCGGTGAGGATCGGCCCATCCCAGCCCATGAACGTGTGCAGGCCGCCCAAGCGTGCGACGCGCTCGTCGCCGGGGCGCAGGTACAGATGGTAGGTGTTCGCCAGGATCAGCGTCGCACCGAGTTCCTTCAGATCGCGCGGTGCGACGGCTTTCACCGTCGCCGCCGTGCCGACCGGCGCGAAAACCGGCGTCGGGATGTCGCCATGCGGGGTGTGAAAGATACCCGCGCGGGCCAGGCCATCGCGGGCGAGCAGATCGAACTGGAACGGTGAGGAGTTCAAGAGACCTCAGACTCTCTGCAAGTGTGTATCTTTGAATAAAGTGGCCGCCATTATACGGCAAGCGGATGGGGGTCGTCAACGGACGGTAACCGGACAAACGGACTGAAGCGGATGCTAGCCGCGTCCGTTTCCATCCGCTTGTCCGCTTTCAGTCCGTTGATCACCCTGCGCGTTGTCAAACTCCAACCCGAATGTTATACTCCAACCTATGCTTGAGATACAGGAACTAACCCAGCCTCTCATTACCACACTCACTCGTCCCACCTGGGCCGAAATCGATCTCGGCGCGACGGCTTACAACGTGAAGCGGATTAAGGAAATAGTCGGGCCGCGTGTCGAAGTCATGGCCGTCGTCAAGGCCGAGGCTTACGGCCACGGAGCACTGGGCGTGGCGCACACCGCCCTGGCATCGGGTGCGACGTGGCTGGGCGTGGCCGAATTGAACGAAGCCATCGCATTGCGGCAGGCCGGTATCGCCGCGCCAATCCTGATCCTGGCTTGGGCGCCGGGCTGGCTGGCGCGACAGGCGATCCAACACGACGCGGCCTGCACCGTTTTCGACATCGACACGGCGGGCATGTTCAGCCGCGCCGCGCAGGAAATCGGGCGCGCGGCGCGGATACACGTCAAGATCAATACGGGGTTGAATCGGCTCGGTTTGATGCCTGATGAGGCCGCGAGTGCAATCGAGCAGATGTCCGCTATGGAAGGTCTATCCCTCGAAGGCATCTTCACGCACTTTGCCCGCAGCGACGAGACGAATCGCGCGCCCACCCGGGTGCAGCTCGAACGCTTCAGGCAAGTCTTGAGCGATGTCGAAGCGCGTGGCATCCGCATTCCGATCCGCCATGCGGCCAATTCACCTAGCATCCTGAACTATCCAGAATCCCATTTCGAGATGGTGCGGCCGGGTATTCTTCTGCACGGACTCGATCCGAGTAAAGAAGTGCCCGCACCCGGCGACTTCAAGCCGGTGATGGCGCTGAAGACAATTGTCGCACAAGTCCAGACCCTGCCGCCGAAGTCCCCCATCTCGTATGGCGGCACGTATGTGACGGAAGGATATGAACGAATCGCCGTGCTGCCGATCGGGTACGCCGACGGCTTCCGTCGCGGGCCGAACCCCTGGGGTGAGGTCCTGGTGCGCGGCCAGCGCGCACCGATCGTCGGGCGGGTGTGCATGGATCAGTGCATGATCAACGTGACGCATATTCCGGGCGTGAAGCAGGGCGACGAGGTGGTGCTGATCGGCGAGCAGGCGGGCAATCGAATTCGGGCGGAGGACGTTGCGCACCGGCTCGGCACGAGCAACTACGAAACCGTCTCGGCACTCACGGCGCGGATTCCCCGTTTCTTTATCCACGAAGGACACGAAGAATCACGAAGGAATTCATAAGTGTCCCTTCGTGTCCTTCGTGGATCCCAATCCTTACCGAATTCTCCTTGTCCGCCCGGGTAAACCGTGGTATCCTCGCACCGGATGCGGACACCAAAGCCCCGCTCTCGTGAGCGGGGTTTCATTTAGCACAGACCTAACAAGGACGTGTCATGGGTGATCTGGAGAACCTCATTCGGACGGTCGGTTACGTGGGCTTGTTCGCCATCATCTTCGCCGAATCGGGCCTGTTTTTCGGCTTCTTCCTGCCGGGCGACAGCCTGCTGTTGACGGCCGGATTGTTGGCCTCGCGCAATGACGCTGCCACCGGCCAACCGATTCTGAATATCTTCATCCTGTTGCTGATTCTGCCGGTAGCGGCCATCTTGGGGGACAATGTCGGCTACTGGTTCGGCAGCAAGACCGGCCCCAGGATCTTCAATCGTGAGAACTCGCGCCTGTTCAAGCGCAAGAACCTTCTGGCGGCCAGGGCTTTTTACGATAAGCATGGCGGCAAGACGATCGTGCTGGCCCGCTTCATGCCCTTCATCCGCACCTTCGCGCCGATAGTCGCAGGCGCGGTAGACATGCGCTATCGCCACTTCGTCTTCTTCAATTTCTTCGGCGGCCTGCTGTGGTCGGTCGGCGTGACACTGGTCGGATTCGGGTTGGGCAAGGCCGCGGCCGATGTCGCGCCGGAGACGGTCGATAAATACTTCCTGATTCTCATCGCCGTTGTGATCTTCGTCTCGGCCCTGCCGGCGATGATTCACGTCTGGCGTGAGAACCGCGAGCAAATCCTTCGCTGGCTGCGCCGAAAGCCCGCGCCATCGGCTACCGAGCCGGCCGAAGAATAGCCGCGCCCCCGTATTTTGTTGGCGATTATCCACATCTCACCACGGAGGCACAGAGGCACGGAGAAAAGCCTCTTGAAATCTCCGTGGACTTCGTGTCTCCGTGGTTATATCGACTTGTATGTAATCACCAGCGTATTTTGGTGTTGACAGCCCCGCGCTCTTGCATACAATGTCTGGTAGAGAGCTGGATACGTTTCCCCGGCGCGAGGGAGAGACCTGCTACGGCAGGCACCGAAGGGGCAAGCCGGCCGAAGGGGCTGGGCCGGCCGGCGAATCTCTCAGGTAAAGGGACCTTGCGCCGAAAACCCTCTGGAAAGCAGGCGGGCCGCTTCGCGGTTGGCCGCACCGACGGGGCAAGCTTCCGCATCACGCGGAAGTGAATCTCTCAGGTCACACACAGAGGACGCACAGCACATAGGGTGCTTTGCGTCCTTTTTTCTTCTCAGCCTGGCGAGCCCCACCTCTCAAAGGAGATCACCATGAACATTCCCGACGATTTGAAATACACCAGGAGCGACGAATGGATCCGCGTGAAAGGCGACGAGGCCGAAGTCGGTATTACCGACTACGCGCAGGATCACCTGAGTGACATTGTGTACGTCGAGCTACCGGACGTGGGCCGCGAGGTGAAGGCCGGCGAGGTCATAGGCACGATCGAGTCGGTGAAAGCCGCCGCTGACATCAACGCCCCGGTCACCGGCAGCGTGATCGCTGTCAACGAGCCACTGCCCGACTCGCCGGAGCTGGTCAACAAAGAGCCTTATGGTCAGGGCTGGATGGTGCGCATCCGACTATCTGATCCGAAGGAGCTGGGGACGCTGCTGGATGCGGCGGCGTATCAGAAGTATTGCGAGGAGCGAGGATAACTGACGAATGATCCAGGACGAAACGCGCTGCTTCGTCCTTCGCCGTAGGAGGTGCTATGACCTACATTCCCCACACCGACGCCGATCGACAAGCGATGCTCGACGCCATCGGAGCCCAGTCGATGGAAGAGCTGCTCAAAGATGTTCCGGTGCGTGTGCGTTTCCCCCGGCTGAACCTGCCCCCCGCTTCCACCGAGATGGAAGTGTGGTGGGAGATGAACGGCCTGGCCGAAGCGAACGTCGACGTCAATCATTGTGCCTGCTTCCTCGGCGCGGGCGCGTACAATCACTACACCCCGCACGTCGTCGACTACGTCCTGCGCCGTGGCGAATTCTATACCGCCTACACGCCCTATCAGCCTGAGATCAGCCAGGGCACATTGCAGGCCATGTTCGAGTATCAGAGCATGATCTGCCAGCTCACCGGCATGGACGTGAGCAACGCCAGCCACTACGACGGCGCAACTTCGTTGGCGGAGGGCGTGTTGATGGCGCTTAACGCGACCAAGGGCAATCGCAAGAAGGTCATCCTCTCACCTGAGGTGCATCCGCAATACCGCCAGGTTGTGCGGACGTACGTGCAGGGCAGCGACGTGTCGATCATCGGCGACGAAAACCCGAAAGCCGAACTCTCCACTCTCAAATCTCTCCTCGATGACCAGACCGCCGCATTCGTCATCCAGAATCCGAACTTCTTCGGCCAATTCGAGGACGTGAAAGGTTTGGCCGACGCCGTGCACGCGGTCGGCGCGTTGCTCATCGTCGTCGCCGATCCAATCTCGCTCGGCCTGTTCCAACCGCCCGGCGCGTACGGTGCGGATGTGGTGTGCGCCGAAGGGCAGGCGCTCGGCATCCCGATGTCGTTCGGCGGGCCGCACCTGGGCATCTTCGCTACCCGGAACGCTTACGTGCGCAAGATGGCGGGTCGCCTGGTCGGCGAAACAGCCGATGCGGACGGCAAGCGCGGCTACGTGCTGACGCTCAGCACACGCGAGCAGCACATCCGCCGCGAGAAAGCCACCAGCAACATCTGCACCAACGTCGGCCTGATTGCGCTGGGGGCAGCGGTCTATCTCGCTACGCTCGGCAAATGCGGCCTGGAGCAGGTCGCCAGGCTGTGCTACCACAAGAGCCACTACGCGGCGAGCGCGATCGCCAAGCTCAAGGGCTACCGCGTCAACTCGCAAGCCCCGGGCAAGCCGTTCTTCAAAGAGTTCGTCGTCAAGTGCCCGAAGCCCGTCGACGCGATCAACGACTTCCTGCTCGACGAGTTCGACATCATCGGCGGCTATGACCTGGGCCGCGATTACCCCCATCTCAAAGACCACATGCTGATCGCGGTGACCGAGACGAACACCCGGCAAGAGATCGACGACCTGGTTGAGGGGCTGCGGCAGGCGGCCGAGTAGAGTGAAGCGTAAATTACGTTTTACCCTGTGAGGGATACATGACTGAACCGACTGTTTACGAACTCAGCGTCCCCGGTCGCCGTGGCGTCACGCTGCCCGCGCCGGACGTGCCCGAAGCCGATCTGCCCCAAGACCTGCTGCGCAACGAACTGGGCCTGCCCGAACTGTCGCAGCTCGACGTGGTGCGCCACTATCTGCACCTGTCGCAGTTGAACTACAGCATCGACGGCGGATTCTATCCGCTCGGCTCGTGCACGATGAAGTACAACCCCAAGATCAATGAAGACGTCGCACGGCTGCCCGGATTCGCCTGCACGCATCCGTTGCAGCACCCGACGACGGCGCAAGGCAACCTGGCGGTGATCTATCAACTGCAAGAATGGCTCAAGGAGATCGGCGGGTTCGCGGGCGTATCCCTACAACCCGCCGCCGGCGCACACGGCGAATTTGCCGGCATCTTGATGATGCGCGCCTATCACCGCGATCGCCATGACGCCAAACGCACCAAGATTCTCATTCCCGACTCGGCGCACGGCACCAATCCGGCCTCGACCGCGATGAGCGGCCTGCAAGTAGTGCAGTTGCCATCCGACCCGCGCGGCAACATCGACCTGGGTGCGCTGCACGCCGCGTGCGATGACACCCTCGTCGGCCTGATGCTGACCAACCCGAACACGCTCGGCCTGTTCGAGGAGCACTTAGAGGAAGTCGTCAAGCGGGTGCACGATTGCGGAGGACTGATGTACGGCGATGGCGCAAATATGAACGCACTGGTCGGCATCGCCCGCCCGGGCGACCTGGGCTTCGACGTGATGCACTACAACCTGCACAAGACGTTCTCCACGCCGCATGGCGGCGGCGGCCCGGGCGCAGGGCCGGTGGGTGTGTCAGAGAAGATGGTCGATTACCTGCCGGGGCCAATCGTCGGCGTCGAACAGCCCGACGACGGTGATGAGACGCCGTTGTACGTCGAAGTCATGCCCCAAAAGTCGATCGGCCGGATGCGGGCATTCCTGGGCAACTTCGGCATGTTCGTCCGCGCCTACACCTACATCCGCGTGCACGGGCCAGAGGGCCTGCGCGCAAACTCGGAACATGCCGTGCTGAATGCCAACTACCTGCGCGTCCGGCTGCGCGATCGGTATCGCGTGCCATACGACCGACTCAACATGCACGAGTTCGTGTGCCAGGGCAAGTTTGAGGGCAGCGACGTGCGCGCGCTCGACGTGAGCAAGCGCCTGATGGATTACGGTTTCCATCCGCCGACGAACTACTTCCCGCTGATCGTGCCGGAGGCGCTGATGATCGAGCCGACCGAGACCGAAAGCAAACAGACGCTGGATGCCTTCGTCGACGCCATGCGCCAGATCGCCGACGAAGCGGTCAGCCAACCCGATCTGCTGCACTCGGCTCCGCACCACGCGCCGATCAAGCGCCTGGACGAAGTGAAAGCCGCGCGCGACTTAGTGCTGTGCTGTATGCCGGTGGAGTTCGCCGCGAAGGCTACGACGTGATGGGTAAGAACCCTTCCGCAGTCCCGAGTCCGCGGGAAGATTTTTCTAATTGACTGTAAGGCGCGGATGTGGTAAAGTCGCGCGTGGGGGCAAGGGACGTTCCTGTTCGGTGTCAGAAGTACCCGCAGGCAGTTCTCTGCTAGCGGGTGTTTTTGTTTGTGTGGAAACTCTCGACAGCCCCAATCAACATCATTTTGAAGGAGAAACAGCATCATGTCCGACCGGGTCCAGGGCACCGTGAAGTGGTTCAACTCCACCAAGGGCTACGGCTTCATTGCACGCGAGGGTGAAGAGGATGTCTTCGTTCACTACTCGGCGATCCAGATGGAGGGCTATCGCACGTTGAACGAAGGCCAGCGCGTCGAGTTCAGCCTCGAACGCGGCCCGAAAGGCTTGCAGGCTAGTAACGTCACCCTGGTCTAAGCGCCTGCCATCATAGTGAGAGGACACAATGTCCAAACGATTGTTCGTCGGCAACCTGAGCTACACAACGACAGAAGAAACTGTGCGCACGGTGTTCGCGGAAGTCGGGCCGGTAGTCTCGGTGTCCCTGGTCACCGATCGGGCCACCGGGCAGCCGCGTGGTTTCGGCTTCGTCGAGATGACTACCGAAGAAGCCGCGCGCGATGCGATTGCGCGGTTGAATGGCCGCGAAGTCGATCAGCGCAAGATCACCGTCAACGAGGCCAGGCCGCAGCAGGATCGCGGCGGAGGCGGCTTCCGTGGCGGTGGCGGCGACCGCGATCGCGGACATGGCCGGGGCCGCGATCGGGATCGTGGCGATCGCCGCGACCGATATTAATCGAACAATGTTGATCGTCCCGTGCCCGCCGGTATCGTGATCCGGCGGGCGTTTTGATTTGGGCCAGGCCCTTTTGCAGTTCGCTGATGTGCCTGAGCCATCTGCCGTGCCTCCCCATTTCCCCTGCTCCGGGCATATCTCTGTGATAGCAGGCCCCCGTTCGTGAGCGGTCTCCCGACCGCTCTCCCGCAGCGGATTTCAGCCGAGACGCTGAGAGAGCGGCGTCGCCGAGAAGTCCCCTCTCCGCTACGCTGCGGGGGACAGGTGAACTTCCCGGCTGATGACATGAAAGTCGGCTGAAGTCGACTGGCGGATCAGCCGGGTTCACCCGGCTTCCCTCTTTTCAGCCCGGAGTTTGAACTCCGGGCGATAACCTCGCAAAGATCCGTGTGCAGTCACCAGAATATTGGGCATTGACAAAGATATAAACCAGTAGTAGTATTTTGCCGTTAATAGAAACTAGTTTTCTATTTAGACTTATGTCTGTCCGATATGCACTCCTCGGTCTACTGGCGCAACGACCCCGGCACGGCTACGAACTTCATGCCGCGTTCGAGGCAGTCATGGGCGGCGAGTCGAACTGGGACGTGAAACCGGCCCAGATTTACTCAACGCTGACTCGCCTTTTGGATAGCGATCTGATTGCGGAGGAAACATCCGGGCCGAGGAGTGACGAGCCTGATCGGCGAGTCTATGCGATCACGGAGAAGGGCAAGACGGAACTGGCTGAATGGTTCGACACCCCGGTCGAGCGTGCGCATCAGCGCGATGAAGTCTTCGCCAAGTTGATGCTGGCACTCACGACTCACGGAATCGATCCGCACCATATCATCCAGACACAGCGAGCCAGGCTGTACCAGCAGTTACACGCGCTGACTGCGCAGCGCAACCAGGTTGATCCCAAGACCCACCTGGCGCACGTCCTGCTGCTCGACAGCGCCGTGATGCACATCGAAGCCGATTTGCACTGGCTAGAAATGGTCGATGCGAGGCTGGATGAGATTGAGCGCCAGCCGCTGCCGAGACCGGAGCTACGCCCGCGAGGCCGACCGCCTAAAGAGAAGAAAGAGCAACTGAAGCATTCCAACTGAGGTGCGCTATGTCTATCATTCGAACGGAGAACTTGACCAAGATCTACGGCAGAGGTGACACGGCAGTCACCGCGCTGCATCACGTCAACCTGACAGTCGATGCAGGCGAGTTAGTCGCCGCGATGGGGCCGAGCGGCTGCGGCAAGTCAACCTTGCTGCATCTGATCGGCGGGTTGGATCACGCCACCGAAGGCAAGGTATGGATCGACGGCAAGGATTTGTCGAGCCTGGAGGATGCGCAACTGACCGAGCTGCGCCGGCGTGCGATCGGCTTCGTGTTCCAGTTTTTCAACCTGATCCCGGTGCTCGGCGCAGTCGAGAACGCGGCGTTGCCTTTGATCCTCGACGGCGTTCATCAAGGCAAGGCCTATGCCCAAGCAACCGAATGGCTGCGCTCGGTTGGCCTGGCCGACCGGCTGCACAACCGCCCCGATCAACTTTCCGGCGGGCAGCAGCAGCGTGTGGCGATGGCGCGTGCGCTGGTGAGCGAGCCGTCCCTGGTGCTGGCCGACGAACCGACCGGCAACCTCGACTCACGCGCCTCAGACGAGATCGCCGGGCTGCTGCGCAAAGTCGCCGACGAGTGGGGCCGTGCGGTGCTGATGGTGACGCACGATCCGCGCATCGCCGCCTACGCCGACCGCATCATCTTTCTCAAGGATGGCCGCATCGTGGACGAGACCAAGCTGAATGGCAGTCGCGAGCCGGACGAGATGAAGATGGTGCGTGAGAAGGCAGAAGCATTGTAAGACGTGAAACGTAAAACGTAATTACGAATCACGTTTTACGTTTTTATGGAGTCCAGCTATGAACTTCCAACTCACACTCGCTGCCCGCTATCTGATGGGGCGAAAACTCCGAACGTTTCTGACCACGCTGGCCGTTGTCTTTGGCGTGATGATCCTCTTCGGCTTGAACGGGCTGCTGCCCGCGTTGATGGATCGCCTCCGCCAGAACATCATGGCGACGGCGGGCAAGGTCGATCTGGTCGTGAGCGGCGCGACGGATGGCACGTTCGACGCCGGCGTGGCCGACGCAGTGCGCGGCGTCGAGGGCGTGGTGCACGTCACGCCTTCGCTGCGACTCAATGTCACCTTGCCGGCCGGCTATGCCGTGTCATCGGTCACCGTCGCCGGGATCGATCCGGCGACCGCGCCTGATGTGCATCCCTACTCGCTCGCATCAGGCCGATACCTGCAGCCGGGCAATGGTAACGTGATGGTCATCAGCGAGAGCCTGGCGGAGCAGACCGGCCTGAAGATCGGCGACACGTTCACCCTGCCATCGGCGAGCGGCGCAACCGACTTCGAGATCGTCGGCTTGATCGCGACCCGCGCAATGCCCGGCGTCGAAGAGGTGTACGTGCCTCTCACTGCCGCGCAGACGATGTTCAACCAAACGGGGCGCGCCAACGCGGTCGAAGCGATGTTCGAGGCGGGCGCGGATCGCGATCGGGTAGAGTCGGACGTGCAGACGCGTCTCGGCGGCGGATTCAAGATTGGTGGCATCGAGGCGGGCGGCCAGTTCCTGGCCAGTCTCGAAATCGGCACGGTGGCACTCAACCTGTTCGGCGTCCTGGCGCTGACGATGGGCGGTTTCATCATCTTCAACACCTTCCGCACCATCGTGGCCGAACGCCGGCACGACATCGGGATGCTGCGAGCGGTCGGCGCGTCGCGCAAGACGGTCGTGGGCATCATCCTGGCCGAGAGTCTGTTGCAGGGCGTGATCGGCACCGCCGTCGGAATGATCGTCGGCGCGGCGCTGGCCTATGGCCTGAGTGCGCTGGCGTCGCCGCTGTACGAGCAATTCCTGCACTTTGGCATTGGCGATCCGGTCTTCACGTTGCCGACCTTCCTCTTTGCGATTGTGATGGGTATTGGCATCACCGTGCTGGGCGGACTGCTGCCGGCGATCCAGGCGAGCCGTGTCACGCCGCTCGAGGCGCTGCGCCCAGCGGTGGGTGAAGTGGCACGGCGCGCGGCGGGACGTGGCGCGAAGATCGGCGCAGGACTGATCGTACTGGCGGCGCTCACGCTCGTGTCGGGCAATCCAAAAGCATCGGCAGGCGGCGCGTTCCTCGTGCTGATCGGCCTGGTGCTGATCGGCCCCGCGCTGGTTCGACCGATCGCATCGATCTTTGGCCGATTACTGGCGATCGCTTTCGCGCGCGAAGGACAGATCGCGCAGGGCAACCTGATCCGTCAGCCGGGTCGGGCGGCCATCACCGCCTCGGCGATGATGATCGGCATGGCCCTCATCATCGCTTTCGCCGGGATGTTGAGCAGCGTTGAGGATGGCTTCACGCGCTTCCTTAGCAAGAGCATGGGCGCGGACTTCCTGCTGATACCTCGGTCGATCATGCTGGGCGGCGGCAACGTCGGCGCGGGCGCGGAACTGGCGCAGGCGATCCGCGACACGCCGGGTATCGAGGTGGTGACGACGGTGCGGGTGGCCCAATCGCAGGCAAAGGGCATGCCGCTGCAAGTGATCGGCATCGATCCGGAGACGTATCCACAGGTGGCCGGACTGGAGTTCGTGTCGAGTACGGACGCGCAGGCATACACCGAAGTCGGCGCGGGGCGCGCGATCATTCTCAACGGCATCTTCACCGGGCGGAGCAACGTGCAGCCGGGCGACACAGTTACGCTCAAGACGCCGGAAGGCGATCGCGACTATCGCGTCGTGGCCATCGGCACGGACTATCTGAACGCGAAGGCGGCGACCGGCTTCATTTCTCAGGCGAATCTCGCCGCGGACTTTCACGAGACCAGCGATGTGCTGTTGATGGCGAACAAAACGCCTGGCGCCGATGCGACCACGGTGCATAGTGCGCTGGATGCCATCGTCGAGCGTTATCCGGCGTTCACCCTGTTTGAATCGACCGAGTGGAGCACGTCGATGATGGGGACGTTCGAGGGCGTGATCGGCGCGCTGTACTTCATGATGATCGCGCTGGCGCTGCCGTCGCTGATCGCGCTGATCAACACGCTGGCGATCAACGTGATCGAGCGCACGCGCGAGATCGGCATGATCCGCGCGGTAGGCGGCACGCGCCGGCAGGTGCGGCGCATGATTCTGGCCGAGAGCCTGCTGCTGGCCGGGCTGGGCATCGCATTCGGGATTCTGGCCGGGTTGTGGCTGGGATACTCGCTCGTCGGGGCGATGGGCATCGTCGGGTTCAATCTGACGTACTTCTTCCCGGCGGCGAGCGTGCTGGTGGCGATCGCGGTCGGGTTGATCTTCGGCGTGCTGGCCGCGCTGATCCCGGCCCGACAGGCGGCCCGGCTCGACATCGTGACGGCGCTGCACTACGAATAGATCGATCCGCGAATAGCACGAAGGGTCGCGAAGACAAATCTTCGCGGCCCTTTATGATCTTTGAAGTTCAGGACTTACGCAGTTGCATGTTGCTGCCGCAGTTGTACTGCGGCAGATGGGGCGGCGGCAGTGCAACTGCCGCGCCAACTGCGTAAGTCTTGAGTTGTAAAGATTCTCCGTGTCTGTGTGTTACTGATGGTGCGGCAGTTGCAGATTGTCTCCACCCGGCATATACTCTCAGCCATGACGGTTCGAGATTACATACCCTATTTGGAACATGCCCGTCGGCAGACCGCGCTGCGCCGCGAGCAGGCCGCAGCCCGACTGGAACGCGCCTGGGTCGTCGCGCGCCAGATTGCCAAGTTCCTACGTCAGAAATATCAGCCGACGCGCGTCGTCGCTTTCGGTTCGCTCGTCCATCCTGAAGTGTTCGGCCTGCATTCCGACATCGATCTGGCGGTGGAGGGTATCCCCTGGCCGGAGTATTTGCGCGCCTGGAACGATGTCGAAGACCTGACAACGGAGTTCAAGGTTGATTTGATCGATGTCGGAGTCGTCTCAGAGCGGCTGCGGCGGCGGATTCACGAAGAAGGGCAAACCCTGTGATACCGGCCTATCAATTGCTTGCCCAACGAATCCGAGATGAAGTGGAAGATCTGGAGCGCACGATCCGCCGGGCTGAACGAGCGTGGCAGGCCGCTGTGTACGCTCAGCCGGATCAGGACATATACATCGACTCTGTTGCGCTGAACCTGCACGGCTTCTACTCAGGTCTGGAGCGGCTGTTTGAGTTTGTCGCGAACCAACTGGATGGCGGCCCGCCGAAGGGCGAATCTTGGCACCGAGACCTGCTGCGCCAGATGGCGATGGAACTCACCGGAGTCAGATCGGCGGTGATTAGCACTGAGACGGCAAACGGCCTCGACGAATATCGTCGCTTCAGGCATGTCGTGCGGAATGTATATGCCGAGCACTTCGAGCCTGAGCGGATGGGTAAGCTGGTGGACAGTCTATCTGGCTTGTGGAACCGCCTGCACGCGGAACTCACACAGTTTGCAGAGTTTCTAGAAGATGTGAGTCGGGCGGATGATGCGAAGCCAGAGTAAAGATCGAATTGACTTTTCCCCCACACAGATTACAATGAGGGCGTCCACCCCTGCCACACGGAGGAACCGATGCCCTACACCCCGCCTGCGCGCATCACCGTTAAGGCGCAACCGTATCTGAACTTGCGCCGCGAGCCGATCGTCAAGCCAGGCAACGTCATCGCCCAACTGGCCGATCGATCGACGTGGCCGGTGCTCGGCGTCGCGCGCGACAAGTTCGCAGCAGACTCGAATGTATTGTGGACGCAGATCGAGTTTATCGATACGTCGAGCGGCCAGAAGATGCCCGGCTTTTGCCGGAGCGACTTCTTCGATCCGAAGCCGGCGGCGCTGCCGGCGAGGCTGCAAGTGCTTCCGCTCGACGGCCTCAACCTGCGCAGCTCACCCATCTTCAATCCGGCGGTGAAGAACAAGATCGTCACGCTGCCCAGCCGATCCGTTGTTCAGGTGCTGGGTGGCGTGTGGGAGAACTTCGATCCGCGCGCCGGCAAGTGGTGGTGGCTGGTGGATTTCAACGGCCAGCGTGGCTATGCCTACTCGCTGTACCTGGGCGAGGCGACTCAAGCGGAGCCTGACACCGGCGCGCGTCCGGGCGGCGGCTCGACGACCGGGCCGGAAGTCGGGCGGCCCTCTCCTGCGTGGAAGCCCGGCGTGTGCCTGGCCGGCGTCGGCAATTCTGATCAGAACACGTGGCACGAACCGTCCTTCCAGGATGCGATCGGGGCCTCGCGCGTGGAGGCGATCAAGTTCGTGCCGCTCAACGACACGGCCAAGATGAGCCGGATTTACCAGTGGCTGCGCTCGCAGAACTTCGCCTTTGTGATGGTGCGCCTGACGTGGAAACCCGATCCGGCGTGGGTCAACCTATCGAAAGCCGATCGCATGGCGGCGGCGGTTCAAACATTCGTCGATACGACGCGCGGCCAGCTCGAATTCGCCTACGACAACGGCGTGCGTTATTTCGAAGTCCACAACGAGCCGAACATCACGGCCAATCCGACCGATCCGGTGGGCGATGGATTAGGCACGGCGTGGCTGGGGCCGGGCGACTTTGCCGAATGGTTCAGTCGCGTCACGGATCAGTTGCGCCAGGTGCGCGACGATGTTTATCTCGGCTTCCCCGGCCTGTCGCCGCAATCGACTGACTTCCCGGTGTTCAACGGGCAAGAAGTCACTGCGAATGGCCAGCGCCTGAAGTGGAATACGGATTTCTGGCTCTCGGTGTGCAAGACGGTGATCGACGAGAAGGCGGATTGGATCGGCGTGCACTGTTACTGGCAGGCCGAGGGTATGGGGCAATACGGTCTGGAGAATCCCGATTCGGGCGGCATGTACTGGAGGCGCTACAAGGCGCGCTTCCCCGGCAAGCTGTTGTTCATCACCGAGTTCTCAAACAACGGCTCGCAGGTTCCGCCTGAGGTCAAAGGTCCGCAGTATGCCAAATACATCGCCATGCTGCGGAACGAGAAAGCGATCGGCGCGGCCTTCGCGTACTCGGTTTACTGGGCCGACGATCCCTACGGCGAGCGCTGGGTATCCTCCTCCGAGGAGGGCAAATTCCGCATCAACGAGCTGCCCGGCGCGATGGGCGCGGCGCTGCAAGCGAATCAACTCACGGCGAGCCGGGTGACCGTGCCCGCCTCGGAAGCGTGGGCGTGAATGAACTACCGCGCGGCAAGCCGCGAGGTATTCGACCCGGAACAGAATAAAGCGTGAAGCGTAAAACGTGAGGCGTGGTGCGCGATCACGATTTACGTGTCACGATTTACGTGTCACGTTTTACGTTGTACTCCACAATTTCCCCCGGCTCGACCTGCATCTGTCCGGTCAGCGCGAAGATCACACCCATGTGGCAGACCACGATCACGTGCGCGTGATGCTCGTACTTTTGCAGCGCGAGCGCGGCGCGTGACCGAACCTCGAAGCCCGATTCCCAGGCGCGCTCTTCCGCCGCCGGGTGGAAGCGATCGGAAGCATAATACAGCAATCGCCTCCGCTCCACCTCTTCGGCGAGAAACTCCACGCCGGCATTGCGATCGAATACCCACTCGTGCAGATCATACTCGACGTGCAGCGGCAGGTTCAGGCAACGGCCCAGGATCGCCGCCGATTGCAGAGCGCGCGTATAGGGCGACGAGAGAATCGCCTCGGCTGACCGCAAACGGGGATCGCCCGCCAGCGCTTCGATCTGCGTGACGCCGTTCGCGGTCAGCTCGACGAAGTTCTTGGCCCGACCCTTGATGCCGCGCAGACGCATCGTGGGCCAGTTCGTCTCGCCGTGACGGACGAGGGTGAAGATCGTCATCGGTGCCATCCTTGTTCAGACACTCATTTACTTTCGCTTCGGGAATCGGCTGATCACCGTCGCCGCCTCGATCGTCGGCACGCGCGCGCCGATTTTCAAATCCGCTGCCGGCTTGCCATCCTTCGAAGCAGGCAGAATGCCGATCGGCGTGCCGTCAACGGCGTGCTTCTTCTCCACCAGAGCCTGGCCGGTCAGATAGCCCGCGCTATCGATCGCGCACGACAGCACGCGGCCGATCACGCGCCCGCGCTTGTCCACCACGTAGTCCATGTCGCCGCCGGTTTCCAGCGCCGCCGCGCCCTTCGGCACACGCACGCCTTTGTCGTTCATGCGGAAGCGCGCGACTTCCATCGTGCGCCTGGCTTCGTGCGCGAGATACGCTTCGCGCCCGACGAAGAACGGCTTGAACGTCTTGACGTACGGCGCGAACCCGGCGTCATTCGGCATCAGGTTGAGCGGCCCGGCCAGCTCGTGGCCGTACAAGGGCAGGCCCGCTTCGGTGCGCGTCGAGTCGCGCGCGGCCAGCCCGGTGGGTTTCACGCCCAGCGACGCGCCGGCTTCCAGCAGCAAGTCCCAGAACTCCGGCGCTTTATCGGGATGCACGAACAACTCGTAGCCGACCGACTCGCCGGTGTAGCCGGTGCGCGAGACGATCACGTCGAAGCCGCGCAGTCTCGCCTGCATCAGGTGAGTGCGCGGCATCCGGCCCAGGCTGGCCGCATCGGTCGCGTCGTCGCAGATCGATTGCAGGATCGCCATTGATTTCGGGCCTTGCAGCGCGATGTCTACGCGACACTCAGCGCCCCACTGGCGATCGCGCAGGTCGCGCAGCACGCACGGCGCGGTGTTGCGCACCCACGGCCGCCGTGCATCAATTGCCGCCTGGCCGTCGTTGACGGCGTTCAGCCAAGCCCAGTCTTTGTCGTTGTTGCTGGCATTGACGACGAGCAAGAATCGCTCTTCGGCGAGCCGGTAGATGAGCAGATCGTCGATCGGGATGCCGTCGATGCCGAGCAGGTAGGTATAGTGCGACTCGCCGACTTCGAGCGCGGCCACGTCGTTGGCCGTGATCAAATCGAGGAACGGGGCCGCATTCGGCCCGCACGCATCCAGCACACCCATGTGGCTCACGTCGAACAGGCCCGCCGCTTCGCGCACGGTCCTGTGCTCTTCCACGACACTGGTGTACCACACCGGCATCTCCCATCCGGCGAAGGGAACCCTCTTCGCACCTATCCTCTTGTGCGCCTCGTACAGCGTCGTGCGCTTGAGCGGCGCGTGGTGATCGTCCGCCCAGGTGAAGGCAGGCAGGGCAGGCCGATCGGGCGCGGGCAAGCTTTTCAGGCCGATGAAATACGGCTTGTAAGCCGCGATCGCGCTTTTGAGATCGGTCGCAATTTTGCCGATCGGCCTGACGTCGGTTACAGGCCGGATCGAGACCGGCCCGGCCAGCTTGGCATACACGTCAGCGTCGAACGCGATGAAGCCATCGGACAGCCCGCGCAGCCACGCCA
>DATBWU010000335.1:0-2619 GCA_036514635.1 Anaerolineae bacterium | reverse complement strand
GCCAAGATGGCGTTCCTGAGCCGTTCTCTCCCTTCGCGGACTGCTGGTCGCCCAATACCAACGATCTGAAAACCCAGGGCCCGTCCGATGGCGACCTCGATTTCGACCGGCAACGCATCGATTCCACGAAGAACCGCGCTCTTGAACATGGCTTTCCACCGCCCACTTAAAGCCGCCCGATCTTGCACCTGGGCACAGTCAGTTTATTCGTCTTAATGCCCTTCTGCCAGCCTCCAATCACTTCTAACCGAAGTTGAGCAACCGAGAGAGAGATTTTCGGATTTTTGGGTGCCTGGGCGTGAGTCTGGATGATTTGGTGTTGATGCGGGTACGGGACTTTGGCGTTTTCAGGTGTCCAGGCGCGCCTAGGGCGATGTAGTCACACACTACCCTCTTGAAGCCACTCTGCTCACGTGCGATGCTGCGCCAACGAGCGAGGGATCGCATGTTTCTCAAACGCCTCACCCATCGCACTTCTGGCAAGACACGACACTATTGGGCGGTGGTCGAATCCATTCGTACCGCACGCGGACCGCGTCATCGCCTGGTCAGTTATCTCGGGGAACTCAACGCTACCGAGCAATCCGGCTGGGCGAAGCTCGTGGAACGATTCGACTCGCCACCGGTGTTTCGCCAGCGTGCGCTCTTCGAGCTGGAACGTGAGCAGTCCGAAACGGTGCCGCATCAGGTGCGGGTCGACTTGCGTCGCCTGCGTGTCGAGCGGGTGCGTGAATTCGGCGTGGTGTGGATGGGACTGTTGCTCTGGCAGAAACTCAAGCTCGATGAGCTGCTGGCCCAGAACATGCCGCCGGGAGAGGAACAGATCGAGTGGGCCACGGTGGCGTGTCTCTTGGTCGTGGCACGGTTCGCGCACCCGTCGAGTGAGTTGCACATCGCGGACACGTGGTATGACACGACGGCGCTGGCCGATCTCTTGGGTGTGTCGCCGGAGCAGGTGAATAAGGACCGGCTGTATCGCGGCCTGGACGAGTTGTTGCCGCAGAAGGAGACATTTGAAAAACATTTGCGGAGCCGGTTGGGGGAACTCTTCCCCTTGGAGTTCGACTTGTTGCTCTACGATGTGACGAGCACGTACTTCGAGGGGGAGTGTGCGGCGAACCCGAAGGCGCAACGCGGCTACTCGCGCGACAAGCGTCCGGACTGCAAGCAAGTGTGCATCGCGCTGGTGGTGACGCACGAGGGAGTACCGTTTGGTTATGAGGTGTTCGCTGGCAACCGCCACGACGCCAAGACGCTGGAGGATATCGTGACGGCGATGGAAAAGAAGTATGGCCGGGCCCAGCGTGTGTGGGTGTTCGACCGCGGCGTGGTGAGCGAGGAGAACCTGAAGTATTTGCGTGAGCATGATGGACGGTACTTGGTCGGCACGCCGCGCATCCAGTTGCGGCGTTTCGAGCAAGAACTGTTGGGGCAGGGCTGGAGCGAAGTGGTACCGGGTGTGGAGGTGAAGCTGGTGAACTCGCCGGATGGGACGGAGACGTTCGTGCTCGCGAAGAGTCGAGACCGCGCGGCGAAAGAGCAGGCGATGCACCAGCGTTTTGTGGACCGGATCGAAGCGGGCTTGAAGACGATCGCGGCGGCGGCATCGAGTGGTCGGCTCAAGGAGGCCGAACCAGCCGGCCGCCGCATCGGACGACTGCTGGGAAAAAACAGCCGAGGCGCCGGCTGCTTCGATGTCGAGGTCAAGCGGCTCGATCCGCCACAAGGCAGAGCGAAGCTATCAGTGACATGGCTACGACGCAGCGACTGGCAAGAATGGTCGCGCTTAAGTGAAGGATGTTATCTGTTGCGTACGAATCTGAGCGGGCGCGGCCCCGAAGAGTTGTGGAAGATGTACATGCACTTGATGGACGCGGAGGCGGCGTTCCGCACGCACAAACATGAATTGGTGCTGCGTCCGATTTATCATCAGAAAGAGAAGCGAGTGGACGCGCATATCCTGGTCTGCTTCCTCGCCTACGTGCTGTGGAAGACGCTGGAACGATGGATGGAAGGGGCGGGCTTGGGCACGGCGCCGCGGCCGCTGCTGAGCGCGCTGAGTGGCCTGAAGAGCATGGACGTAATTCTCGGCACCGACGAAGGACGTGAGATTGGGCTGCGTTGCGTGAGCCAACCGGAGCAGGACCTGGCGGTGCTGTTGTATCGTCTGGGCATCGCGCCGCCAAGCCGATTGCTGCCTCCGCGCTGGCTGGATCTCGATCCGCCTGCCGCGCTCAAGGATTCGCCAATGTAGTCACAAAAACCGTACCTAAGTCCTTATTTATCAACAAAACGGCCTTGTGATTGATCAACTTCGGCTAGAAACGAATGCACCCGTATGCCACAAGTCCATATCCATGATGTTTACATCCGGCTAATTGCCGCGTGAACTGGCTCAGCAGTTTAGCACGTACACCGGGGAGTTCGATAGCCGGTCACGAGACCGGATGTACGTGAGCGTCATTCGTGGATGGGCGTGGCCGCCGAACTGCCGCACTGGACTCGTGTGTCACTTAACGGTGGTTTTCTGACGCGTCTCACAGACGTATGAGTTGAACGACAGTTCCTCGAATCGTTGTTCCAGCCGCCGCCACGCAGCAGACGGCGGTTCGACCGGAC
>DATBWU010000334.1:0-2008 GCA_036514635.1 Anaerolineae bacterium | reverse complement strand
TAGCGGCGAGTCGGCGACTCGCCCCGACCTTGGTGATTCATCGGTCTTCGGGTAAAATGGCGCGGCTTATCGCCTGAGAGGAGAAGCCGTCGCCGTGAAATTCATCGTGTCTCTGGCGCGGGTCGCAACGTTGCTCGCGCTTCTATCGTTAGCCGGATGCGCCGAACTGGCGCGCAGCCCCATACCGATCCCCACTCGAACCAACACGCCGACGCCCACGGCGACCCGTCCGCCCACCTGGACGCTAACGCCCGACCCGACGGCCACGCCGGAGCCGACGCCAACCGCATTCTTGCCGCCGACGCCGGGCTGCAGCGGGACGACTGGCCGCATCGAGGCGTCGCAGTTCCCCAGCACCATCCTGCCTGCCGGCCAGGCCGCTTATATCATTTACTTCCCACCGTGCTACGACACGCGCCTGCGTTACCCCGTCGTGTACCTGATGCACGGCAGCCCCAACTTCGACGAGCGGCATTGGCTGGACCTGGGGTTGAAGGAAGCGCTCGACCCAACTATCCTCTCGCGGCGCGTGCCGCCGTTCCTCGTCGTCCTGCCGCGCGGCGACATCAACGGCACGTTTGGTAACACCAGTGGCGGCGAGGGATCGTGGGAACAGGTGATGGTCGATGAGCTGATCCCTTATATCGACACGGTGTACAACACACTGGGGAGCAAGGAGGGCCGCGCCATCGGCGGCATTTCGCGTGGCGCAGTGTGGGCGCTGGAGATCGCTTTCCGCCATCCCGACCTGTTCGCGGCGGTCGGCGGGCATTCGTCCGCGCTGGCGGTGAGCCTGGCTCCGCCGATCTTCGACCCGATCGCGATCGTGCAGACCGATCAGGCTGACGCCATCAAAGGGATGCGCATCCTGCTCGATTCCGGCGACACCGACTGGGCTTTGCAGCAGACTGCCGAACTGCACGCTCTCCTCGACCAGCGCGGCATCGCCAATACCTTCACCGTCGGGCGCGGCAGTCACGTCGCTGCTTACTGGTCGTCACAGATGGAGAACTACGTCGATTTCTACGGCTCGACCTTCGCCGGCCTGATCGGCGCGAGCGTGACGCCGTAAGTGAAACGTGAAGCGTCATTACGCTTTACGCTGGCTCAATGGGTGTTTCAAGGAGGTCGATGCAACGAATCTGCAACGGATAAACGGATACGACCCGTACACTGGCACGTCCGTCGGAGATTCGTTTATTCGTTGCCCATCCGATGCCTCGGTTCCTCACCTCCTTGAAATCCAGGAAGAGCGTTTACGTTTTACGTTTCACCGCATCACCTCTTACCTCACAAACGCTCCCTGGCTCCCCGCCAGCGCATCCTGGATACGAATGCGATGTCGTTCGGGCAAGTTGTTCGGCAGGGCATCGAGCGGGAACCAGCGCAAGTCGATCGTCTCCACGCCATCGATCTTCAACGCGCCGCCGGCGGGGCGGCACTCGAAATGCGCGATGAACATCTGCACCTGGTCGCCGTGCGGGTAGGTCAATGTCCAGCGCGGATCGGAATACACACCGGTCAGCCGTACCGGCTCAACCGCCAGCCCGGTTTCCTCGCGCGCTTCACGCACCAGCGTCTGATCGATCCGCTCGCCGAGTTCCATCGCACCACCGGGCAGGTTCCACAGTCCGGTGTCACCACGTTGCTGCAACAAGACCTTATCGCCGTCGCGGATCATCGCGTTCGCGCCGGGGATGATGAGCGGATTGTGCCTGCCGACCGCGCGCCGGATCGCACGGAAGGTCTCATTGACCGGGTTGCCGCCGGGGCCGGGCGAGCCGGATCGGAACGAGGCTTCGGGCCGGTTAGCGATGAAGTCGGCGACCATCGCCGCGTACCACGGCGGCATCGGCGGCAGCGCATCGCACAGGAAATAGCGCAGCTCGACAATCTCACCGGCTTGCGGGCGCAGTCGTCCGCCGATGGCCTGGCACGCGAAGCAGGCGGTGACCTGCTGCACCTGATCGCCGTTGGGGTACGTCACGTCGAAATCGGGCGAGGTGTA
>DATBWU010000333.1:0-54992 GCA_036514635.1 Anaerolineae bacterium | reverse complement strand
ACAGCATCGTACGATCGTATGAAGCAGTCGCTAATCCACCGCTGGAGTCGCTGCACGCGCTGCGGATCGAGTTCAAGCGGCTGCGGTATCTGCTGGAGTTCTTTCGAGAGGTACTGGGCAGGGGTGCTGACCGGTTAATCGAGCTGACTGTCCGCGCGCAAGATCATCTTGGCCTGCTCAACGATGCCGTCGTGGCGTCCCGGCTGATCGGCGAGTTTCTGGCGCAGCACGCCACGTCCGGCGTGTCGGCAGGCGACCTGGCGGCACTCGTCGCGTACCTGACCGACATCCAGAACGAGATCCAGGCTCGCCGCGATCAGTTCCCGGAGATGTGGCGTGAGATCACGGACAAATCGTTTAGAAGGCAACTGGCGAGAGTGTTGAGCAACGTGTGATCGTGAAGTCAGGACTGAGGTCACGTTGACATGCGAACAGAGCCTCGTATAGTGTTCGCACAACGGAAAGGGTCAGCCTGATCCGCGCATCAGGCCGGTCCTCTCCGTTTGTTTTTTTTGTGATACTTCCTTTCGTTCGGCGTGACGTGCCCCATTTGAAACAATAACAGAGCGGTATACAATTGTATCGAGCCAGACCAGGGCAGGGAGAATCGATGCCAGACGAAAGATGGGCGACGAGGGCGATCAACCTTCGTCGTTGGGTCATTCGTCCTTCGCCGAGGAGGATGCGAGAATGACCCCAGAGCACGATCGCCTGAAGACCGAGGGCCGCGCATGGTGGCGCTGGGGGCCGTATCTCAGCGAGCGCGCGTGGGGCACGGTGCGCGAAGATTACAGCCCCGACGGCACACCCTGGAACTACGTCCCGCACGATCACGCCCGTTCGCGCGCCTATCGCTGGAACGAAGACGGGTTGGCCGGCATCTGCGACGATAAGCAAAGCCTGTGTTTCGCGCTGTCGTTGTGGAACGGCAAAGACCCCATCCTCAAAGAGCGCCTGTTCGGGCTGACCGGGCCGCAGGGCAATCACGGCGAGGACGTGAAGGAATACTGGTTCTACCTCGACTCGACGCCGACACACTCGTACATGAGCATGGTGTACAAGTATCCACAGGCGGCATTCCCGTATCAATGGCTCGTCGAAGAGAACGCGCGACGCGGTAAATACGAATTTGAGTTCGAGTTAATGGACACCGGCGTATTCGACGAGGATCGGTACTTCGACATCCTGATCGAATACGCCAAGGCCAGCCCCGAAGACATCCTGATCCGCATCACGGCCACGAATCGCGGCCCCGATCCCGCGCCGCTGCACATTCTGCCGACGCTGTGGCTTCGCAACACGTGGTCATGGGGATATGACACCCGCCGCCCCATGCTGAACGAGAGCCGCCTCCTGCGCGACGACCACCTGTTCATCCCGGCCATCGGCGCGAAGCATCACATCTTGGGCGAGTACGAACTGTATTGCAAAGGCGCGGACGAGTTGCTCTTCACCGAGAACGAGACGAACGCGCTGCGACTGTTCGGCGCACCGAACCCGACGCCGTACGTCAAAGACGCTTTTCACGAGTACGTCGTGTACGGCAACAAGGGTGCGGTCAACCCGGCCCGGATCGGCACGAAGGCGGCCGCCTATTATTCCCGAACTATCTTAGCCGGTGAAACGATCACCCTCGACCTGAGACTCACCCGGATTTCGGATTTCGGAACGCAGAATGCAGACCCCAATCCACCATCCGAATTCCAAAATCCGAATTTGAACCCCCCTTTCACTGACTTTGATACGATCTTCGCGCAGCGTCAAAAAGAAGCCGACGAATTCTATGCGCACCTGCAACAGTGGCCGAAGGACACGCCGCTGCACGAGGACCTGCGCCGCGTCCAGCGGCAGGCGCTGGCGGGCCTGTTGTGGTCAAAGCAGTTCTATCACTACGACGTGGACGAGTGGCTGCAGGGTGATCCGGGCCAGCCGCCGCCGCCGGCTGAGCGCAAGAACGGGCGCAACCGCGAGTGGCCGCACCTCAACGCATTCGACGTGGTTTCGATGCCTGACAAGTGGGAGTATCCGTGGTTCGCCGCGTGGGACTTAGCCTTTCACTGCATCCCGCTCGCGCTCGTCGATGCCGAGTTCGCCAAGAACCAGCTCGTGCGGCTGACGCGCGAGTGGTATCAACATCCAAACGGGCAGATTCCTGCCTACGAGTGGAACTTCGGCGACGTGAACCCGCCGGTGATGGCGTGGGCCGCGTGGCGCGTCTACAGGATCGACCAGAAACGGAGAAATGTAGGAGACGACTCCGGTCGTCGACAATCGGCATCTGGAGATGCCTCTCACGGCGATTTAGTGTTTCTGGAGCGCGTCTTCCACAAGCTGCTGCTCAATTTCACGTGGTGGGTCAACCGCAAAGACTCGGAAGGCAACAACATCTTTCAAGGCGGCTTTCTGGGGCTGGATAATATCGGCGTGTTCGATCGCAGTGCGCCCCTGCCTACGGGCGGTCTCATCGAGCAGAGCGACGGCACGTCGTGGATGGGCATGTTCTGCCTGAACATGATGCGCATCGCACTCGAACTGGCGCAGGCCAACCCGGTGTATCAGGACATCGCCACCAAGTTCTTCGAGCACTTCCTGTACATCGCGGCGGCAATGAACAACATCGCGGGCGAGGGCCTCTCGCTGTGGGACGAGCAGGACAAGTTCTTCTACGATGTGCTGCACCTGCCTGACGGCACACACGTGCCGCTCAAGGTGCGGTCGATGGTCGGCCTGATCCCGCTGTTCGCCGTCGAAGTGATTGACACGCACTTGCTCGACACCGTGCCGGAGTTCAAGCGCCGGCTGGAGTGGTTCCTGAAGAATCGACCTCACCTGGCCCAACTCGTCTCGCGCTGGCACGAGCCGGGCATGGGCGAGACGCGGCTGATCGCGTTGGTGCGCGGACATCGCATGAAGCGGCTGCTCAGGCGCGCGCTCGACCCCGACGAGTTCCTGAGCGACTACGGCATCCGCGCGTTGAGCAAAGTCCACGCAGCCAGCCCTTACGTGATCCACATCGGCGACGTAGATCACGTCGTGCAGTACGAGCCGGCCGAGTCGCGCAGCGGGATGTTCGGCGGCAACTCCAACTGGCGTGGGCCCATCTGGTTCCCGGTCAACTACCTGCTCATCGAGTCGATCCAGCGCTTCCACCACTACTACGGCGACGATTTCAAGGTCGAATGCCCGACCGGATCGGGCCAGTATCTCACGCTCAACCAGATCGCCGATGAGCTGTCGCGGCGATTGATTCGCCTGTTCGTTCGCGACGGCGATCGGCGCGCGATTTATGGCGGGATGACGAAGTTCCAGAACGACCCGCACTGGCGCAATTACATCCTGTTCAACGAATACTTCCACGGCGACGACGGTGCGGGCCTCGGCGCGAGCCACCAGACCGGCTGGACGGGGCTAATCGCAAAACTGATCGAGCAGCAAGCCGGCAAGATGGAATGACTACTCAGCCTCACCCCCCAACCCCCTCTCCCGAAGTGAAACAGCGCGCTTCGGGAGAGGGGGAGCATCAACTCCCCTCTTCTGGCGACAGCCGTTTCGTCGTCAGGAGAGGGGCCGGGGGTGAGGCAATCTGATGCAGTTACGAATGGGAGGCCATCGTGGAAATCCTCGGAATCGACATCGGGGGCAGCGGCATCAAAGGCGCGCCGGTCGATGTGGACACGGGCTTGCTGCTTGCCGAGCGGTATCGCATCCCCACACCTCAGCCATCCACGCCCGAAGCCGTGGCAGACACCGTCGCCGAAATCGTCAAGCACTTCAAATGGAAAAGGCGGATCGGTTGCACATTCCCGGCGGTGATTAAGAAGGGTGTCGCCTACAGCGCCGCCAACGTCGATGAGTCGTGGATCGGCATGAACGGCGAGAAGCTCATCAAGCGCAAGACCCGGTGCCCGGTGGTGCTGCTCAATGACGCCGACGCCGCTGGCCTGGCCGAGATGACGTTCGGCGTGGGCCGGGGCAAGTCGGGCGTGGTGTTCGTGTTGACGTTCGGCACCGGCATCGGCAGCGCGTTATTCATCGACGGCCGGCTGGTTCCCAACACCGAGCTGGGTCACCTCGAGATTCGCGGCAAAGATGCGGAATGGCGCGCCTCGGATCGCGCGCGGGAGGACAAAGGCCTGAACTGGAAGAAGTGGGCGGCCTGCGTCGACGAGTATCTACGGCATGTAGAAAAGCTCTTCTCGCCCGACCTGTTCATCATCGGCGGCGGCGTGAGTAAAAAACACAAAAAGTTCCTGCCACTCTTGACCGTGCGCGCCAAAGTCGTGCCGGCGCGGTTGCTCAACGATGCCGGGATCGTGGGCGCGGCGCTGGCCGCCAAAGCGATCGCGTAACCCGGCCGCCACCTTTCGCTTCCGGCTTCGGGTGTGCACCGTGGTGATCTAAAAGGCTGTCTGAAAACTCACCACCAAGACGCCACGGCACAAAGAATCACTAAGTTGTCTTGGCGTATCTTCGTATCTTGGTGGCTTGGTGGTTAATAAACGAATCCCCTCACGCAACTTGAAGCCCAACACAGACCTCCCGAGAGATACCAATCTCCGGGAGGTCTGTGCTAACGGGGAAATTGAAAGCGTCTCTGCCAGATCGGCTCACCGACTACGGGGGAACGGTCGGCCTGCCCATACGCTTCGCCCCGCTGCAAGCATCTGTGGCGAGGGGCGGCTCCGGCACAGAACGCTGAGGAAGCATCGCTCCTTCACAGCATAGCGCGGCTTAGCCGCAACCGAATCTATTGGACGCGGATTTACGCGGATGAACGCAGATAAAAACGAAATCGGCGTAAATCCGCGTTTGTCTGCGTCCCAAAATCTTCGCGGTCAACGCCGTTTCTGCGAAGCAATGCTATACGGTTCGAGCAGTCCGCCCGAAACGAGCCTGGGCCTAACGACCTCGCGCGTTAAGCCCAAGCCGATCGCTATTGAGAAACAGGCAGCCAGAGCAGAAGGATGATCACCAGCACCAGGAAAACGATCCCGGTGTTCGATTGCGGACTGGCCGCCGCAGCCGGAGTCACAGTGACAGAAGGTTGAGTGGGTTGACCTGGACTTCGGAGGCTCGCGACAAAGGCCAGCAGCAGCACCAGCACAAAGAGAATTTGATTATCCATTTCGCTGACCCCTTTCTATCCTGACGCATTTCAGTCGGTTCGATATCCCTCCACTCTGCTACAAACATACTAGATCAAGTCGGGTCGATCGGCTTGTCACGCGCAACACAACTGGCTATTGGGATGCTCACATCCGGCTATCTGCCTTTCAAGAATCTGAGCGGCACCTGACAACGCAACAACCTCCCGAAAAAAGGACTTATATAACTTCCGGCCTGAGACGAAGGACGAACGACGATAGACCAATGCCTTCGGCTTTGGTCGTTCGTCATTGTGATGGGAAGTTGTTCCTGGACACCTCCTAAGATGACTGCAAGCAAGCTGTGAGGTTTGTCAGGAGGCTGAAAGATGGCTCAAAGGCCGACATCGCACTCCCGCAGTATCTTTACAGTGGAGTTTGATCTTTTATGCGCTTTGTGCCAGAATAAAAATGGAAACTCTTGAGCAGTTCGCTCGCCGCCGGCCCACTATCGGCCGGGAACCAGCCGGACACGTGTTCGAGCTTAATTTCCCCAACGCCATCCGCGACGATCGTGACTTCTTCGATCGGACTGCTGAACGCCTGCACATTCAGCACGCCTTTCAAGCGGCCACCTCCAAACCGATCGTCATCCTGGGCGAGCGCAGAATCGGCAAGACGTCGTTGCTCAACGTCTCGACCAACTGGCTCAGCGCGCAACCTCAGACCATCGTCGTTTTCCCCGGCCCGTGGAACTCGCTCCCGCAGTTCAAACTGGAATTCCTGAGCGCGCTGGCGAGCGCCTCTGGCGAACGCTTGCGCCAGAAAGAATGGCTGGATGCCAATGGCCGATTGCAGCTCGCTTCCGTCACAGAGTTTGTGGGCGCCTGCCGCGAAACCTGCGCAGCCGCGCGCGACCAGCGGTTCGTCATCTGCATCGACGAGTTCGATAGCTTCTTGCTCAAGTGCAGCGACCCGGTCGAGCGCGAGGAAATCCAGACGCTGGCCTTCTACCTGATCGAAAAGACACGGCTGCCCGTCACGTTGTTCTTCACGATGACGCGGCCCACCGAGAAGATTGGCCGCGCCTACCCCACCTCCTTCTTGAACAAATCTGAGCAGATTCATCTGCATCCCCTCTCGCGCCCGGACACCGCAGCCATGGTCACCGGGCTGCTCGGCAACGCGTTCGTGTTCTCAGAGGACAGCCTCAACTACCTGTATCGTCTCTCGGGCGGGCATCCGTACTTCGTCAAAGCCTTGCTGGACAGCCTGGTGAATCCGCCGCTGGCCGCGCCGCCCGGCGCACACATCGACCGCGCCTGGATCGACCGCGCCGTCGCGCAGGCCATCGATCGGGCCGAGGTGCAGAGCACACTCACCAATCTTCTGGAGACGCACTTCGCCGACGACGAGCGCGGCCTGCTCGCGCACCTGGCGCAGGCGGGTGGCCGGAGTGCGCCGACGCAGGTTCTGGACGAGTGGCAACCCGCCGTCATGGCGCTGGCTAAGCGCGACTATGTGTCCGTGCAGCCCGATGGCGAGATCGCGCTTCGTATTGATTTCCTGCGCCCGTGGCTGAATGCCCAATCCCCGATCCGGACACGCGTCGCACCGCAGCCAGCCGGGCGAAACGATGCGCCGACTGGCGTCGTAATCGACGAAGCCGGCCAGCGCGTGTATACGAACGGGCAAGAGATTCAGTTGACGGCTCTGGAGTGGAGGCTCATCCTCTACCTGGGCCAGCATCTCGATCAGGTGGTGAATCGGGACGAGTTCGCCGAAAGCGTGTGGGGCAAGTACGACGAAGGTATCGATAACGCGCGGATCGATCAGGCGATCGCCCGAATCCGAAAGAAGCTCGGCGATGATTCCAAGCAGCAGAAGTACATCCAAACACGGACGGGGATGGGTTACCTGCTTCGCAACGTGAAATTCATTCCGCGCCGATAATCAGCCGCTGTCCTCCTCGCCTTCGTCTTCGCCGATCCAGCGCTCCAGACTCATCGCCGCGCACGCCGGGATATGACTACCTTCACCTTTCCCGACCGTCTCGACCCTGCCGCGCTCCTTCGAGCGGTGGATGCCCGCAACCTGATCGCCGTGCTGCAATCCACCGGCGATCATCCTCCGGCTTACGTCTACGTCGATGAACTACCCGATCGGCTACCCCGGGCTGAGTGCCTGCTGCTCGACGATCTACCGATCCTCGATCTCTCGCCGTACAACGGCCCGGTCGTGTGCTTCTCGGAGCTCGATGTCATCCGGCCCGATCTTCTGACCAAAGGGCCGCGCTTTCACTCGATCGAGCCGCTGCTCAGGCACTCCATCGGCCAATGGGGCTTGAACCAGACCGCTTACGCCCTGGCCGTCGCCATGCTGGGGTTTGTCGACGAGATTGCGCCCGAGTCCAACCAGCCGCTCCGGGCGCGCGCGCTTCCCAAGATCATCGCGCTGGCTCTGCCGAACTTGTTAGCCCGGCGACCGACGCACGGCCTGATCGCGCTTCGCCTGGGAGCCGATTTGTGGCGCTACTTACAGGACTTCGCCGCGCAATGGATCTATCTGTCGCGCGGCGACACGGCGGAGCGCGATGTGATCGCACTGGCCGAGTTCGAATCCGCCGATCCGATCGGGCCGGGCGACTGGCTCATCGCGCTCGAAGAAATACAACTCTTCCGGGCCGACATCAACCCACGCGCGCCTCACTTCATCGATCTGCGCCCCATCCTGCGCGCGGCCGGCGGCTCCGGCGCGCTGTGCCAAACGTTGTTCGATCTGGCGCATCTTTGCCATCGGCGATCCCGCCGGGAAGCGCGCTTCCGTATCCCCGCCTGGAGCCTCGCGGCAGAATGCTGGCTGGCCGACGAAGAGATCGACGACCTGGTCTGCTTCGTGCCGGATTCCAGTTTTGAAGACTTCGCTCAGACGGGAGCCGGATCGCGCTATTACCGGACACTGCCCGGAGTCGAAGCGCCCGACGCAGGACGGTTCCAATTGGCCTCGTTCGAGATGCTGTTCGATCGCGGCGCGCGAACCGTTCCGGCCGGCGACGTGACCTTTGCGTTGCCGGTGCTGGCTGCCTACCTGAGAAAACACGGTGCAGCCGAGTGCGCCGACCTGGGGCACATCTTCTGGCGCGCGGGCCGCGTGCCCGAGCTGTCACAGACGCTGGCGCTGCTGGCACGCGATATATCGGCGATGTCGCCCTTTGTGCGCCGTGAGCGCGAACTCGATCTGGAATCGGCCCTCGACGCGGCCTGGCGCGCCTGCATCCTTCTGGGCCTGGAGAACCCTTCGCCGGAGGTGCGCGGTTTCCACGAGCAACTCCTGCGCGCGACCTATCAGACGTTGATCGTCGTCCTCAACGCGCTGGCCGAGCAGGGCGATCGGGTTGCGCAAAACTACTATTTGGGCCTGGCGGCCTGGTTCGGATGCCACAAGCCCGAGGGAGCCGGCCTGCAAATCGAAACGCAGTTGCGGCAAGTGGTGCGACACCTGTCGGTCGTGTGTAACGCGCCGAACGCGGACGCAGACTTCCTCGCGCACGCTCAGCAAGTGCGGAATGTCGCCAACGCATCGGTCTCGCTGATGAGCGGCGGCGGCCAGCCGGAAGTGATTCAGGATTACCTGGATCAAATCTCCGCGCCGGCCGGCAGCCGCTCCGATTATCGGCGCACGGCGGCCAACGCCCAGAGCCGGCCTCCGCTGCTCTCCGAATTCTTCGTGCGCGGCTTTCAAGAACTTGCCATCTTCGCCGAACAAATCCGCCTGCTGTATCTCAGCACGCTTCACGAAGACGACAAGGTGCGCCGCCTCAAACAGATGATCGCCCACCTGGAAGATACCGAGCGCCAGTTGTTCGCCCTGCCGCACGAGCTGGCTGTGCTGCGTGCGCTGTACAGCCAGACGATCTGGCAAACGGGCAACCTGGCGCGCAATCTCAAAGGCAGCGCGCTGCTCGAATTGCAGTTGTCGACTTCCACGGTTCAGCAGCACCAGCCGTCGCACGTGACCTTGGCGCTGCGCAATCTGGGCCGCGCGCCCGCCGATGGCGTGACGGTGACGCTGGACGATTCCGAGCGTTTCAGCATCTTGAGCCTGACGGCTAACGTGGACATCGAGCAGCTGCCGCCCTCGGCGACCAGTTCGATCGCGTTTGAGATCCAGCCGCGCGTCGACGATCAACTCCCCCTGCGCTTCACGATCAAGTATCACGATCAGCAGGGCTATCACAGCAAGCCGCAGGATTTTACCGCGCAGGTCATCAGCCTCGATCGCGGGCCTTTCACGCGCAAGGCCAACCCGTACATCTTCGGCAACCCCATCCAGGAGCCTAGACACTTCTATGGCCGCCGCGCCGAAGTGCTGTCGGTCGTCGATCATCTCGTCGCCAGCGCCACGCAGAACATCCTGGTGCGCGGCGCGCGGCGCACCGGCAAGACCTCGGCCCTGTACATGCTCAAAGCGATCATCGAGAATACGGCGGACGCGCGCGCGCACTTCGGGATTCACCGGGACTGGGATGCACCGCTCGACACGCTGCGCGCCGCGTTCCTCGATCTGTCCGGGCTGCCCGGCGTCGGTGGGCGCGGCCTGTCGGCCTCGGAGTTTTATCGCGCCGTGTGCACGGCCACCGCGCAGGCCGTCGGGCTGAGTCCGGAGCCGCCGGAGTCCGCCGACTCGATGACCCGGGCCATCTTCCAGCAAGAGATGGAGCGCTACCTGGCGGCGCTGCCGCCGGGCGGGCGGCTGGTCGTCCTGCTCGACGAGTTCGACGTGGTCGAAACGATCACCGAGCCTGAGTTCTATTACCACCTCCGCCACATCATCACCTACCTCCAGCGCATCACCTGGGTGGTCGCCAGCGCGGCGGGCTTATATCAGGCCGTGCGGGATTACGCCTCGCCGCTGTTCAACGTGTTCCGCATCGTCGAGATCACGCGCTTGAATCCCGGCGATGCCCGCCGCCTGATCCGCGATCCGATCGCCGGCGAGCGCGTGCAATTTCTGGACGAAGCGGTGGAAGCCGTCCTCGAGCAGACCGGATGCCACCCTTACTTCCTGCAACTGCTGTGCAGCGAGATCGTCGAGCACCTCAACGCGAAGCAGACGAACTACGTGCTGCGCAGCACGGTGCAGATCGTGGTCGAGAACATCGTCGGGCGCGGGCGAGCCGCCTACGATCACTTCGCCTACCTGTGGGATCACACCGATCCGTTTGGCCGGCTGATCCTGATCCACCTGCTGGCCTCGCCCGAGCCGCTCAATCACGAGACGCTGTGGGCGCAGATTCGCGCGCGCGTGCTGGACGTCCGCGCGCCTTACGACGAAACCACACTCAAAACGCTGTACGAGCAGCATGTGCGCTGGCTGCGCAACGTCGTCGAGGCGATCGTGCTCGACGCGGGGCGGCGCGGCTACGTCTTCGGCACGCCGCTGTTCCGGTACTGGCTCAACGAGCGCGGCCAGCACGAGAACCTGCTGGCCGATACACTGGCGCAGGTCATCGAGACCTTGTCGGGACCTCCTCATGCCGCTATCTGACGCCGCCCTTGAGAGTGGCCTGTTACACATCACGGCTGCCGTCACCGTGCTGTTCGGCCTCGGTTTTGCGAGCGGCGTGTATCGGCGGATTGCGCCGTCGCGGTTTCTCGCCGACGAGGAGCGCGATAAAACCCTGACGCTGTACGCGAGCCTCGTCTTCGCCGTGCTCGGCGGAATGCTGGCCGCAACCGCAGCCGGATGGTATTTGTTCGCCTATTGCTCGTCTGCAACTTGCGAACCCGCCACCGCAAGTCTGTGGCAGAACGAGATCGTATCGGGCTTGCGGCTGTCGGCTTCGCTGTACGTCGATCGCCTGGCTGCATTCTTCGTCCTTCTGATCTCGGCGCTATCGATCGGCGTGTCGGTGTATTCGTTTGGCTGGCTGGCCGGGGACGATCAGCGCAATCGGGTGGCGGGCTTTTACAATCTCTTCGTCCTGGCGCTGCTGTGCACCGTCGTGGTGAATCACGTCTTCTTCCTGATCCTGGCGCTCGAAGTCGCCACGCTCGCCTTCGGCTATTTGATCCTGTACAAGCACAACCGCTACCCTGAAGTCGAGGAACATCAGCGCGCCATCACCGCGTATCTCGTCATCAGCCAGATCAGCACGGCGCTGATCCTCGCCGCTTTTCTCGTTTTGGCGCTGCACGCCCGGGGGCAGTTTTGCCCTGAGGGTTTATCTCAATGCAACGTCGATATCTTCGACCTGGGTACTTTCCGGGGAACGGCCGATCGGCCGCGCCTCAATCTTGGGGATGAGCCGCTGGCAGCCACGCTGGTCTTCCTGCTGGCATTCGGTGGACTGAGCATTCGGGCCGGGGCCTTTCCGTTGCATTTCTGGGTGTCGCTGGCGCACCCCTCGTCGCCGACCACGACCCATGCGATGTCGCTGGGCATCGGCATCAAGATCGCGCTGTACCTGATGCTGCGGGTGTTCTTCGAGTTTCTCTATCCGGCGGCGGCCTGGTGGGGCTGGCTGGTGTTGATCATCGGCGGCGTGACGGCGGCCTACAACGTCTTCTTCGCGTCCCTGGCGCACGATCTCAAGCGCGCACTGGCCTATCACAGCGTGGAAAACATCGGGATCATTCTGGCGGGTATCGGGCTGGCGCTGGCGGCCTCGGCCGGCGGCGCTCCGATCGGCCTGGTCGAGATCGGCCTGGTGGCCGCGCTCTATCACTTGCTCAATCACACCGTCTTCAAGAGCCTGCTGTACCTGTGCACCGGCATCATCGAGAAGCGGACGGGGGGCGCGGTCCTCTTGCGCGAGCTGGGCGGTGTGTGGCGGTATTACCCGTGGACGGCGTCGGCGTTTCTGATCGGCGCGATCGCGATTGCCGGGCTGCCGCCCTTCAACGGCTTCGTCAGCGAATGGCTCACGCTGGCCGGGCTGTTCGGCGGGTTGAACAGCGCCGGCCAGAATGAAGACCGCGTGCTCGCGCTGATCGCGCTCGCCGCCGGTATCCTGCTGCTGGCGCTGGCCTTCAGCCTGACGGCGCTGGCCTTCGTCAAAATCGCGGGACGTAGTCTTCTCGGCTCACCGCACAAGCCGGAGATTTGGGACAAGGCCCAAAAAGGCGATGCGCCATTGAACATGCTGGGTGTCGTCGGCGTGCTGGCCGGGTTGTGCCTGATGCTGGGCTTGCTCGCGCAGCCCGTCACGCTCTTCTTAGCCGGTATCGCGCGCAGCCTCGGCGCACGCAATGCCCTCGTCTGGAACTCCTCTACCTTGTCGATCGGGGAAGAATCTACCACGATGCTTTCCCTCCTGCCCATCTTTACACTGGCCGCTTTGACTGCGCTGGTTCTGATCGTCGCCTGGCTTCGCATGAAGCACGCCCGGCGCGGCAGGGTGTGGGTGGGCGGCGCAGTGTACGATGCGCGTCGTATGCAGTACACCGGCGCGGCGTTCACGTACTGGCTGTGGAGCCACTTCAGTCGCCGGGAGCCATCACCCGAATCTACCGGCTCGACGCAAACCCGCCGTCCCGACTACGTGTACGCGCGCATGGATGTCTCGGCGCAGGAGCACATCGTCGGCCCGCTGCGCAGCGCGATCAACACGTTTCTGGATTTCAGCGCCACGCTCTCCGAGCGCGTGGGGAGCCGCGTGCAGAGCGGGAGCCTGCGCGGGTATTTGCTGTATATGCTGGGCGCGTTCTTCCTGGCGCTGTTGCTGCTTTGGCTGACGAGATCATAGCGTGGCCGCCTGCCGCAACCAAGTCTATTGGACGCTGACGGGAGCACTGCACCGCATGTGTTCACGCGGATGAACGCAGATCGAAGCAAAATCAGCGTGAATCCGCGTTCATCCGCGTCCAAAAATCTTCGTGGTCGATGTAGATGTTGCAGAGGGAAACTATAGCGTGGCCGCTTACCTTCAGTGGATACTGTCGATCGCGCTGTCGCCACTGGTCGTGGGGCTGCTCCAGTGGGCCAGGGCGCGCCTGCAAGCGCGGCAAGGGCCATCGCCGCTTCAGCCGTATCGGGACCTGTGGAAACTCGCTCGCAAGCGCCCGACCTGGCCCGAAACGGCGTCGCTCGTGTTCGGCGTTGCGCCTTATCTGAACTTCGTGACCTACGTGTTGCTCACCGGGCTGATTTCGGGCGCGTTCGTTTCGCCCGATCACGCCGGCACCGATCTGCTCACGATCGTCTTCCTGCTCGCGCTTGCCAAATTCGTCACGGCGCTGGCGGCTTTCGACACCGGCTCACCGCTGACTGCGTTGGGCGGCAGCCGGGCGATGTTCTTTCACGTGCTGGCCGAGCCGGCGCTCGTCGCGCTGGCGTATGCGCACACGCTGCAACAGCCGTCTTCCGCCGCGCCGGAATTCCTGCGCTTCTTGCCTCACTTGCTCATCGGCGCGGGCTTGTTGGGCGTGCTCCTGCTGGAAACCGGACGCCTGCCGTTCGACAATGCCGAGACCCGGCTCGAGTTGACGATGATCGAGAGCGCGGTCACGCTGGAGTACGGCGGGCTTGAGCTGGCGATGTGGGAATGGGCCGGGTCGATCCGGCTGACGTTCTTCTTCACGCTGATCATTTACAGTTTCGATCCGTCAATCGTGGCCGGGTTCAGCGGGCTTGCGGTGCTGTTGCGGCTGGTTGTGTATCTGGCCTTCATCCTGGGGTTAGCCGTGTGGGAAACGACCCGGCCCAAATATCGCCTGCGCGCTATTCTGGGGTCGGCGGTGTTTCCGCTGATGCTGGCCTTGAGCGCGATCCTGTTCGACTTCATCAACAATTTCCTGCGATGACGCCCGAAACCTTGCAGCAATTGATTCGTATCTTCTCGGCGGCGCTGCTGGCGCTGGCATTGGGTATCGTCCTCATCGCCGATATTCGGAAGATGATCCGGCTGTATCAATTCCAGTCGCTGCTGCTGGCGAGCGTCGCGCTGTTGACCGCAGTGGAAAGGGAAGAACCCCTGATGCTGGGCGCGATGATCCCGCCGCTCTTACTGCTCGCCACGATTGAGATCATGCTGGCCCGCGCGACGATTCCACCGCCGGGCAGTGACGAGAGCCTCCACTTGAAGCGATCGTACCGGCATACTCTGTTGCCGCAGGCCGCCTCGTTCTGGCTTCGGCACAGCCCGGGGCAGGTGCACGCCGGGGTCGGCTTTGTGGACCTGGGCCTGGTCATGACGACTTACGTCATTGCGTTCCGGCCGGCTGAAGCGCCTTATGACCAATTCAGCCTGATTCTCGCGGTGGGGTTACTGGTGCTTGGGTTATTCGCGCTCGGCACGCAGCGCAATCTCATCGCGCAGGTGATGGGGCTGCTGGTCGCCGAACACGGCCTGTTTCTGGCCGTCGTGCGAGTCGTTCCGGCTCCGGCGCTCACCGTCTTTATCGTCAGCCTGTTGCTTTACATCTTGCTGACGCTGATGATTCTGTTCGTGCTGCTGCCCGATCTGCACCGGGCCTCTGGGAGCATCGACGTGAACGATCAGCGTGAGCTGCGAGGTTGAGCGCATGTCCGACGGGAAACTCAATCTCCTGGCTTATCTGATCCTGTTCACGCCATTAGGCGCGGCGGCGCTAGTCGCGCTGGGCGCGCTGGCGCGAGTGCCGCGCCGCGCGTTCGACGTGGTGACGATCGGGTTGTCGTCTGTTTCGCTGGCGGCATCGCTGCTGCTGGTCGCCGCGCTGGCCGAACAGCCCTCATTCACCGCCTCGATCTGGATCGTCAGCTTTTACCTCGACGCGCTCAGTGTCTATTTCCTGGTGTTGGTCAACCTGGTCGCGTTTTTCGCGGCGTGTTACGTGCCGTCCTTCTTGCAGCACGAAAGCCACACCCAGTCAGGCGAGCGGGCAGCCTACTTCCACTTTTTCTTCAACCTGTTTCACTTCAGCATGGTGCTGGTGCCCATGGTCGATAACCTCGTCCTGCTGTGGATGGCGGTCGAGTTGACCACGCTGGTGTCCACGCTGCTCGTCCGCTTCCGGGGCGACCGGCGGGCGCTCGAAGCGGGATGGAAATACCTGGTGATCACGACGACCGGGATCATCTTTGCGCTGCTGGGCACCGTCCTGCTGGCGGCAGCCACGCCGGAGGACATCCAAAAGCGCCCTGGTGACTTGATGAGCTGGCACAACTTACAGGCTATCGCCGGCCGCCTCGACGCGGACTTGATTCAACTGGCCTTCCTGTTCGCGCTGGTCGGCTACGGCACCAAGGCCGGCTTCGCGCCGATGCACACCTGGCTGCCCGACGGGCACGGCGAAGCGCCGTCGCCGGTGAGCGCGTTACTCTCCGGCGTGCTGCTCAAATCGGCGCTCTTCGCCATTCTGCGCTTTTACACGCTCACCAATCTCAGCCCGTGCAACAATCAGCTCACGTCCGGCTTTCTGCTGATGGTGGGACTGTTCTCCCTGGCGACGGCGACGCCGTTCATTCTCAAGCGCAATCGGTTCAAGCGGCTGCTGGCTTATCACAGCCTGGAGCACATGGGCATCATCGCCTTCGGCCTGGGCATCGGCGGGCCGATCGGCGTGTTCGGCGCACTGCTCCACTCGTTCAATCATGCGCTGACCAAAGCCCTGATGTTCCTGGCCTACGGTCACACGCGGACGCTGTACGCGCAGCACCGCGCGCCGATCGCAGAACACGGCGACGACGAGCCGTTGCGCGGCGTTCTCAAAGCCGCGCCGCTGCACGGCGGGCTGCTGGCGATGGGCGGCCTGGCGCTGGTCGGCTCGCCGCCGTTCAACATTTTCCAGAGCGAGTTCTTGATCGTGTGGGCTGCCGTCGAACGAGCGACGGAGCCGCTGGTTGTCTTCGCCGTCGCCGCGTTCCTGATCCTGGTGACGGCTATTTTCGGCGGATTGGTGGTGCACCTGGCGCGCCTTCTGCTCGGCCCGGCCCCGTTTCACCTCGAACGGGAAAGTGTGCGCCCGCTCCTGCCGCTCATGATTCTGTTGGCGATCATCATCATCTTTGGATTCGTGATCCCGGCGACGCCGCTCGACTTCCCGGGCCTCATCCGGCGCAGCACCGATCTGGTCATTCAATCCGCGCCATGTCCACCCTAGAAACCGAACGGATGCGCTTGCGAACCGCCGCGGACGAAGAATTCTACTCGCCCGCCGCGAATCAACTCGTCCTGCTGGCGCGCACGCCCGAGCTGTATCGCAACCTCGCCTACGACCTGCGCCGCGAGGGCTACTTCCTGGTGACGCTCGTCGCCAACGACGAGCACGAGCTGGCCGACAATTGCTTCAAGCTGTACGCCGTCTTTTCTCATCCGTCCATCGATTTGTTCGTCACGCTGATGCTGCCGCTGGGTCGCGGCACGGCCACCTTTCCTTCGCTCGCTCACCTGTTTGCAGCCGCCACACCTTTTGAATGCGAAATCGCCGAGCGCTTCGGCCTGACATCCTCAAGCGATGTCCCTGCGCCACCCTGCTTCCGTCACCCCACTTACCCTGCCGACCTGGCCCCCTTGCGCCGGGCCTCCAGCACCGCCGGCATTCGCGCTGCGCTCAGTCGCCAGGCCAGCCCTTTCACCGAGGAGGCCGACCTCGCGCCGCTCGCGCCCGGGGAACTGGATTTGCCGATCGGCCCGATTCACGCCGGGGTGATCGAGCCGGGTCACTTTCGCTTTCGCATCGCCGGTGAGGTCGTCGAGCAGCTCGACGCGCGGTTGGGCTACGCGCACAAGGGCGTCGAGCGGCTGTTTCAGATCAACTACACGCTGCGCGACGGCTGGAAACTGGCCGAGCGCATCGTCGGCGATTCGGCCTTCGCCCACTCGCTGGCTTACTGCCGCGCGCTCGAATCGCTCACGGCGGCCGAAGTCCCGCGCCCGGCTCAACTGCTGCGCGCGCTCTTCCTGGAACTCGAACGTCTTTACAACCACATGGGCGATTGCGCCGCGCTGGCGCACGACGTGGCGCTCGACCTGCCCGCCGCCGAAATGGCCGCTCCGCGCGAGGCGCTGCTGCGGCTGAATCAGGACCTCTCCGGCCATCGCCTGCTGCGCGGCCTCAATCGTCCCGGCGGGATCGTGCTGCCCGAATCGTTCAACCCGGATCGGGTCCGATCGCCAGTCGGACAGGCCGTCGCCCGATTCTTGCCCGTCGCGCGTTTTCTCCTGACCGATCCGGGATTCCGCAATCGGCTGATGAACATCGGCATGATCGCCCGCCCGATGGCCGAGCAGATCGGGGCGACCGGCCTGGTCGCCCGCGCCTCCGGTCTGGAGCGCGACTGGCGCAGGCTGCACCCGGTCGATGCGGAACGGCTCCCCGAACTGCGCGACCTCTGGAATGCCGGGTTGCCGGACGAGGATGTGTACGTGGTGGAAGAGCGCACGGCGGGCGACGCCTTCGCACGTTACGCCACGCGCGTGGCGGAGGTCGCTGCCTCGGCGCGGATCGTGGAGCGTCTTTTGGATTTGTGGGAGAACGCCTGGCTCGACGAGGAATTCTGCGCGGTGGTGAATTTGCGCCCGGTCTCGAATTATCGCTTTGGGCTGGGCTATGCGGAGGGTTGGCGCGGCCCAGTCGTGTATTGGCTGATGAAGGACAAGTTCGAGCGGATTTATCGATGCAAGGTCTGCGATCCGTCCTGTCTCAACTGGCCTGCGCTGAAAGCGGCCAGCGAGCCGCATACGGATGAGAGCCGGCGCTTCGAAATCCTGCTGGCCGACTTCCCGATTGTGAACAAGAGCTTCAACCTCTCGTACGCGGGAAACGATTTGTGATGCGCACGTTCAACCTGACGCGACGGGCACTACAGAATCTTCGCCATCTTTTCGCCAGGCGCGGCTTGTACACACAACCGTATCGACACCGGGGAAGACGGTCGCTGTTCATTCGGCACTTTGCGGGCGGCTCGTCCGGCGATTGCGAGCTTGAGGTCGCCAACCTGTTCAATCCGGTGTATGACGCCGAGCGTTTCGGCCTGCGGCTGGTGGCCTCGCCGCGCCACGCCGACATCCTGCTGATCACGGGGCCGATCACGCGCCGCCTGCGCGAGGCGCTGCGGTTCACGTTCGAGGCCATGCCCGATCCGCGCCGTATCGTGTTAGTCGGCGACGACGCGATCGGCAGAGGCATCTTCAAAGATTCGCCGGATGTGGCCGGCCTCCCGCGCGAGATGGAACCTTATGTCGTTGCGCGCGTTCCGGGCGATCCGCCCTCACCGCAGGCTATCCTCGACGCACTGCTCCAGATGCCGGCCCGGTGATTTCAAGAGGCTTTTCAGAATTAGGTAGTCTCCCTCCATATTGTTGGTCTCACCGCCGAGACGCAGAGAACGCAGAGATTCTGAATTTGCTCAGCGTTCTCCGCGCCTCTGCGGTGAAAGGTGCGCCAAGTGCTACCGCCAACACTGAAGAGGGAGGCCATCCAGAATTAAGGTTCTGAAGTTGGCGAAGTGAACCAGAATCCGTCTAGAGGCCGACCACAAGTCGGCCTCTTGGCTCAATACGGCTTGAGAGGTGGGTGCTAGAATGCGCACGGTCACAAGTTGCGCTTTTTGCTGCTCAAAGCCCGCGAGGACGCGGTCGGTGAGCCAAACCGCAGATGGTTCCCGCGTCGAGTATAGAATGCGTGGTAATAGTTTTGGTAAGGGGAAAGAGATGAACGCGATCGAAGTCTCCGGCCTGAAGAAGCACTATGGCACGACGCGCGCCGTCGACGGCATTAGTTTCGAGGTGAAGCCCGGCGAGGTGTTCGGCCTGCTCGGCCCGAACGGCGCAGGCAAGACGACCACCGTCGAGATGATCGAGGGTCTGCGCGCGCCGGATGGTGGATCGATCCGCGTGCTGGGCATGGCCCCCCAAGCCGACCCGAAGAAAATCAAAATGCGCATTGGCATTCAGTTGCAGACCACGGCGCTGTATCCGCGCCTGACGGTGCGCGAAGTGATCGACCTGTTCGCGTCGTTCTTCGATGGGCGCAAGCCGGTCCCCACTAGCGACCTGATCGAGATGGCCGGGCTAACCGAGAAAGCCGGCACGCGCAGCAAAGACCTGTCGGGCGGGCAGAAACAACGCCTGTCGGTGGCGCTCGCGCTCGTCAACAATCCCGAAATCGTCTTCCTCGACGAGCCGACCACCGGTCTCGATCCTCAGGCGCGCCGCAACCTATGGGATGTCATCAACCGTTTGCAGAAGCGCGGTGAGACGGTCCTGCTCACCACCCATTACATGGAAGAAGCCGAAACGCTGTGCGACCGGGTGGCGGTGGTCGATCACGGCAAGATCATCGCGCTCGATTCGCCGGAGAGCCTGATTCGCCAGCACTTCAAGGACACGGCGATCGAGTTCACCGTAGCCGATGCGCTTAGCCTCGACATGCTGAAGACGTTGCCCGGCGTTGCAGACACGAAGATCAAAGACCACGTCGTCACGTTGTATAGCGCGGACGTACCGCAGTCGATGGCCGGGCTGCTGGCGATGTCGGAGCGGAAGGAATTGAAGTTCCGCGATTTAGCCGTGCGCAGCGCGACACTGGAAGATGTGTTCCTGAAACTCACGGGCCGCAGCATCCGCGACTAGCCAACCATCCAACCAGCCAACCACCCAACTAACCCGTCAGGTAAATTCCTATGAAGACCTTCATCAACCTCTACATCGCCAATCTGAAAGAATACGCGCGTGATCGCATGGCCGTCTTCTGGACGATGGCCTTTCCGATCTTGTTCATCCTGCTGTTTGGGCTGATCTTCAGCGGCAGCATTGGTGATCTCAACTTCAATGTGGGTCTGGTCGCCGGCGATTCCGATCCGGCAAGCGCAGGGGTAGTGCTGGCGTTCAAGAGCGTCCCGATCTTCAAAGTGCACGAGAGCCGCGACCTCGAAGCCGAGCGAGCCGCATTGCAGCGTGGCGAGCGCGACATGGTGATTGTCGTGCCGGACAATCTGTCGCAGTCGATCGCCGAAGGCAAGGCCAGCAACATCGAGGTGTATTACGACCCCTCGGCGACGACGACTGCTCAGGCTGGGTTAAGCATCGTGCGCGAAGTGCTGAACGCGACCGAGCGCCGTATCCACCAGACGACGCCGCTGTTCACCATCCAGTCGAAGCAGATCCAGACCAAGCCGCTGCGCCAGATCGATTTCATTGTGCCGGGCATGTTGGCAATGTCGCTGATGCAGTTGGGGCTGTTCGCCACAGCCCAACCGTTGGTCGCGCTGCGCGAGCAAGGCGTGCTGCGCCGCCTGGGCGCGACACCGCTCCCGCGCTCGACCGTGCTGGCGAGCCAGATCGCTTTCCGCCTGACGGTGGGTATGGCGCAGGCCGTGATCATCCTGGGTCTGGGCAACCTGGTGTTCAAGGTTCAGATCGGCGACAATCTGCCGCTGCTGGCGCTGATCGTCGCGCTGGGCGCGTTGCTGTTCATCGCGATCGGGTTCGCCATCGCCGGGCTGGCGAATTCGGAAGAGAGCGCGGCGGGTATCGGCCAGATGGTCAACCTGCCCATGATGTTCCTGTCAGGGGTGTTCTTCCCCCTGTCGTTCCTGCCGTCGTTCATCCAACCGATTGCATCGGCCCTGCCGCTGACTTACGTCATCGACGCACTGCGACAGGTGATGGTTGGCAGTGCGCCGACCAACCCGATGGGTACGAACCTGCTGCTGATGGTCGCATGGCTGGCCGCATCGGCGGTGTTGGCGGTCAAGTTGTTCAAGTGGGAATCTTGACGCTTATCGCCAATACGGATATAATCCCGTGCAAATTCTTAAGGTGAGGCAGCCTGTGCACCACTATTGCATGTGTCTGAGGCGGAAGCGCTAGTCGCCGCCTCGGGTCTCGAATGAACCGATAGACCAACGACGGCCGGTGACTGTGCTTCCGCGGGGGATAGGAGAGCATAGTCACGTTGCGTTTCGGCGCTGCGTTGGTCTTTTTGTTTGCGACGCCCACTTGCCCCTGTTCCTCGCGCTGGCACTGATCCGGCGGAGGAACGACCATGATCTCCGATGTTCTGACAATCCAGCGACCGCTTGTGCAAACCGGCCTGTTCGACCTGGTCGGTAACACGCCGCTCGTGCCGCTCCGGCGCGTCTTTTCAGGCCGCCCCGGCGTCGAGCTGTATGTCAAGGCCGAGTGGTTCAATCCCAGCGGCTCGGTGAAAGATCGCGCCGCGCGCGAAATCATCCTGGCCGCCGAGCAGGCCGGCGAATTGCATCCGGGTGTCACACTGCTCGACGCGACCTCGGGCAACATGGGCATTGCGTATGCCACGCTGTGCGCGGCGCGCGGCTACTCGGCCGAGCTGACGATTCCGGCGAATGCCAGCCCGGAGCGACTGGCGATCCTGCGCGCGCTGGGCGCGAACCTGATCCTGACCGATCCAATGGAGGGCACCGACGGCGCGCAGCGGGAAGCGAAGCGTCGCTACGTCCAGAATCCCGATCGCTACTTCTACGCCGACCAATACAACAACCCGGCCAACTGGCAGGCGCACTATCGCACGACCGGCGTCGAAATCTGGGAGCAGACGAATGGGCGCGTGACGCACTTCGTCGCCGGGCTGGGCACCAGCGGGACGATGATGGGCACGGGCCGGCGCCTGCGTGAGCTCAATCCCGGCGTGCGGCTGATCTCGGTTCAGCCCGATTCGCCGCTGCACGGGCTGGAGGGACTCAAGCACATGCCGACCGCGATCCGGCCCGGCATTTACGACGAAGCGCTGATCGATGTGGGTGTGACCGTGGCGACGGAGGATGCGTTCCAGATGGCGAAACGGCTCGCGCGGGAAGAAGGCCTGTTCGTCGGCGTGTCGGCGGCGGCGGCAGTCGTGACTGCGATCCGTCTAGCGTCGAGCCTGCGCGCGGGCGTCGTCGTGACGGTTCTGCCCGACGCGGGTTTCAAGTACGTCAGCGAGCGCTTCTGGCGAAACGAGTGATCAGTGAGCCAGTGATCAGTGGCCAGTGAGCAGTGACCAGTGAGTCAGTGTTCACTGATAACTGTCCCACTGATAACGATATGACCTTGAAGCTCTACGACACCTATTCAAGAAGCCTGCGCGATTTCACACCGCTGCGTCCGACCGAAGTGGGGTTGTATTGCTGCGGCTTGACCGTGTACGACTACGCTCACCTCGGCAACCTGCGCACGTACATCTTCGAGGATGTGCTGCGCCGCGTGCTGGAGTTCGACGGCTACCACGTCAAGCACATTCAGAACGTCACCGACGTGGGCCACCTGGTGTCCGATGCCGACACCGGCGAAGACAAGATGGAAAAAGGCGCGCGTCGCGCAGGCAGGTCGGCGTGGGAAATCGCGGAGATGTATACGCAGGTTTTCAAAGAGGACCTGCGCCGGTTGAACGTGCTCGAGCCGGTGATCTGGTGCAAGGCCACTGATCACATCGCCGAGCAGATCGAGTTCATCCGCTGCATCGAGGCGAAGGGCTTCACCTATCGCACGTCGGACGGCATTTACTTCGACACCTCGAAACTACCGGATTACGGCTACCTGGCCCGGCTCGACATCGAGGGCTTGCAAGCCGGCGCGCGCGTGGGCATCGGCGAGAAGCGGCATCTGACCGATTTTGCGCTATGGAAGTTCAGCCCATCCGGCTCAAAGCGGCAGATGGAATGGGATAGCCCGTGGGGCATTGGATTTCCGGGCTGGCACATCGAGTGCTCGGCGATGTCGATCAAATACCTGGGCACGTTCTTCGACATCCACTGCGGCGGCGAAGATCATATCCCGGTGCATCACACCAACGAGATCGCGCAGTCGCAGGCATGCTACGGCACGCGGCTGGCGAATTTCTGGCTGCACGGTTACTTCCTGCAAGTCGGCGATGCGCGTATGTCGAAGTCGTCGGGAGACTTCCTGCGATTGCAGGCGCTGCTCGATCGCGATTACGATCCGCTGGCGTATCGCTTCCTGTGCCTGGGTGCGCACTATCGCGCGCGGCTGAACTTCACCTGGGAGAGCGTGGACGGCGCGGCGACGGCGTTAAATCGCCTGCGCACAGCGGCGCACGAGTGGGGCGAACCCGGCGCGATCGACGAGGATTTCGCCGAGAAGTTCACGGCGCACATCAACGACGATCTGAACACACCGCGCGCTGTCGCGTTGACGTGGGAACTGCTTAAGAGCGATTTGCCCGATTCGGCGAAGAAGGCGACCCTGCTGCTCTTCGATCGTGTGTTCGGCCTGCGATTGGCCGAATGGCGTCCCGTCGAAGAATCGATTCCGGATGACATCCTGCGGCTCGCCCAGCAGCGGCAGAAGGCACGCATCGCCAAGCGCTGGCAGGAAGCCGATGCGCTGCGCGAGCAGGCCGCCGCCGCCGGGTACGAGATTGAAGACACGCTCGACGGGCCGCGCGTGCGAAGCCGGCGAATGGTGGTGGAACGATGAACCTGGTGCTCAGTGATGATCAACTCGCCCTGATCAAGGAGCACGTCCAGTCCACGTATCCCGAAGAAGGTGGCGGGTTGTTGTTAGGCCGCTTCGAGAACGGGCACGCCGTCGTGACCGAGGTGCGCGTCGTGCCGAACACGTGGGCGGTCGATGCCGAGCGCCGCCGCCGATATTTGATTCCGAGCGACGTGATGCTGCGCGAGCAGCGCACAGCCGACGCGCGCGATCTCGACATGGTGGGCTACTTCCACTCGCATCCCGATCATCCGGCCATCCCGTCGGTGTTCGATCGCGATCACGCCCTGCCCAACTGGGCCTACGTGATTGTTTCGGTGCAGCAAGGTCGGGCGCGCGAGGTGCTGGCCTGGCAATTGCGCGAGGATCACAGCACGTTCGATGCGCAGGACATCAAGCCAGGGTGGCTGAGCAATGAGAAATGAAAGATGACGAATGACCAATGACTAACGACGAATGACCAACGATGAGGTTGAGAGAAGCCTATTCGTCCTTCGTCTTTCGTCCTTTGTCTAACCTACGCGAGGAGTCCAACTACAATGAATGTGAATGTCGTGATACCGACTCCGCTTCGCCAGTACGCGGGTGGGCAGAAAACGGTGGCTGTCGCGGGAGCCACGGTCAACCAGGCGCTCGACGCGCTGACGGCGACTCATCCCGACTTGAGGCGTCACCTGTTCAGCGAGGACGGCCGGCTCCGTTCGTTCGTCAACGTGTATCTGGGTGATGAAGACATCCGCTATTTGAGGCAGGGCGACACACCATTGACGGACGGCGCGACGTTGAGCATCGTGCCGTCGGTGGCGGGCGGCGATCAACGGATGGGAAACGGACAAGCGGATTGAAACGGACTGATTACTGACGACTGATTACTGACGACTGATGACTGATCACTGGCGACCTACTACTGTTACGGAGGAGGACATCATGAACGAGCGGAAAGTAGATCATTCTGCGCTGCGGACGAATCAGGCGTTCATCATTGGCCTGTCGATCCTGGCGTTTATCTTGAATGCCTGGCCGCTGGTGACGTTCGTCGCGGCGGTGATGCTGGTGGGCACGCTGTGGCCGAATGCGGCGCTGTTCAAGGCAGTGTATCTCTACGCGCTGAAGCCGCTGAAGATCGCGCAGCCCGATGTGCGCGTGGATAACCCCGAACCGCATTTGTTCGCGCAGGGCGTCGGCGGGGTGGTATTGACCCTAGCGACCATCGCGTTTGCCCTGACCAGCCCGATCGCCGGCTGGGTGCTGACGTGGATCGTCGTCGCCCTCGCCGCGCTCAATCTGTTCGCCGGCATCTGCGTCGGCTGCATGATGTATTACTGGTTCAATCGCCTGGGCGTGCGGGGCTTCACCGTCGCCCCCATCGAACGGAAGTGACCCATGCTGGAAAGAATTGCGATCACGATCGTTCTGATCGGCCTGGGCGTGCTGGCCTATCGGCTCCTGCTCTCGGCGCAGCGGCGACAGGCGGTTGCCGCGTCCAGGCGTGACTGCGTGGGTCGCCCGTCGCTCCTGGTGTTCACCAGCCCGACTTGCGCGCCGTGCAAGTTGCAGCAGATGCCGATCGTGAATCGGTTGATGGACGAATGGGGCGATCGGATCAGCCTGCGCGTGATCGACGTGACCGAGCAGCCGGACATGGCAACGCGCTTCGGCGTGTGGTCGCTGCCCACGACGATCGTCCTGGACGGCAGCGGGCACGTCGAAGCGATCAACCAGGGGATCGCCGGCGCGGTGAAATTGCGCGAGCAATTCGAGCGCGCCTGCCAACCCGCAGTGAACGCGCCAACTAACCGACCGGCCAACCAACCAGCCAACTAGCCAACCAGCCAGCCAACCGGGATGGAGTAGAAGTGATGAAAGACATTCAATCGGTAGAACTGAGTCACGCCGAAATCCGGCGCTACAGCCGCCACCTGATCATGCCCGAAGTCGGCGTGGCAGGGCAGAAGAAACTCAAAGCGGCCAGCGTACTGACCGTGGGCGCAGGCGGCCTGGGGTCGCCGCTGGCGCTGTATCTGGCGGCAGCCGGCGTGGGCCGTATCGGCATCGTCGATTTCGACGTGGTTGACGAGAGCAACTTGCAGCGGCAGATCATTCACGGCCAATCGGCGCTCGGCAAGCCCAAGCGCGAATCGGCCCAAGCACGCCTGCTCGACGTCAACCCGCACATCCAGGTGGATACCTACGGCGATCCGCTGACGAGCGCGAATGCGCTGGACATCCTGCGTGATTACGACATCATCATCGACGGCACGGACAACTTTCAAACGCGCTATCTGGTGAATGATGCGTGCGTGCTGCTCGGCAAGCCGAACGTGTACGGCAGCATCTTCCGCTTCGAGGGGCAGGCGTCGGTCTTTTACGCCAAAGAGGGGCCGTGCTATCGCTGCCTGTACCCCGAACCGCCGCCGCCGGGACTGGTCCCCTCGTGCGCCGAAGGCGGCGTGCTGGGCGTGCTGCCGGGCGTGATCGGGACGATTCAGGCAACCGAAGCGATCAAGTTGATCATCGGCCAGGGCGAGCCGCTGATCGGGCGCTTGCTGCTGTACGATGCGCTGGAGATGAGTTTCCGCACGCTGAAACTGCACAAGAACCCGAACTGCCCCGTGTGCGGTGAGCATCCGACCGTGACCGCGCTCATCGACTACGATGCCTTCTGCGGCGTCGTCCCGCACGCGGTCGAGGCCGAGCAGGGGATGGAGCTCACGGTGAAGGACCTGAAGCAGCAGGTCGACCGGGACGGCCAAAATCTGGTCGTCATCGACGTGCGCGAGCCGCACGAGTGGGACATCTCGCACGTCGACTTCGCGCAGTTAATCCCCAAGGGCGAGTTGCCGGCCCGCTTGAACACGTTCGACACGACGAAAGACTACGTGTTGTTGTGCAAGAGTGGGGCGCGCAGCCTGGATGCCGCGCAATTGATGAAAGCAGCGGGTTTCCGCGTGAAGAGCCTGCGCGGCGGCATCAACGCCTGGGCCAGGGAGATCGACCCCAGCCTGCCGACGTATTGACGAGCGACTGGCAGAGAACAACGAAGGGCGCGCACGCGCCCTTCATCTTTTTGCGGGTTGTGTTGCTTCTCATTCCGGGCGGTGTTATACTGAACTTCGGTATCGCGTAACGACTTGGTTCAGCACTCCAGCCGGCCCAAGCCTAAAAAGTGGAGGATCGCCATGACAACTCAAAAATGGCTCCAGACAATCCGCTCTCCGAGTTACGTCGTCGGGCCGGATGGACAACCAGCAGCAGTGCTTGTCGATCTGGCAACGTGGAAGTCAATTGTCGAGCGGCTTGAAGATCAAGAGGATAGCGACATCTTGCGCCAGGCCGCTGCCGATCTAGAAGTGCTGGCGCGCGGTGAGCGCCCGAATGGTTGGAAAGCATGGGAAGAATTTGAGGCGGAGTTAAGCGAATGGGAGGAAGCCGGTGAAGTACCGGCTTGACGTCTCGCCCACTGCACAGGCCGAGATCAAACACCTGTCGGGGCATGTTCGGCAACGAATACGTCGTGCCATTAAAGATCTCGCCGACGATCCCCGCCCGTCAAATACTCGCCGACTCGAATTCGAACTGGCGGGCGCTGAACTGCGGCGCCTGCGGCTCGATCAGTGGCGCATCTTGTACGCTGTTATTGAGACCGATGTGCATCTGGTAGCCGTTGTAGCTGTGCGCAGGCGGCCACCGTATGACTACGATGACCTGCCTGAACTTCTGAGTGATGTGGGCGAGTAAGAGAAACCCGCCCTCCCTCAGAAGCCGGGAGGGCCGTTCTTAGTCCGTCGCAAACGCCTCCGCAATCGCCAGCGCCGCTTTCGGATCGCGCCAAATGAGCGCATCGACCTGCACCGCGACCGCACCCGCACTCAGCATGGCCCGCGCATCTTCGACGGCGTGGACCCCGCCCGACGCGACGATCGGCGCGTCGACGAGCGCATGAACCTCTCGCACGGCGCGCAGCGCGAGCGGCAGCACACCCCGACCGTAAATTCGGCCCGACACAAACCCATCGCCGTGCAGCAGCGTTCCACGCGGCGGCGCGGCGACGACCAGCGCCTTCGCGCCGGCGTCGACGCACGTGGCTGCGAACTCGGCGGCGCGCTCGAACGGCAGCCGCACCAGCACCGGCTTCTCGCTCGCCTCGATGGCAGCCCCGATCAGCGCGGCGATCGCGCCCTCGTCTTCTTCGTCGCGCACGCCCAGCTCCACCGCATGTACCTCGTCGATAATCGCCAGCCGCACCACACATTCGGCCACGTCATCGGGTGTCGTGCCCGCAACATGAACAATCACCGGCACGCCCATGCGCTTCCACGCGCTGCGACTATCGTCGATCACAGCACGGACGCCGGGATTGGGGATACCGGCGTGCATCAGCACGGCCGCGCCCAGATCGATAGTGACCGGCTCGCCCGCGGGCGGGCGCGGTCGCGCCGTGACCGGGTTCGTGACGAACGCGCCCCAGCGGCTCCAATCGATCAGCGCGGCGTACTCGGCGGCGAATCCGGCGCTGCCCGAGGCAGGCATTATCGGCGACTTGAGCGACAGGCCGGTTTTGTGCTGTGGCGCGAGCTCGATCATGACAGACCTCTTTCATTGACTTCAGATGTCATTCAGTTCAAACACCGGCCCGTCGACGCAGGCCAGCCGCGATCCGGTTCGGCACACGCCGCACGCGCCGACGCCACACGGCAGGTGCACCGGGTTCAGTGCCTGGAAGAAACCGCGCGGCGCGGGGCGGCGAATCGAACGGATGTGGGCGGATAGTCTCGTCGTGAAACCGGTCGGGCCGCAGGCGAGAACCTGATCGGCCCAAGCGATGGCATCCGACAGAAGATCGATCAGGTCGGTATCCATCGCCCGGATAACCTCGATGGCCGGCGAGAGTGAAGATACGGGATAGGCCACTTCGGGATTCGGCGCGGCAAACGCCAGCGTCACCGAGCGGCCTTCCGGCAGCGCGCGGTCGGCCAGCGGCAGCAGCGGGCCGAGTGTGAAGGCGAGCGAAGTCGATCCGGCGACGAGCAGAAGATTGCGCGTGGCGACATCGACCTGAAATCCGCGCCCGACCGGCCCTAACACATCCACGCGATCGCCGGTTCTCAGCGACTCGATCTGCGCCGGATGCGCCAGCACAGAGAACGCATCGGCGTCGATAGCGCACGGCCACCACGCCCGGCGCAGGTAGGCATCCGGCCAACGGGCCAACACCGCGCGGCCCGGCTCCAGCGCGGCGGCCAGGTCGGGCGCGGAGAATCGCACCCGGCAGAACGGCCCGACCGCATCAATGGCTGCAATTTCAGCCAGTGTTTGCCGCATAGCCCGATTATCGGTTCGGTGAGGCGGAAACGCAAGCCGAGAGCAATCCGGTGTCTGACAGAAACTGGGTTTCGGCTGGCGGCGCAGATGTCAGCCAGCCGTCGCATGACTTTGCAATAGGGGGGTATAATCCCCTGTGATTCCCAAGATCGCTTTCGCGCTGTGATGCGCGAATCAAAATGGAGGATAAACGTGAGTATCTCACCTCTTCTGAGCATCGTGGGCTGGGGCGCGATTGGCCTGTTGGTGCTGTACGTGTTTTACGTCGTCAGCCTGCGCTCGCAGGGACGCCCCACGCGCATCTCGATCATCGTGGTGGTCTTGTTGCTGGTGATCGGCATCAGCCTGAACGCGCTCGGCGCGGGCCTGGTGTTCATTGAGGCGCAGTCGCGCGGCGTGGTGATCAGCCCCATCTCGCCCGGCGGCCTGCGCGGACCGCTGGAGCCGGGTCTGACCTTGATCGTGCCCTTCGTCGAGACGGTGATCACGTACCCGATTTCGAATCAGAACTACACCATGTCCATCGCGCCGGCGGAAGGAGCAATCCGGGGCGACGATTCGATCGATGCGCGCACGTCGGACGGCCAACAGGTGAGCATCGATGCTTCGATCATCTTCCGCATCAACCCCAGCAAGGTGCTCGACGTGCACATCAAGTGGCAGAACGGCTACGTCGACGGCATCGTGCGCCCGGCGGCGCGCGGCGTCATGCGCGATGTGGTCTCCCAGTTCGGCATTGAGGAAGTGTACAGCACGCGGCGCGGGGAATTGACCGCCGAAATCACCCAGCGCATGGCGAAGACGCTCGACGAGCAAGGCCTGGAGTTGGTCGAGTTTATCCTGCGCAACGTGGCCTTCACCGAGGAGTACGCCAACTCGATCGAGCAGAAGCAGATCGCCGAGCAGAACGCGCTGCGCGCCCGCTTCCTGGTCGAGCAGCAGAAGCAGGAAGCCGAGCGATTGCGCGAGGAAGCGCGCGGCCAGCGCGACGCGGCGATTACCAAAGCCGAGGGCGACGCCCAGTCAACGATTCTGCGCGCGCAGGCCGAAGCCGAAGCGCTGCGTCTGGTCAGCGAGGCGCTTAAGGCGAACCCAGACCTGCTGACCTTCCGCTACATCGAGAAACTCTCGCCGAGTATCAACACCGTCCTGCTCCCATCGAACGCGCCGTTCATCATCGACATCGCGAGCCTGCTGAATCAGCAAGCGTCACCCGCCGCAACGCCTGTGGCGACGCCGCAACCTACACCGACGCCGTAGCCTAGATCATCTAGACAAAGACTCACAAGTTGCGCTTTTTGCTGCTCAAAGCCCGCGTCCACGCGGGCGTCTATCCTGATCGACCGCGAGGACGCGGTCGGTGAGCAAAACCGCAGATTGTTCCCGCGTCGAGTATAGACAAAGACAGAGACTTCCGAAGTCTTGGAGACTTCGGAAGTCTTTCTCCCGTGCCTTGACATGCTCTTCCATTAAACCTACAATTATCGTGGATTCGCGTTTTACTGGCTGATCGCTTGAAGCGAGTACCCTATGGACTACAAGGACTACTACAAGACTCTCGGCGTGCCGAAGACCGCCAGCGCCGCCGAGATCAAACGTGCCTACCGCAAACTGGCGCGCGAGCATCACCCCGACCGCAACCCCGGCAACAAGAAGGCTGAAGATCGCCTGAAGGACATCAACGAAGCCTACGATGTGCTGAGCGACCTTGACAAGCGCCGCAAGTACGATCAACTCGGCACGCGCTATCAGGAGTGGCAACGCATGGGCGGCAATCCGCGCGGCTTCGACTGGGGCCAGCCCGGGAATATCCGTGTCGAGGATCTGGACGACCTGTTTGGCGGTGGGAGTTTCTCGGATTTCTTCACGACCCTTTTTGGCGGCGCGACCCGGAGTCGCCGCGCGGGCGCGCGGGTGCGCGGGCAAGACATCGAGCAAAACGTCGAGGTGTCGCTCGAAGAGGCATTCCACGGCGCGACCGTCACTTTCGATAAAAACGGCAAGAACCTGGAAGTGAAGATACCGCCGGGCGTGAAGACCGGCTCCAGAGTGCGCGTGGCGGGTGAGGGTGGATCGAGCATCGGCAATGCGCCGGGCGGCGATCTGTATTTGGTGGTCAACGTCCGCCCGCACAGCCGCTTCCAGCGCGAGGGCGACGATCTCTTGCTGGAGCTCCCGATCGATTTGTACACGGCCGTGCTGGGCGGCGAGGTGAGTGTGCCCACGCTCGACGGCACGCTGTCGCTCAAGATACCGCCCGAGACGCAAGACGGCCGCACCTTCCGACTGCGTGGCCAGGGGATGCCCCATTTGCACGATCCCAAGATGCGCGGTGATGTGCTGGTGAAGGCCCACATCCGCATTCCACAAAACCTGTCATCCGAAGAAAAGAAGCTGTTCACCGAACTGTCCCGGCTGCGGGCGCGTTAGCGCGTCGGCGCGTGACTACCGTTCAACCTTTCACTCGCCGACGGGAGGCGTCTACCGTAGTGGCCTAGAACGAGGTTCCCATGAAATCGCGTTTAACCTTACTGGCTCTGATCTTTCTGCTCGTGTCGGGATGCAGTGGCATGGCCGTATTCGAGACGGCGACGTCCAATCCGCCGCGCGCGGTCGTGTCGGCGCCGACCTTGTCGGTCACACCGACCTTGCTGCCTGAAACGATTGTCATCGAAGCCGACGCCGAAGAGGCCCTGCTCACGAATCTGTACGAGCGCGTCAACCCCTCGGTCGTGAATATCGATGTGGCCGGTGCGTTTGGCAATCAGGGCGATTCGCTCGAGTTCGGCTCGGGCTCGGGATTCGTGTACGACATCGAGGGGAATATCATCACGAATAATCACGTCGTCGAAGGCGCGGCCCAGATCTACGTGACCTTCGCCGACGGCAACGTGGCCGAAGCCCGAGTCGTAGGGCGCGATCCGTCCAGCGACCTGGCGGTGATCAAAGTGAATGCCGATGCTGAACTGCTGCGCCCGGTCGAGCTGGGCGATTCCGATCAGGTCAAGGTCGGCCAGCGCGTGGTCGCCATCGGCAACCCCTTCGGATTGGTCGGGACGATGACCGTCGGCATCGTGAGCGGCGTGGGGCGCACGCTGCCTGCCGATACCTTCTCGGGCGGGGCCGGCCTGTATTCGAACCCCGACATCATTCAGACCGATGCGGCGATCAATCCCGGCAACTCCGGCGGCCCGCTGATCGATTCGCACGGGCGCGTCATCGGCGTGAACAGCGCCATTCGCACCACGGGCGAGAACCGCGCTAACTCCGGCGTGGGCTTCGCCGTACCGGTGAATACCGTCAAACGCATTGTGCCGCAGTTGATCGAGATGGGCAGGGCCAGGTATCCCTATCTGGGCGTGTCGTCCGACACCCGCTTCACGCCCGCCGAGCTGGCCACGGCGCTGGATTTGCCTACGCCGCGCGGCGTGCTGATCTCCGAAGTAACGGCGGGGGGACCAGCCGAGGAGGCCGGATTGCAGGGCGGCGATCACGAGGAGACGGTGCGCGGCCTGACTATCCTGGCCGGCGGCGACATCATCCTCGCCATCAACGATGTGCCCGTCAACGATTTCGGCCACATGATTTCGTACCTGGTGAACCATATCGAAGTCGGGCAGGTGGTGAAGATCACCTTTCTGCGCGGCGACCAAACCATGGAGGTGAACCTGACCGTCGGCGAACGGCCTACACGCTAAACGTTCCACATCCACGCGGGTGGTTGTGTCATCCGCCTACTAAGGAGAGGCGTATGTTGAGCGAAAACGATTTGCTGCAGCTCGCGTCGTATCACGGGTCGGATGTCCTCAGCCTATACCTCAATTTCGATCCCACGCAGCACACCGATGAGCACCGGCTCGCGTTGCGCCACCTGTTGAAAAGCGCGAACGGAAGCGCAGCCCCCGAGGATGTAGCCCGCATTGAAAACTACTTTGATCACGAGTTCGACTGGTCGGCGCGCGGCGTGGCCCTGTTTGCGGCGCAGCGCAGCGGCTTGTGGCAGACGTTCCCGTTGCCGCTGCCGCTGCCCAATCACATTCACGTCGGGTCTAAGCCTTACCTCGCGCCGCTGATGGCGCTGTGGGATACGTACGGCAGTTACGCCGTGGCGCTGATCGATCGGCTGGGCGTGAAACTGATGCACTACCAGATGGGCGAGTTAATGGCTGTCGAAGGAACCATGGGCGAAGAAGTGCGCTCGGTCAAGGCCGGGCGCGGCTCGTCCGTGGTGGGGCAGCGCGGCGGGACGGAGGGGCACGTCGCGCGCCGCGTCGCCGAAGTGATCCGGCGCAACGTGAAAGACTCGGCGGCGACGGCCAGCGCGTTCTTCGCGGCGAATCGCTGCACGCAAGTGCTCGCCGGCGGGGCAGATGACGTGGTGAAGGAATTCATCGGCCTGTTGTCCGCGCCGTGGCCCGACCGCGTCGTCGGCACTTTCAACGCCCGGATCGACCTCGCCGACCTCGACCTGCGCGACATCACCTATAGACTGCTGGAAGAGGCTGCGCATCGGCGCGAGTTCGAGTTGGCCGATACGATCATCACCGCCGCAGCCAAAGGCTCAAACGGCGTAGCGCGCCTGGACGACACGCTCACCGCCGCACATGAAGGGCGCATCCAGACGCTGGTGGTCTCGGAAGGCTACGCTGCCCCCGGCTATCGCTGCGACACCTGCGGCTATCTGACCGCGCAGTCATTGGACAAGTGCCCGTTCTGCGGAGGGACATTCTCGCCGATTCCGCACGCGGTGGAGGCGATGATCGAGCAGGTCTTGACGCAGGGCGGGAAGATTCGAGTGATCAAGGATCACCCCCGGTTGAAGGAAGCCGGCGTGGGGGCGCTGTTGCGCTACTGATACCTTTTACCTCACCCCATCCCCCGGCCCCTTCCCCTCGCCTGTGCTTTGCCCAGGCGAGGGGAAGGGGTGAGGTTTTATTCTATGCCCATTCGTCTCGATCCCGAAGATTCTGAAGCCACCGCTCTGCTCGACTTCGCCGGAAGTTTCGCCGGGAAGCGCGTGCTGGAGATCGGCTGCGGCGATGGCCGGCTGACGTGGCGCTATGCCCGGCACGCGGCGCGCGTCGTCGCCATCGACCCCGACGAAGACGAGATCAAAGCCGCGCTCGAAGATCGGCCGCCCGATCTGCGCGTCGAGTTTCGCGCCGTTGGCATTGCCGATTACGACGCGCCCGACGCGATCTTCGACACGGTGATCCTGTCGTGGGCGTTGTGATGAATCGAGCGCGCGGGCATGGGTCATGCCCTTGAGAAAATCCATCGCCTGCTGAAGCCCGGCAGCGTCCTGGTCGACATTCACCCCACGCCGGAGGCGACCGAGATCGAGGTGCGCGTCGGTGCTCAGATGCACACGGCCGGCTGGCTGCACGAAACCGACGATTATTCGGACTACGCGGCCGCCGACGAAGCGCTGGCGAAAGTGGTGAAGAGCGGGCTGTTCGCCGTTGAGCGCGAGGGGACGCTCTCGTTCGCGACGTATGCCGATACGCTCGCCGAACTGCGTGACTACCTGACCGAAGGCTGGGAAAATGCTCGCATCGACGAGATCACCCTGGCGCGAATCGAAGAACTCACGAGCACGCCGGAGCGCGACAAGGACATCATCCTGCGCGAGCGCGTGCGCATCGCGCGCTTGAGACCGATTTAATCATGCCTGAACTACCCGAAGTCGAAAACATCGTCCGCCGCCTGCGCCGGCCACTGATCGGGCGCACGATCACCGCCGTTCAGGTCTACTGGCCGCGCACGATTGCCCGACCGTCGATTGATGCGTTTTCGCAGCAACTGACCGGCCTCCGCATCCGCGCCATCGATCGCCGCGCCAAGTATCTCGTCTTCGAACTGGGCACTCGGCCAACCCCTGCAGCCTATTTGCTGATTCACCTGAAAATGTCGGGGCAGTTGGACGTGGTATCCCGCGAACGGCCCATTGACAAACACGACCGCGTGATCTTTGATCTGTCCGGCGGGCGGCAGTTGCGCTTCAACGACATGCGTAAGTTCGGGCGAATGTATCTGGTTGAGGCAATAGAAGCCGTCACCGCCCAACTCGGGCCGGAGCCGTTGAGCGACGAGTTCACTCTGCCGGTGTTCCGGCGGTTGATCGCCGGGCGCACAGGCCGCCTGAAGTCGCTGCTGCTCGATCAGCGATTCATCGCCGGTGTCGGCAACATTTACGCCGACGAGGCGCTGTGGCTGGCGCGATTGCATCCGCTACGCCGCGCCGACTCGCTGAGCGATGCCGAAGTCCGCGCGCTGTATCGCGGCATCCGCGCCGCACTGAACGACGGCATCCGGCACAACGGCGCAACATTCGATCGGGTGTATCGATCCGGCGAATACGAGTTTCGAGTCTACGGGCGCGCGGGTCAGCCGTGTCGTCGCTGCAAGCGGCCCATTCACAAAATCGCCGTGGGGCAGCGTGGCACGCACTTCTGCGCGCACTGCCAAAGACTCAAAGGTTGAGTCGATGGATGCAACACAGTTTTTGATTCTCGCCGGGGCGATTCTGATCGGCGCGGTGCTGATTCTGGGTGGTGTGGTTCTCGCACTGCGCTCGCGGCGATCCAGTGTGCCACGGGAGAACGATCCGTTCGCACCGCCACAGGTTGAGACGCCATTCCCCGCCGCGCCGGCCGAGCCCACGCCGGCCAGGGCCGCGCCTTCGCGGATGAACGGCTGGCAGCGCAAACTCCCGCCGGACGTGGTCGCGCTGACCCGCGATGCCGCCACCGGCGAGTGGCTGGTCGAGATCGAAGGGCAGCGCTACAACCGCCTGAGCGACATTCACGACGACAAAGCGGCGACCAAGATTCTCAGTGCGATCGAGGGACTGAAAGTATTCGCGGGCATTGCGCCGGCGGCTCCGCCGGAGGCCTCGCCGGCCGTGCCAGCGCCCTCAACTCCGCCGTTGCCGCCGCTCGTGCCCGGCGCGCGCAAATTGCGCCAGGCGCAATATCCCGCGCCCGAAGGCAGCATCATCGCCCAGATCGAAACGATCCTTCAGCGCGAACTCAGCCTGCGTTCCGAATTGAGCGATCGCACGATCCACATGGGCGCGACGCCGGATGGCAGCCTGCTGATCGAAGTCGATCTCAACTTCTACCGATCGCCCGACGAGATGCCCGATCCAGCCGTGCGCGATGTGGTCATGTCGGCCGTGCACATCTGGGAAAAATCGGGATGACACAGAACCGCCCGCAGGCTCGGAGCCTGCGGGCGGTTTCACTCTCCTTCAATACCGCTCCATCCGCCGATCGAACTCGGCCATCACCGCCTGTTCCAGTCCGGAGCGCACCCCCTCTGACAGGAACGCCGCGCGCAGCGCGTTGAGATTCATGCGCCGCAGATGGTTCATGCGAATGCCCATCGCCATCAGCGCGACGAGATATTCGTCGGTGAGCGTCGTGTCGGACACGCTGGGGTCGTCGGTGTTGATCGTGACCGACACGCCCAGCATGTACAGATCGCGCAGCGGGTGATGGCTGAAATTGTGCATCACACCGGTCTGCAGGTTGCTGGTGGGGCACACTTCCAGCGTGATGTTCCGATCGCGCAGCAGCTTGATCACGTCCGAGTTCTCGATCGATCGCACGCCGTGACCGATGCGCTTCGCGCCCATATCCAGCACGGCCTGCCGCACGTTCTCTGCGCCGCCCGCTTCGCCCGCGTGAATGGTGATGCCCAGGCCCGCCTCGTGCGCCTGCAAGAACACCGGCGCGAAGGGCCGCGCATCGTAATTGATCTCGTCGCCGGCCAAGTCCAACCCGACGAGGCCTCGATTCTGGCGCGCGATCGCCACCTGTGCGATGTGTTCCGCGTTGGGCACGCCTTCATGCCGGACGACGGTCGCGATCAGGCGCACCGTGATCGCATACGCCTTCTGTGCCTGATCGACGGCGTCGATCACCCAGTCGGTCACCTCCTCGTACGAGAACCCCTGCGTCCGGGCGAGCGCTGCCGGGTTGAAGCGCAGCTCCAGGTAAGCCACGTGGTCTTCGGCGGCGTCGGCCACGGCTTCATACGCCACGCGCGCCACGGCTTCCGGCGTCTTGTAGAAACGGCGCAGCAGGCGGAATTTTTCCAGGAAGCGATGGAAGTCGGCCGGGTCGTTGGTGATCTGGACGTAGGGGCGCAGGTCTTCGATGTTGTACGACGGCAGATCGACGCCGTGCTCCCGCGCGATCTCGACCAGCGTGGACAGCCGCAGCGAGCCTTCGAGATGCCGGTGCAGATCGACTTTCGGCAGGCTGCCCAGGACCTGGCGCAGATCAGACAGCCGCTGCGGGGCGGTCTCGTCTTTGTCGATTCGACCGGCCGGGCGCGGGGCGCTGCTCATCGAACCTTGCCTAGGCTGGGGGATCGTTGAACCGGCAGGGCGAAGTAGAACGTGCTGCCCTGGCCCATTTCGCTCTCAACCCACACGCGCCCGTTGTGCGCTTCCACGATGCGCTTGACGATCGCCAGGCCCACGCCCGCTCCGCCGAAGCGCCGCGTGGCCGATCCATCCACCTGATAGAAGCGCTCAAACACGCGTTGGAGTTGATCTTTGGGGATGCCGATGCCGGTGTCGATCACGCTCGTCAGCACCGCGTCGCCCTCTCGCCGCAGCCGGATGGTGATCGTTCCGCCCTCCGGGCTGAACTTGATGGCATTGGCGAGGAGATTGTCAAACACCTGGTTGATGCGATCGCGGTCGGCGATGATCGGCGGCAGACCGGGTTCGACCTCCAGGCGCAGTTGAATGCCTGCCGAGGCGGCGGTGACTTCGCACCCCTGCAGGGCGAGCTGCGCCAGGTCGGTCATCTGCGCCTGGCTGAGTCGCAGCGATTCGCGCTCGATCTGTTCCAGGAAGATGATGTCGCTGACCAGCCGCGTGACGCTGTTGGTCTTCTCGGCCACGATCGTCAGGCTCTCGCGCTGCCGCTCGTTGATTGGCCCCATGTCGCCTTCCAGCAGCAGCTCGACGTAGCCCTTGACGAAGGTGAGCGGCGTGCGCAGCTCGTGGCTGACGTTCTGCACCAGTTCGTCTTTCAGCCGGTCGGCTTCCTGGAGATCGCGATAGGCGTGCTCCAGTTTCCGCGCGCGCTCTTTCAGCTCCTCGTACAGCTGCGCGTTCTCAATGGCGATAGCGGCCTGCGCGGCGGCGATGGTCAACACGCGCTCGTCGTCTTGGGTGAAGGCGCTGGGCACGCTCTGATCGACCGTCAGCGTGCCGATGACGTGGTCTTTCACGGTGAGCGGCACGCACAGCAGCGATCGCACGATCTTATCGAAAAAGATGAAGTTCGGCATGACCTGCGTGTCCGCCACGTACATCGGCTGAGCCGTGGCCGCCACCTGGCCGCTGATGCCCTCGCCCAATTTCAGTTTCGCCTCGCGTCTCCACTTGGCCTGGATGCCGGCGGCAGCGCGGATCTCCAGCGTCTGCGTATCCGGCACCAGCAGCGCGATACTCACTCCCCGGCACTCCAGCACATCCTTCAGCGTGAACACGATCATGTCCAGCACTTCGTTGAGATCGAGCGTCGTGCTGATCTTGTGCGCGAAGGTTTGCAGCGTGGACATCTCGGCCAGGCGCTGCTGCGTCTCCTGGTGCAGGCGCGCCTTGTCCAGGATCACCGCCAACTGCCCGGCCACGGTGAGCAGCAAGCGCTCGTCGCTCTGCGAGAAGGCATTGAACCGGGTGCTCTGCGCGTCGAGCACGCCGATGATCTTCTCTCCGGCCTTGAGCGGCACGGCCAGCTCCGAGCGTATCCCTGGAAGAGCCGGCAGATAGCGCGCGTCGAGCCGCACATCGGCTGAGTTGACCGGCCGGCCCGTTTGCGCCGCCACACCGATGATGCCGCGTCCCAGTTCGATGCGCGCGTGGCGGGCCGTTCCTTCCGCGCGTGTCGAGGTGGCGTACAGTTCCAGCGCGGTGCCTGCCGTGTCGAGCAGGAACAACCCCAGGTAATCGAACCCCAGCGTGCGCTGCAGCGCCTCGATGGTGCGCTGGCTGACCTCGTCGATGTCGAGCGTCGAGGTGCCGGCCATCGCCATTTCGTGCAGCGCGTTCAGCTCGTACATGCGCCGCGTCATCTCCTGATAGAGACGCGCGTGGTCGATGGCGATAGTGAGCTGGTCGGCCAGCGTCTGCACCACGCCGACGATGTCCGGCTGGAAGAAGTATGGCTGCTGATGCTGCACGGCGAGCGCGCCGAACACGACCGAGCCGCGCTGCAGCGGCATCACCAGCTCCGAGCCGGGCGGCGTGGCGCTGTCGATCAGCGGCACGTAGTCCGGGTCTTCCGCCACGTAGTCGGAGATGATCGTCTGGCCCGATTCCAGCGCAAGCCCGATCTGCCCGGGGCGGATCGGCTGCCGGTAACCCGACTCGACCAGGTCGGCCCATTCGCCGGCGGCGCTGCGCAGGACGATCTCGTCGTGCGTCGAATCGACAAAGAACAGGCCGACGGCGCGGTAACCCAGACGCTGATGAATCAGCGTCGCCGCGCGCTTCAGCAGCTCGTCGAGGTCGAGCGTGGACGAGGTCTGCCGGGCGATCTCGTTGATCAGCGCCATCTGCGTCGAGCGGCGCTGCTCGGCCATGAACAGCCGGGCGTTTTCGACGGCGCTGGCCAGGTGGCTGGCCAGCGTGAACAGCGTGGCTGCGTGTTCCTCGGTGTAAGCGCGCGGCTGGCGGCTCTCGATGCTCAGCGCGCCGATCACTTCCTGGCGGGCGATGAGCGGTGCACCCAGCCACGCTTTGAACTCGCCCACGTCGGGCACGATCAGCGGGCGCTTGGCGAGCACCAACCGGCCCAGCAGCGCATCGGGCTGGATCGGGCTGATCGATTGCAGGACGGTGCCGATCGAATCGAAGCCGTGCGCCGCGCACACGCGCGCCCGCCCGTTCTCGATCAGCAAAATACTGGCCCGATCGTAGGCCACCAGTTCGGGCAGGTGCAGCATGGTCACGCTCAGCGCCTGGTCGAGGTCGAGCGTGGAGCCAAGCGCGCCGGAGATTTCGCGCAGCGCTTCGGACGTGCGCCGCCGCATGTACTCGGCTTCGTACAGCCGGGCGTTGTCGATGGCGACGCCGATTTGATCGGCCAGCGCCTTCATGAACTCGATCGACTCTGTGGAGAACAGGTAGGGCGTGTAATGCATCACGCTGAAGATGCCTACCACGCGACCGCGCGCGCGCATGGGGGCCAGCACCATCGCCTGCACGCCTTCTTCGGCGAAGCGCGGCACGGCCAGGCGCGGATCGCCGCGCACGTCGCCGGTCACCACCGTTTCGCCGGTGACGGCGGCTCGCCCGGAGAGGCCCTCGCCCAGCTTGATGCGCATACCCTGCGCGATCTCGCTATGCCGCCAGCCTTTGTGCGCGCGGATCACCAGCTCGCCGGCGGCCTCATCCACCAGGCTGATCGCGCCGGCCTCGACGCCGACGACTTCCAGTGCCTTGTCCAGCGCCAGGCGCAGCGTCTGTTGGAGGTCGAGCGACTGGCTGACCGTGGCGGCGACTTCGTTGAGCGCGGCCATGTGATCGGCGCGCCGCTGCGCTTCTTCATACAGGCGCGCGTTGTCGATGGCGATAGCGGCCTGCGCGGCGAAGGCTTCCGCCACGCGCACATCGTCTTCGGTGTAGGCGTGCGCCTCGGCGTGGTCCAGACACAGCACACCGATCAACCGTTCGCGGCGCGAAACGAGCAGCGGCAGGCCCAGCCAACAGCGGACGTAGTCGAGTTCCGGGGCGCGCCGCCAGCGTGGATCGCGGAGTGTGTCGCCGATCAGCACCGGCTGGCACGAGGTGATGACCTCGCGGAACGTGGGCAACTCGGAGAAGTCGCGGTCGTCTCGTAGAAAATCGGTTTCGGGATAGCCCAGCGTGACGTGGTGGCGCAGCTTGCCGTCGTCCATCAGCAGGAGAGCCGCGCTGCTGTAGTGGAGCACGCGCTGAAGCTGAGTGATGATCAGGCGCAAGACTTCATCCAGCCTCAGCGTGGAATTGAGGGCGATGGCGATTTCTTGCAGCGTGGCGGCCAGCGTGTCGAGAGCGAGCGTGCCCACCTCGGCCGGAGGGGTCGCCGGTTGATCGCGCTGGGCAGGGCCATTCGACACAACACTCACTTGCCTCGCTCCCGGAATAGCCAGCCCCAGTAACGGAGCGCGATGAACAGGCTGATCAGGCCAGCCAGTGTCAGCAGGGCATAGTACACTAGCAGGTAGTTGTCGCCTTCCGGGCCAGGCTGGCGCAACAGGGCAATACCGATGGCGAGAGCCACTCCGAGCATCGCCGCGTAAAACCCGCGATAATACGGCCTCATTTTGGTGACTTCGCCCAGACGCCGGCTCAACGTGGCGAGCAGGTAGAGCATCACCATCACGGCTACCAGGCCGGACACGCTGAGTGGAATGTTTAACAAGATCATCGCCGCCGCCCGCCCATCATCAAGTGCCGCAGCCACACGGCCAGCGCGATGAGACTCACGCCGCCGCCGAGTATTAACCCATCGCCCAGCGCGTCGTTAGCGAAGTCTCCCCACACGGCGGAGCGCACCGCGCCCGCGCCCAGCAAGACCATCGGCACAATGAACCAGCGATAATGCGACGGCTGGCCGGATGTGGCCTGATAGAAGCGGGCAATGGCGTACACGATCGCGACAAGTAGGACAACAATTGCCCAGAAGACGAGTGTCAGAATGCCGGCCCATGAGAGCATAATGGAGCCTGTTGAGCGAGACCACTACGCTGTCGTCAGCGCCGCACGAAGGCTTCGACGAACGACTCGGCCATACGGTGCGGGCTGCCGCTCAGGATGCCCTCGCGGCCCTCGAATTTGGATCGCACTTCGATGCCGGTGGTGGTGATCTCGAACTGGCGGATGTCTTTGGCGTGGTCGCTGCCGCGCACCTTGAGCACTAACACCGCCTTGCGCACGGCACTGTCGATCTCGACGTAACGCAGCATCACGAACGAGTCCATGAGGAAGGCGACGTCTTCTTCGCCCAGGTCGCCTTCGCCGATCAGCGCCGCGCTTTCGCGGGTGAGCAGCGTGGTCAGCCCTTCGCGCTTGAGGGCATTGACGAAGCCGAACACGGCCGTGCGCAGCTCGATCGGGCTGCTCGCGACGCGTTCGAAGTGGGATAGACTATCCACCAGGATACGCCGCGCGCCGATCTCGCGCACCAATGATTCGATCCGACCGCCCACGTGCTCCAGATCCGCCTGACTGACTTCCGGGCTAGTCATGATTACGCGCAGCTTGTCGGCCTTTTCCAGGTCGCGGAACGGCCAGCCGAACGCCTCGGCGTCGCGGTAATACTGCTGCGGAAACTCCTCGAAGGTCAAGATGAGGCCAGGCTGGTTATAGTGCAGAATGCCGTTGGCGATGAATTGCATGCCGAGCGTGCTTTTGCCCGTGCCGGGCGCGCCTTCGACGAGATTCGCCGTTTCGGGGAGGAAGCCACCGCCCAACATCTCATCCAGGCCGGTGATTCCCGTTTTCATTCGCTCGTTCATCGCATGCCTCGAATGATGTGGTAGATGGCTTTGACGCGGAACTGGCGATCGTCGCAGGCCAAAATGAATTGATCGACCAGTTTACGCATATTGGTGTCGCTCGCCAGCGAGTACACTGTCAGGTCGCCGACGCGATGTCGCTCCAGCACGCCGGTTCCCACCAGTTCGCCGAGCTCGGCTTCAATGGCGCTGGCGTCCCGACCCACGTAACGCGCCACGTTTTCGGCGGTGTCCGTGGAGTTGGGATTCTCGTAGAAGAAGCGCACTAAGTCCCACTTGATGAAAGAGTTGACCTTCGTTTTCAGGAAATCCAGCAGCTCGGGGTCCATGTCACCCATCAGCCGGGCTGCCAGGTCACTTCCGGCATTGCTCATCGACGACCTCCTCGCACGCACTTCCTATGGAGTGAAACATGGGCGTCACTGGCGATTCTTCAACTCTCACCACTAGACACTGAGAGACTGTCTTAAAACTCACCACCAAGTCACCACCCCGCAAAAAACGCGGGGCGGGCGACGCGAAGGGATACAAAGAAAACTTGGGGATTCTTGGCGTCTTCGTGTCTTGGTGGTTAATCTGGCGGCTTCTCAGGCAGGCTCTGAGACTATCTGGCTGTGGCCGGAAGCGGCCCGGCTCCGGGCCGGCCGTGGCAATGCTTGTATTTCTTGCCACTGCCGCACGGGCACGGATCGTTGCGGCCAACCGTTTCGGACGCGGCTCTGCGAACCGGCTTTTGGCCTTTCGAGGCCGTGCCGCTGATGTTCGACCGCAGTTGGCGCGCGGCGGGCGCGGCCGGTTGCGTCGGCTGCGCCTGCACACGGAAAATGTCACGCGCCACCTGGCTGCGAATCGAGGTGTTCATCTCGTCGAACGTCTCAAACGCTTCTTTCTTGTAGGCGACCAGCGGGTTCTGCTGGCCGTACGCGCGCAGGCCGATCCCTTCGCGCAGGATGTCGAGGTCGGTCAGATGGCGCACCCAGTGCTGATCGACGGCGCGCAGCAGCGTGACGCGCTCGGCTTCCGGCGTCAGGTCGCCCAGTTGGCGCGCCTTCTCGTCGTAAGCCTTCTCCGCGTAATCGAGCAGTTTCTCTTCGATCGCGTCCGGTTCCAGGTTCTCCCAGTCTTCGACGGTGAGCGTGGCGGGCAACGGGATCAGCCCGCGCGCCGCCGACAGCAATCCGTGCACGTCCCACTCGTCGCTGTGCTGGGCCGAGGTATGTTCCTGCACCATGTCACGAATCTGATCCTCAATCATGTCCACGATGATCGGGCGCAGATTTTTCTCGGTCAGGATCTTGCGGCGCTGGGCGTAGATCACCTCGCGCTGCTTGTTGACGACGTCGTCGTATTCCAGGACGTGCTTGCGGATGTCGAAGTTGTAGCCCTCGACGCGCGTCTGCGCCTGTTCGATCGACTTACTGAGCAGGCCATGCTCCAGCGGCACGTCCTCGTCCATCTTGGCCCAGTCCATGATGGACTTGATGCGATCGCCGCCGAAGCGTCTCATCAGGTCGTCTTCGAGCGAGATGTAGAAACGGCTGGAGCCGGGGTCGCCCTGGCGGCCCGCGCGGCCGCGCAACTGGTTGTCGATGCGCCGCGCTTCGTGCCGCTCGGTGCCCAGAATGTGCAACCCGCCCAGCTCGACGACTTTCTTTTTCTCTTCGGCGCACTGCTTCTCGGCGTCTTTCAGCGCGGCCTGCCATTCCTCTTTCGTGATCTGCGTCAGGTCTTTGCCCTGCCGGCGTAGCGCCTCGCGCGCCAGGCCCTCCGAGTTGCCGCCGAGCAGAATGTCGACGCCGCGACCGGCCATGTTCGTCGCCACCGTCACCGAACCGACGCGCCCGGCCTGCGCGATGACGCCGGCTTCCTTCTCGTGCTCCTTCGCGTTCAGGACGTTGTGCGGAATGCCGCGCCGCTTGAGCATGCCGGCCAGCCGCTCCGATGTTTCGATCGCCACCGTGCCGACGAGCACCGGGCGGCCCACCGTGTTCAACTCCGCGATCTCGTCGACGACCGCCTTGAACTTGGTGGCTTCGGTCTTGTAAATCATGTCCGCGTAGTCCTGGCGGATCATCGGCCTGTGCGTCGGAACGGCGACGACATCCAGGTTGTAAATCTTTTGGAACTCTTCCTCTTCCGTCTTCGCCGTGCCGGTCATGCCCGCCAGTTTGCGGTACATGCGGAAATAGTTCTGGAAAGTGATCGTCGCGTAGGTCAGGCTCTCGCGCTGGACGACCACGCCTTCCTTCGCCTCGATCGCCTGGTGCAGCCCTTCGCTGTAGCGGCGACCGTACATCAACCGGCCCGTGAACTCGTCGACGATGATCACTTCGCCGTCTTTGACGATGTAATCCTTGTCGCGCTTGTAGACGGCGTGCGCGCGCAGCGCGTTGTCGAGGTACGGCAGCAGGTTGGAGTTCTCCGGCGAATACAGGTTGTCCAGTTTCAGCGCGCGCTCGATCTTCTCGACGCCCGCCTCAGTGAGTGTGGAGTTGCGCGTCTTCTCTTCGATGGCGTAGTCGCCGTCCGGCTCGGCGTCTTTGTCGTTGCCGTTGGTGCTGGGCCGCAGGCGGCGCACCAGGTCGGCGAACAAGCGGTAATTGTCGCTCGATTCTTCTGCCGGGCCGCTGATGATGAGCGGCGTGCGCGCTTCGTCGACGAGGATGTTGTCCACCTCGTCGACGATGGCATAGTACAGCGGGCGTTGAGCCATCTGGCTCAGGCTCCACACCATGTTGTCGCGCAAATAGTCGAAGCCGAACTCGTTGTTCGTGCCGTAAGTGATGTCGGCGGTGTAGGCTTCGCGGCGCGGAACCGGGCGCAGTTTGTCGAAGCGATCGTCTTCGGTCTTGAAGTCGGGGTCGAAGCGGAAGGCCGTCTCGTGCTGGATGACGCCGACGGTCAGGCCGAGCGCGTGATAGATCGGCCCCATCCACTGCGCGCCGAACTTCGACAGGTAGTCGTTGGGCGTGACCAGGTGCGCGCCATAGCCCAACAGCGCGTTGAGGTACAGTGGCAGCGTGGCGACAAGCGTCTTGCCTTCGCCGGTCTTCATCTCCGCGATCTTGTTTTTGTGCAAGACCATGCCGCCCAGCAACTGCGCGTCGAAGTGACGCTGGCCGATGGCCCGCTTGGCCGATTCGCGCACGCACGCGAAAGCGCGCGGCAGAAATTCGTCGAGCAGGGCCTGCTCGGCCTTGAACAGGTCGTCGTCGAGTTTTTTGACGTTCAGATCGAGACGGCGGCGCGCGTCGGGGTCTTCTTCGGCCAGCGCTTCGGCGCGCGCCGCGTCCAGTCGGGATCGTAGATCGCCGGTCTCGGCCTGGATGCGCGATCGGAATTCGCCGGTCGTGGCTCGCAGATCGGCGTCAGACAGTCGCTCCAACTCGGGTTCAAGTGCGTTGATTTGATCAACAAGAGGCTGAAGGCGGGCGAGTTCCTTTTCATTGGGGTCACCGACCACCTTCGAAAAAAGGTTTTTCAGCATCCGATCTTCCTTTGGTGCGGCAATTATAGCACAATCAAAATAGCGGTTGGGAAGTACCGTAGTCACCTAGAATGGTGCTCGCGCCGGATGATTTATCCGGCGCGAACACGAAGTTATACTGCGCGCGGTCACAAGTTGCGCTTTGGGCTGCTCCAAGCCCGCGTCCACGCGGGCGTCTATCCTGATCGACCGCGAGGACGCGGTCGGTGAGCAAAACCGCAGATGGTTCCCGCGTCGAGTATAGTGTGGCGCAAAGCGCAAGGTCGTTCAGCGCCGCTCGGTCTTGGCGCGAGGTTTGGCCGCGGGCTTCTTCGCGGCGGGCGGCCTGCTCTCCTTGACTTCGAGGATCATCGACTCGATGTCGCGCGGGTAGCGCGTGAGCGAGACCGGCCCGTCGCGCGTAACGAGCACGGTATCACTGATGCGGTAGCCGCCCAGGCCGGGCACGTACAATCCCGGCTCCGCCGAGACGACCATGCCCGCCCGCAGCGGCGTGGGGTCGCCATCCTCGAGCCACGGCGGCTCGTGGCCTTCCAGCCCCAGCCCGTGGCCCATGCGGTGCTTGATGTACAGCGAATAGCCCGCGTCGCGCAGCACGTCCAGGCAGACTTTATTCGCCGTGCGGCACTCGTTGCTGGGCCACAGCACGTCGATACCGGCCTCTTGTGCGCGCCGCACGGTGTCGTAATAGGTGCGATGCGCCTTCGACGGCTCACCGATGAAGAAAGTGCGCTCGCTCTCGGCATGATACCCGCCGACCGAGCAGCCGAAGCTCAGAATCAGGCAATCGCCCATCCGGGGTCGCGCCAGCGAGGGCAGTCCATGCGGGTACGCGGCGCGCGGCCCGGCGCACACCAGCCCTCCCGCCACGCTTCCGACATCGACGATCTCGTTCAGCGACGACATCATCTGGCGCACCACCGACTGCATGACGATCTGGTTGATCTCGATCTCGCTGAGCAGCCCGCGCTTGCGCACGGCCTGCGCGCCGGCCTCGACCATCTTGTCGCTGAACTCGGAGGCTTTGCGGATGAGTGCGATTTCTTCGTCGTCTTTCACCTGCCTCATCCGGCTGACGATGACGCCGCCCTCGCTCGACCAGCGGGCGAGCGGGAGCGAGGCCTGCAAACGCTCGAGCGTGCGGACGCCCAGTCCGCTTTCGTATCCGATCACGCTCTTGTTGTATCCCCACTTCGCCAGCGTCTCGCCAATCCAGTTGACCGGGTGCGGCGGCCCCAGATACTCGAAGTAGATGTGCCGGCTGTGCACCCAACTTGACGCAGCGTGATCCTCTTCCAGCTTGGGAAGGAACAGCACCGGTTCGCCCGATCGGGGAATCCAGGCGGCGATGGTGCGCTCGGTCGGAAAATGAAAAAAGCCGATCAGGTAGTAAATGTGCGCGGGGTTAAATAACACCAGACCATCGAGGTTGGCGTCGTCGAGTTCGGCCTGGCACTGGGTCAGTTTGCGGCGGTAGAAGGATTCGGTCAGGCGCATTTCATCCCTTCCCCTGCTTCAACTCATCGTACACGTGCTCCAATCCGGCGCGGATGCGGCGTTGGATGCGCTCGCGCTCGCCTTCGGGAATAGGGAAGCGCGGCATGAAGCCGGCCACCAGTGACGCGACTTCGGCCTTCGGCTTGCGCGCCTTAATCAGCGCCCGCACGCGATTGCGCACGTCGCGCAGGTACAGCGACATCTTCTGCGAGTCGGCCTTCCGGGCGACCGGCCCGCGCCCCGGAACGATCCGCCTGGCCGGGAACGCCGGTTTCCGCAGTTCGGCCAGTCGCTCCAACCACTGCGCCGTGTTCGATTCCGACATCACCGGATGCACATTCAGCGTCAACAGATCGCCGGTGAAGACGACGCCGACATCGGGCAGCACTACCCACGCGCTGCCGGGATTCGCCCCGCCGACGACCCGCACCTCGATGCGCGGCTCAGCCAGGTGCAGCACCAGCCGCTCGGTGAAACTGATCTGCGGCTGAGTCACTTTGAGGTTGAGCGCGATCTCCTCGGCGGCGTCCGGCGCGCCGTGGTGCGACAGGAAGTCGGCCACTTGCTGGCGGAACGTGTCGCCGTAACTGCGCATGCGCTCCGCCGTAAACTCGGTAGCGACTACCGCGCCGCCCAGCCACTGCTGGCCCAACACGCGATCGCGGTGAGCATCGGTGTTGACGACGTAGCGGATCGGCGCGTCGGTCACCGAAGCGATCTTGGCGCGCCAGTCGTGCGCGTCGGCGGGCAGCATCGGCGCGTCGACGCACACCACCCCCATTGGCGTGACAACCGCGCCGACAGTCACACCGCGATAATGGGAAGACACGTAGACGGAGTTGGCGATCTTGTCCATAAGCGTGTGGGTTGCAACGATGAAGTAAGTTGGCTGGTTGGCTGGTTGGATGGTTGGATGGTTGGACGGTTGGATGGTTGGATGGTTGGACGGTGGGATGGTTTGTTGGTCAGGCGGTTTCGGCTTGCAGCGTCAGGGTGAAGGTGCTGCCTTTGCCAGGCTCGCTTTCCACGCGGATGGCGCCGCCGTGCGCCTCGACGGCCATTTTGCAGAAGGCCAACCCCAGGCCCGTGCCGGGCGACTGGCCGGCGATCGTCGTGCCCCGGCTGAACTTCTGGAACAACTTCGGACGATCTTCCGGCGCGATGCCGGGGCCTTCGTCGCGCACGAAAATCTCCACTTCATTGCCCGGGCCGCGCCGCGCGCCGACCGTCACTTTTTGCCCCGGCGACACGAACTTGCAGGCGTTGTCGAGCAGGTTGACGACGACGCGCTCGATCATGTTGACGTCGATGAGCACCAGCGGCAGACTGGGTTCCAGCTCGATCAACAACGGAATGTGCTTCCGCTCCGCTGTAGGCTTCACGAAATCGACGGCGCGCTCGATGAGCGTGTCCAGCCGGGCGGTCGCCGTGTTCAGCGTGTACTGCCCGGCCTCCATGCGCGTCATGTCCATCAGCGATTCGACGAGCAGCGAGATGCGCCGCGACGATCGCAAGGCGATGTTCACCAGCGACATCGGCGCGGGCGTCAGATTCGGGTCTTTCAGCGATTCGCGCAGCAGTTCCAGGCTGCTCAGCACATTACCGAGTGGATTGCGCAGATCGTGGACGATCATGTAAATCTGTTCGTCGCGCGCGCGCTCCAGATCGCGCTGCTCGGTGCGATCGTGAACCAGCCACTGGATCGCCGGCTGTCCCCGGTAAGCGATGCGGCGTGTGTACAGATCGAGACTGAGATCGCGGTTGTCTGCTCGCGTGTCGAGCGCCTGGTGCAGATCGGCATTTTCGCGTGCAGCGGGCAGGGCCACGTGCAGCGCGCGCCACCCGGGCGGGGCGAGATCGAGGGTGAGCGGCTTACCGATTAGTTGTTCGCGCGTGACGTTGCCGAAGCGCGCCGCAGCCGGATTCGCATCGAGGATCAGGCCATCGAGATCGGTGATCACGATCGGATCAGTAACATCCTCGATCAAAGACCGGTAAGCCTGTTCGAGCCGTGCGATCTGCTGATCGACTGCACTGACCGGTGGCGGGGTAGGGGGAGACGTAGGCTCGGACATCGCGGGCGATTATATCACACGCAGGAAAAAGGTTGGTAAAAGTTAGTGTGGCTTTGGCAGCCGGTTGACCATCATCGCGGTGATCGCGTCGAGGTGCTCGCCGTGGTTGACGTAGTCGAAATCGTCGGCGGTGATGGCGAGCACCGGGCACAGCCTAAAGTGGGCAATCCACTCTTCGTACAGATCGTTCAGGCTGGCGAGATACGTGGCGGAGATGTGCTGCTCGTATTCGCGCCCGCGCAGCGCGATGCGTTTCTGAAGCGTGGAGACACTGGCGCGCAGGTACACCACCAGATCGGGCGGGGGCAGGTAGAGTGTGAGAACTTCGTACAGTTCCCGATACACGCCATAGTCCCGATCATCCATGTTCCCTTGCCGATACAGGTTCGTGGCGAAAATCTCGGCGTCTTCGTATACGCTGCGATCCTGCAAGACCGAGGACGGGTGATCGAGCAGGCCGCGATGGTGGCGCAGCCGCTTGGAAAGGAAGAAGACTTGCGAGTGGAATGACCACATCCGCATGTCGCGGTAGAAGTCGGACAGATACGGGTTCTCGTCGACGGCTTCGTAAAACGGCATCCAGCCGAGTTTGTTCGCCAACAGGCCGACGAGTGTGGACTTGCCGACGCCAACGTTGCCTGCTATGGCTACAAAGTGCTTGTTCATGCATATCCCTTATCGTTCCACCGACGAAAGACTCCTGACGAAGGACGAAAGGAACGGCCTTCATCCCTCATCCCTCATCCTTCATCCCTTCAGATCCACTCCCGCCGCACTCGCCACGCGCTTCAGCCGGTCTGAGCAAGCGACCAGGGCTTCGCGCAGCGCCGTTCCCCCACCCGAATCCGACAACGCCGCGCCCAGATCGCCCACGCTCTGCGTGAGTGATAAAAACTCGGCGATTGCGTCGCGCCACGCGTCGGGAGGAATGTGTGGCCGATCCACCGGCGAAGCCGCCAGCCCGGATCGGTCAGTCTCGGTCAGCGTGACCGGCATATTGGGCAAGGCGTGCTGGAATGTGCCTTGCCGCAGCGCTGCTCGAATCCGCTCGCGGATGAGAGCATACGCCTCTGTGTCTTGCACAATGTTGAGAGGGTCGGTGTCGATCGCCAGCACGGGACACTCGGAGTAGGCGGCCACGAAGCCGTCGTAGGCCAGGCGCAGGCTCTCGATGTAGGCGCGATCCATACTGCGCTCGTAGGGCCGGTCGCGCGCGGCGATGCGGGCTAGCAGCATGTCGAGGCCGGCGCGCAGATACACCAGCAGATCGGGCTTGGGGATCTTCTCGGCCAGCGCGGAGTGGAGTTTGTTGTACACGGCCAGTTCGTCGCCGCTCAAATTCAGCCGCGCGAACAGCGCACTTTTGGCAAAGGTGTAATCGCTGATCAGCGCGCCTCGCTGCAAAGCGCGCGGAATCCCCTCGTGCTGCTGCCGGTATCGGCTCAGGACGAAGAAGACTTCCGTCTGAAATGCATAGCGCGCACGATCGCTGTAGAAGTCGGACAGGAACGGATTCTCTTCAAAGACTTCCAGCAGCGGTTCGGCATTGAAGTCTTTGCACAACAGGCGGACAAGTGTGGTCTTGCCGACGCCGATGACGCCTTCGACGGCGAGGTAGGGGTAACGGGGCAATGCCTTCTCCTTTGGGCGAGCAGCCGCTTGCCCGGCTTGGTTGAATCGAGGTTGGCTAGAGCATAAGTCGCCCGTGCGCAAATGTCAAGGCGATCAACGGACTGGTGATCAACGGACTGGAAACGGACAAGCGGATGGAAACGGATAGCGTCCATTGCTATCCGCTTGTCCGCTTCTCATCCGTTGATGGCCCGCTTGTCCGCTTGAGCGTCCGTTGATCGCCGTTTGTGGTATGATCGCATTCTCTCGCTCTGGAGGATGGTCATGCCGGATCGCCCACTGATCCTGATCACGAACGACGACGGCATCAAGTCGAAGGGACTGCGCGCGGCGGCAGCCGTGTGCGAAGACCTCGGCGAGTTGCTGATCGTCGCTCCGGTCGTTCAGCAATCCGGCGCGGGACGATCCATGCCGCCGAGCAGTGAAGGCCGGATTTACCCGGAGGACATCGAGATCAACAACCACACGGTCGTCGGCTACGGCGTCGAGGCGACGCCGGCCCAGGCCGTTCAACACGGCCTGTTCGAGATCGCCACGCGCCCGGTGAGCCTCATCGTGTCGGGCATCAACTATGGCGAGAACATCGGCGAGGGCATTACAGTCTCCGGCACGGTCGGCGCGGCGATCGAGGGCGCATCGTTGGGCGTGCCGGCCATCGCCGTATCGCGCCAGACCGAGCGGGAACACTATTACAGCCACTCCGCCGACCTGGACTTTTCAGCGGCGGCGCACTACCTGAGACGCTTCGCCGAGGCGATCCTGCAGCACGGCCTGCCGCCGGGCGTGGACTTGATCAAAATCGAAGTGCCGCAGGATGCAACCGTCGACACACCGCATCGGTGGACGCGCATCAGCCGGCAGCGCTACTTTTACCCGATCGTTCCGCAGCGCCGCCGCCCGGACGACCCCGGCCCGATGGGCTACGAGATACGCATCGATGGGAATACACTCGAACCCGATTCGGACGTGCAGGCCGTCGCCGTGGACAAAGTCGTGTCGATCACACCCGTGACGCTCGATCTGACGGCGCGCGTCGATTTTCAGCAGCTGTCAGCCTGGCTTGAGCAAAAGTGACAAAGGACCAAAGACGAATGACCCAAAACAAATGATGAATGACGAAGGAAGCCCGTCGTCCTTCGTCCTTTGTCGTTCGTCTTCCGCCCTTCGTCTGGTGGCGAGTGGTATAATCTCACCGGACTTGATTCTCTGGAGTTCCCATGCGTACCGTCTTTCCCTTTACCGCCATTGTCGGCCAGGAGCGCATGAGGCGCGCCCTGGTCTTGAACGCGATCTACTCACAGATCGGCGGCGTGCTGATTCGCGGCGAGCGCGGCACGGCTAAATCGACTGCCGCCCGCGCACTGGCTGCACTGCTGCCGGAGATCAAGGTCGTCGAGAACTGCCGCTTCAGTTGCGATCCCGATGCGCCCCACGAGTGGTGCACCGAATGCCGCGAGCGCGCCGCCGACGGCGAAGAGCTGCCCGTGACGACCCGCCGCACGCGCTTCGTCGATCTGCCGGTCAGCGCCACCGAAGATCGCGTCGTCGGCACGCTGGACATCGAGCAGGCGATCCAGAAAGGCGTGCGCCGCTTCGAGGCGGGTGTGCTGGCCGCGGCGAATCGCGGCCTGCTGTACGTCGATGAAGTCAACCTGCTCGACGATCACGTCGTCGATCTGCTGCTCGATTCGGCGGCGATGGGCGTCAACTTCGTCGAGCGCGAAGGCATCTCGTTCAGCCATCCCGCGCGCTTCATCTTGATCGGCACGATGAACCCGGAAGAAGGCGACCTGCGCCCGCAGTTGCTCGACCGCTTCGCCCTCGCCGTCGATATTCAGGGCATACACGATCAACAGCAGCGTATGCAGATCCTCGAACGCAACCTCGCCTTCGAGCAGGACCCCGAAGGCTTCCGCGAGGAGTGGGAGCCGCGCGAGCGGACGCTATCGGGCGAAATCGATCGCGCGCGCAAGCTGCTGTCGATGGTGGAGTACACGCAGGGCGATCTGGCCGCCATCGCCGGAATGATGGCGGGATTGGGCGTCGACGGCCACCGCGCCGACCTGGTCATCCTGAAAGGCGCGCGGGCGCACGCCGCGCTCAACAGGCGCGATCACATCGTCAAGGAAGACATCCTGCTCGCCGCCGAGCTGGCATTGCCGCACCGCCTGAAGCGCCAGCCGTTCCAGGACAACGGCCAGGTGTCGCTGCAAGACTTGAGCGAGCGCATCGATCGGGCGCAGACCGAATTCGCCAGCGGCGAAGAAGCGGCGATGGACGAAGAAGGTGAGCCGGGGGGTGTGAAAAAAAAACGGTAGCGCCGGAAGGCGAAGTTAGGGACCCCGCCGACTCCGGACACACCGAGGCGCGCACGCACACGCAGACGACCGGGCAGCAGGATGCGTACTGGTGGGAAGGGGGCGACGCCACTCCCATCGGTGAAACCTTTGACGTGCGCAAACTCGACACGCCGCTCGACCGGATCACTCGATCGCAGGCAGGTCGCCGCAGTTCGGCCAAGACTGAGCGCAAGCGCGGCCGCTACGTCAAGGCCCAGCCCTCTCCAGGCGATCCCCAAGACCTGGCCTTCGATGCCACGCTGCGCGCGGCTGCGCCACACCAGCCCGAACGCAAGCGGCAGAAGGGGGAGGGGCCGGCGCTCCGCGTCAAGCGCGTCGATTACCAGAAGAAAGTCCGCGTCCGCAAAGCCGCCAACCTGATCTTGTTTGTCGTCGATGCCTCGTGGTCGATGGCCGTCGCCGAGCGCATGGCCGCCACTAAGGGCGCGATCATGTCACTGCTCACCGATGCCTACCAGCGCCGCGATCGCGTCGGGCTGATCGTCTTCCAGAAAGACCAGGCGCGGCTGGTGCTGCCGCCGACTTCATCAATCGATCTGGCGCAGCGCGCGCTCAAAGACATCCCGGTCGGCGGCAAGACACCGCTCAGCGCCGGTTTGTCGCTGGCGCATCGCGTGCTGCTGCGCGAGATGCAAATCCATCCCGAAGTCGCCCTGCTCATGATTGTCCTCACCGACGGCGCGGGCAACGTCAGCCAGGGCGGTGCGCCGCCGCAGGTCGAGGCCTATCGCGTGGCCGAGCAGATCGGAGAACTCGATATTCGATCGGTCGTCATCAACATGGAGCATCAGGCGTTCGATCAGGGCCTGGCCGCGCAATTGGCCGAGCACCTCGATGCGCCGTGCTACTCACTGAAAGACCTGAAGGCCGAATCGCTGTATCAAACCGTGAAAGACGAACTCAAATCCAGCCCGTAAACCCGCTGGAACTCTCACAAGCCCCGATTTGCCAAAGAATCGGGGCTTTTTGTTTCAGCCTTGACATCGCCACAATTTGATATAAAATGAACGAGCGTTCATTTTTGGCTATGGCTGTGAAGAACCCCTCGACTCCAGAGCTAACCTCCAAAGCCCGGCGCACTCGCACTGCGATTGTGGAAGCCGGCTACCGGCTGTTCGTGCGCCAGGGCTACAATGCCACATCGATGCGCCAGATCGCTGAAGAGGTCGGCCTGGCATTGGGCGCGGCGTATAACCACTTCAGTAGCAAAGAGGACATCTTTGTGGCTGTCCTGATGGAACATCACCCTTTTCATGAGATCATGCCCGCGCTGCAATCGGCGCAGGGCAAGACGGTCGAAGAGATGGTGCGCAATGCCGCGTCACAGATGATCGAGATTCTGGGCCAGCGGCACGATGTTCTCAACCTGATGTTCATCGAACTCGTCGAGTTCGAGGGCCAGCATCTCTCTCAACTGTTTGATACCTTCTTCCCGCCACTCATGGAATTTGCCCAACGCTTTACGCAGGCCGAAGGGCCGCTGCGCGATGTTCCCCTGCCCGTTGTGCTGCGAGCCTTCGTGGGGTTGTTCTTCTCGTATTTCATTACAGAGTTGCTGATTGGGCAGCAGCTCCCGCCCAAGCTGAGAGAAGGCGCGTTCGATCACTT
>DATBWU010000332.1:0-20677 GCA_036514635.1 Anaerolineae bacterium | reverse complement strand
CGAACACCGACGCGCCCGAGGCGGTGACGGAGATCGTCGCGCTGCCCAAGCGCCTGGATACCTCTCAAGGCGATCTCACGGTGCAGATCGATCCGTCGCTGGCCTCGGCGTCGGTGGAAGGCTTGAAGTATCTGGAGCACTACCCGTACGAGTGCACCGAGCAGACGGTCAGCCGCTTCCTGCCGAACGTGTTGACGTATCGCGCCTTGAAGGAGCTCGATCTGGTGAAGCCGGAGATGGAGGCGAAGTTGAAAGAGCTCGTCAGCATCGGCTTGCAGCGGCTGTACAACCAGCAGAACACCGACGGCGGCTGGGGCTGGTGGGTCAACGAGTCGTCGAATCCGACGACGAGCGCGTATGTCGTGTTCGGCCTGGTGAAGGCGAAGCAGTCGGGTTTCTCGGTCGACGAGAATGCGCTGAACCGTGGGGCGAATTACCTGCGCGGCCAGTTGACGGCGACGACGCGGATCAACCAGACCACCCTTGCGAACCGGCAGGCGTTCCTGCTGTACGTGCTGGCCGAGGCCGGCCGGCCGCAGACCGACGCGGCGGTGTCGCTGTATGACACCAAGCGCGGCCTGTTGAGCAATTACGCCAGGGCCTATCTCGCGCTGGCGCTGAATCTCGATTCGGCGTCGAACAGCGCCTCGCGCATCGACACGCTGTTGAGCGATCTCAACAACGCGGCCAAGCTCAGCGCGACCGGCGCACACTGGGAAGAGGACCAACCCGATTACTGGAACTGGAACACCGACACGCGCTCGACGGCGATCATCCTCGACGCGTACGCGCGCCTCGATCCGCAGAACCAACTCGCGCCCAACGTCGTGCGCTGGCTGATGGTCGCGCGCACCGCCGGTCGCTGGGAATCGACGCAAGAGACGGCCTGGGCGCTGATCGGGCTGACCGATTGGATGAAGGTGACTGGTGAACTCAAAGCCGATTACGCGTGGGCCGCCAGGCTCAACGACGTGGAGTGGGGCAACGGCGCCGGCAACCAGGATACGCTGGGTAATCCGGTCGTGTTGCAGAGGAAGATCCAAGACCTGCTGCTCGATCAGGCCAACGCGCTGACGATCGAGATGCAGGCCGCCGAGGGACAATCGGGCGCGGGCCGCCTGTACTACACGGCGCACCTGGAGACGTTCTTCCCCGTCGAGGATGTGAAGTCGCTATCGCGCGGCATCAGCGTGTCGCGGCAATACTTCAACGCGAACGATAAGTGCTTCGAGCCGCGCGAGGAAGGCGAAGAACCGATCCCGTGCACGCCGGTGACGAGCGCGAAGGTCGGCGATGTGCTGCAGGTGAAGCTGACGATCGTCGCGCCGACCGACCTGTACTACGTGAAGGTCGAAGACCCGTTGCCTGCGGGCACGGAAGCGATCGACACGTCGCTCAAGACGACCAGCCAGGTCAACGAAGCGCCGAACTTGAGTCAAACGTCACCGTACTCGCCGTACGAGGGCTGGGGCTGGTGGTGGTTCACTCACACCGAGCTGCGCGACGAGAAGACGGTGCTGTTCGCATCGTATCTACCGGCGGGCACGTACGAGTACACGTATCAGATCCGCGCCGGGTTGAGCGGCACGTACCAGGTTATTCCGTCGCACGCAGAGGAGATGTACTTCCCGGAGGTGTTCGGCCGAGGCGATGGGCTGGCGTTTGTGATTGAGAAGTGAGGCTGTCAACGGATGTGAATCGGACAAGCGGATGAGAACGGATGACGATCCTCCCGCAGGCTGAAGACCTGCGGGAGGATTTATTTGTCGGATGCACGCCATACCAACTGCTTACTTGCAGCGCCCCTATGAGCGTGCTATACTAGCCGCACTTATGATCAGCAAGAGCGCTGATGAGGGTGAAGAACTGGTGGGTGAGTGGGCAGAGCGCTTCCAGCGGTGGGGGGTGGGCGGCCTGCTGCCGCTCGCCGTTGAGGTCTTCCGCCCGTTCAGGTTCCTGGGGGCACAGGCGCTTCACCTCTTCGCGCCGATTCTGATCGCCTTCTCCTCCCCGGCCCGTATCGATCGATTGGCCGCTCTTCTCGAATCGCCCGAAACCTGGGACAGATTAGCCGATAGGTTCTCACTACCCGACCAACACCGAGAGATCGATTGATGGCAGATCGAGTTCTACAGGTCGGACTGTTTGTTGCCGTATTGGCGCTGCCGCTCCTCATGCTGGTTTTCGGCGTGGTGATGCGGCGCTGGCGCATACCGCAATTGCGCCACCTGTCCGCGTTTGACGCCCTGCGCGGACAACTGGGGCGCAGCATCGAGGTCGGCCACCCGGCGCACATTTCGATCGGTACCGGCGGCATCGGCGCTGAAGACACGCTCGTCACGCTGGCCGGCGCGTCGATCGTCGACAGCCTGGCGCAGGAAGCCGCCGACACCGGCGCGTCGCCTGTCGTCAGTGTCGCCGATGGCACCGCCTTGATCCTGGCGCAAGACATGCTGCGCCACCCCTATACGCGGCGCGGCGACATCAGCGGCTACGATCCGCTGGCTGTGCAGACGCTGGGCATGGCCCCGCTGCAGTACGCCGTCGGCACGATGGACTTCCTAAGACACTCGCAGCCGGTATCCAACGTGATGATCGGATCGTTTGGCCCGGAAGTCGGCCTGATAATCGAAGCGGGTGTGCGGCAGGGACTGGCACAAGTCGCCGGCTCGACCGATGCCCGCGCGCTGGCCTTACTGTATCCCTCCGCCAATCATGTATTGATCGGTGAGGAAATCTTCGCTGCGCCGGCGTATCTCGAGCGGCGGCCCGACCAACTGGGCCGCCTTCAGGCGCAGGACATGGTTCGTTATTTCCTGATCTTTGTGATCATTGTCGCCGCCGTGTTGCGCACGTTCTTCCCTGGGTGATCCGAAATGCTCTTCAGGCGCATTCTTCCCGTCGCGCTCACGATCAGTATCGGCTGGCTGGTGTTGCTCAGTTTCCTGCCGATCCTCAATGTACCGCTGACGCCCGTGCGCGCTTTGCTGGTCGACTGGGCAGTGCTGCTCGCGGCTATCGCGCTGGTGCTGGGTTTCATCAATCTGATCGGCGTTCACTTCCGGCGCATCGCCCGGCGGGAAAACGTCGTGTACAGCCTGACCTTGATCGCCAGTGCCGGAATCGCTCTCGGCTACTGGATTGGGAGCATGGTCATCGACCAGCAGCCGCCGGACGCGGGCTTGAATCGACTCTTCACCACGATCATTTTGCCTACGCAGTCGGCGCTGGGCATGTTGCTGGCGATCCTGATCGCCGTGGCCGGCTTTCGCGCGCTGCGCGTGCGCCGGACAGTGGGGATGATCCTGTTTGTGTTGTCGGCGGCCGTCGTCGCGGTGACACAACCGGTGGCCTTGTTCGGCAACATCCTCCGGCCGATCCGCGAGTGGCTGATCGATCCCATCACCACGGGTAGCCTGCGCGGCGTGCTGCTCGGCGTGGCGTTGGGCGGCATCGCCGTCGGATTGCGCTTGCTCGTTGGCGCCGATAAGCCTCAGGGCGATTAGCGATGAATTACTGTCCGAGTTGCGGCACGGCCAATCGAGACGGCTCGCGCTTCTGCAATGAGTGCGGTCACAAGCTGCCATCGAAGACCGGAATCATCTGCCCGATGTGCAGCCACATGAACCCGGCCGACAATATGTACTGCGACAATTGCAAAGCGCGGCTCGTGCCGCTAGGCCCGACGGGACAGCCTGCGGCCCCGGCAGGTGCTTCGCCTGCGACTGCGTCGAGCGCGGCCCCGATCAAGAAGCCGTTGTCGCTGCCGACTAAACCTGCCGAAGAACCCGCACCGGAGGAGCCTGACACTCCACCCGAATCGGTTGCCCAACCCGAGCCAGAAGCCGACGAGCCGAACTGGCTGGTGCGGCTGCGCGCTGCTGCACCGAAGCCTTCCGAGAAGCGACCCACTGTCGAGCCGCCTGCGCCTCAGCCCTCCTCATCCCAGGAAATACCCGACTGGATGAAACCGGCTGAGGGAGAAGTGCCTGATTGGTTCCAGCGCCTGGCCGAGCCGGCGTCGGCGCAACCCTCCGAGCCTGAATCCGTCCAGCCGTCCGAGCCTGAGCCTCAACCGGAGGAAGAAGGATTGCCGGACTGGATGGCACAACTGCGGCCTGCGCCCGCCGCGCCGAGCGCATCACAGACTGAAGAGGAACAGGCCCCCGATTGGTTGACGACTTTCGATACGACACCGCCTGCCTCATCGGGTGCGGCATCGGAAGAAGAGTTGCCCAATTGGCTCAAAGGCATGAGCGCCGAGCCTGAAGCACCTGCTCCGGCACCGCCACCGCCGCCATCGATGCCCCCACCGGCTGCGCCTGTCGCGGAAGAAGAACCGGACTGGCTGGCGAACCTGCGCCGTGAGCCGCTTGAGACATCGGAACCTGCGGGCGAGACGCCCGACTGGTTGATGGCGGTCGAAGAACCGCCTGCCGCCGAAGCGCCTGCGGCGCAACCGGCCCCCGCCGAAGAGGTCCCGGATTGGCTAATGGGACTTCGCGGCCCCTCACAGCCGGAACCCGCGGCGGAGCCGGCGGAACAAGTGCCCGACTGGCTCATTGGTGCGCGCGAGCAGCCCGAGGCACCCCCTGCGGAGCACCCCGAAGCCGAAGCGCCCGATTGGCTCAGCCGATTGTCCGGCGCTCCCGAAGCCCCGCCTGAGCAAGCGGAGGCGCCTGAATGGCTGATGGGGGTGGCTCCGGCAGTCGGCGGCGAGCCGCCGGCCCCGGCAACCCAGACCCCCGCGGAAGAAGTGCCCGGCTGGCTCAGAGACTTTCGCATCGCCGAGCCAACTCCCGAAGCGCCCGCACCGTCGCCGGCGACTCCGGTGTCGGCCTTTGTCGGTGAAAGGGCGGAGACTGAGGAGCAGGCCGAAGTGCCGGACTGGCTCAGCGAGGCCGCTCGGCCCGCGCCGCCAGCCGCCGCGCCTGAAGCACCGGCTGAGCCGGTCGAAGTGCCCGCCTGGCTGCGCGACCTCGGCCCGCTGCCCGCGGCCGCGGCGGCTCCTCACCCTGAAGAGACTCCCTTTGGCGAAGCGCCTGCCGCTGTGCCAGGCGAGTTCCCCGAATGGCTGCGTGGCCAGCAGCCCGGCCAGCCAACGCCTGCGTTCGCCGATGAATCGGGCCGGACATTGACGCCGGAAGCGACTACAGGGCTGGAGGCGGCCACCATCCCGTCCTGGCTCCAGGCATTGAAACCGCCTGAGGTGCCCGGTGAGGCGGTTGCTGCTCCGCACGAAGCGTTTGTCGAAACCGAGGGCATTTTGGCCGGCCTGGCGAGTGTCTTGCCTGCCGCCGAAGTGATGGGCCGGGCGCAGGGCGCGCCCGCCTCTCGGAACGTGGGAATCCCGGCGGCTGATCTGGCGCGCGCCGGCGTCTTCGGCGAACTGCTGGCGCGCGGCGCGCTGGCTCCCACCGTCATCAAGCCGCGCCAGGTCGCCGGCTCGCGTGTGGGGGATGTCGTCGTTCGGGTTCTGATTGCTCTGCTTCTCCTCGTGGTGGCGGTTTTGCCGAACTCCCTCGGCTTTGCCTCGAGCTTCATTCAACTCGGCGAGGTCGATGCCGGGTTGTATAAACCGGCTGCCGATCAGGTGGCTGCGTTGAGCGAAGGGCAGCACGTGCTGATGGTCTTCGATTACGATGCGTTCCAGGCACTCGAAATGAGGCCGATCGCCGAAGCCTTCCTGTCGCACCTCGCGCAGCGCGGCGCGCGCGCGACGCTGGTCAGCTTGAACCCGACCGGACTGGCACTCGCCGACACCGTGTTGAGCCGGTTGCCGGAGGAAGTGGCCCTCGACGTCGTCTTGGCCGCCCCGATCTATTATCCCGGCCAGGCCATCGGCGCGCAGCGTGCGCTCCTTGACAACCCTGCCGATCTCCTCGTCGTGTTGAGTGGATCACCGGACAGCGTGCGCTTGTGGATAGAGCAGGTGAGCGCGGCGGGGCTGCACACGCCGATCGTCGCCGGGATCAGCGCGGGCGCACTGCCGCAGGCCCAGCCGTATGTGCAATCGGGCCAGGTGCGTGGAGCGGTGGCGGGAATGGTAGGCGGCCTGGCCTATCAACGCGCGCTGGATCCGGATTTGGATGCCGGAGACTCGGGCCTGGATCGAGTGGTGCGCACCGAGTCGGTGTACGTGTCTCAACTCGCGTTCGCGCTGATCCTCATTGCCGGCATGATCGTGTCACTCATTACCGGATCAAGGCAGGCGGGCTAATGGATCTGGGTTTCTGGATCGGCTTTGGGCTAACGATTGCTGTGTTGTCGTACTTGATCCGCGATAACTTCCTGTATCGTCTGGCGATGCACATCCTCATCGGCGTCGGCGCGGCCTATGCAGTTGCCGTCGCGCTCAGCCAGGTGATTGTTCCGCGCGTGTTGACTCCATTGCCCAATCTGTTGAGGCTACAGTCTCTCACAGCGCAAGAACTGGGCCAGCTGGTCTTTGCGGTGTTCGGCGTGCTGGGGTCTGTGTTCCTGCTGGCGAAGTTGTTCCGTCGCGTGGCCTGGCTGGGCAATGCCGCCGTCGGCTATCTGCTTGGCGTGGGCGCAGGCGTGGCGATTGGCGGTGCGCTTCTCGGCACGCTGCTCCCTCAGTCGGCCAGTGCGACTGCGTCACTCAATTCGGCTGTGCCCGGATCGAGCAACTCCGTCATCAATCTGCTGGTCAACTTGTTGGCCCTGGCCGCGACGGTGACGGCGCTGATCGCTTTCGCCTATTCGCGTGCAGCGCGGCGTAGTTTCCTCGGCTTGGCCGGAGGCGCGGGTCGCACGTTCTTGTACATTGCCTTCGGCGCGACGTTCGCGTTAGTATTCGTTGCAGGCGCAAGCGTGCTAAGCGGCTGGCTGCGCGACGTGTTTCTCGTATTCTTCCCGCCTGGCGGCTGAATGGCACAAGAAGCACACATCGATTCCCTCATCGCTATCGACATCGGCACGGTCAGCACGAAAGCCGTGCTGATCGCGCGTGTGGAAGGCGTGTACCGCTTCATCGCGCGCGCGACGTCGTCCACCACGATCGAAGTGCCGTGGGCCGACGCGTCGATCGGCGCGCGGCACGCGTTGGAGAAACTGTCGGTGGCCGCCGGGCGTCCCCTCCTCGAAGAGCACGGCGACTTGATCATGCCGGAGCGCCCGAACGGTGCGGGTGTGGATGTGTGTGTCGTGACCGCCAGCGCGGGTCAGCCGTTGCGCGTGGTGCTGGCCGGGCTGGCCGGCGAGTGGAGCCTGGAGAGCCTGCGCCACGCCGCGCTCGGCACGTACACCAGCATCGAATCCGAGATTGCGCTGGCGGGCTTCCGCCAGCGTGACCGATCGATCGCCGACGACCGCATTCAGCGCATTTACGATTCGCGCCCGGACGTGATCTGCATCAGCGGCGGAACCGACGGCGGCGCGGAACGATCGGCTCTGGAACTGGTCGAAGCGGCGAAGATCGCTACACGTTTTCTCGAAGCGACCGGCACCAAGCCGCGCCTCCTCTTCGCGGGCAATGCCAGCCTCAAGCCACGCGTCGCCGAGGCCGTTGGCAATCAGGCCGAGCTGCTCCAGATCGACAACGTGCGCCCCACGCTCGAAACGGAGTCGATCGGCCCGGCGCAGACCGAGCTGGAAGTGATGTACGCGCAGCATAAGATGGCGAATATCGCCGGGCTGTCCACGATCGGATCGTGGAGCACCTTCCCGGTGCTGCCCAGCGCGCGCGCCTTCGGCCACGTCGCACAATACCTCAGCACCGAGAATCCCAAGATGGGCGTTCTGGGCGTGGATGTGGGCAGCTCGACGACGGCCATCGCGGCGGCGTTCAACGGCCAGTTGTACATGACGCTGCGCACCGATATTGGCACATCGTTCGGCGTGCGCTTCCTGCGCGAGGTCGGTTGGGAGAATATCGCGCGCTGGTTGGAATTTGAAGTGAGTGAAGGCGACCTGCGCGCCTTCGTCGTGAACAAGGAACTGCGCCCGACGACGATTCCGCAGGATATCCATGAGCTGCGCATCGAGCAGGCCCTCGCCCGCGAGGCGATCCGCGCCGCGCTGCGCGTCGCGCGCTCCGGATGGCCGCCCGGCACGCCGCGCTTCTCGGACAGCAGCATCCCGCTGTTCCAGCCGATCATCGGCAGCGGCGGTGTGTTGTCGAATGCGCCGCGCCCCGGCCAAGCGGCGTTGCTCTTGCTGGACGCGGTCGAGCCGGTGGGCGTGACGACGCTGGTGCTCGACGTGTACGGCCTCGGCACGGCGCTCGGCGCGGCGGCGATGGCGCAACCGCTGGCGTCGGTGCAGGCGCTCGATCAGGGCGGTCTGTTGGAACTGGCGACGATCATCGCGCCGACAGGCCCGGTGCGCTCACGCGCCGGCGAAGTGGTGATGAGCGTCAAAATCAGTTACGAAAGCGGCGGCACGATCGAGGATGAGATCAAAGCCGGGTCGCTGTCGGTGTTGCCGCTCAGCCTGGGACAGAAGGCCGAGCTGCAGGTGCGCCCGCGCGCGGGCATTGACATCGGGCGCGGGCCGGGACGGGGCGGCAGGCCGATCCCGATCACGGGCAGCGCGCTGGGGCTGATCGTCGATGCGCGTGGGCGACCGCTGATTCTGCCGAGCGACGCGGAACGCCGCCGCAAGCAGGTCGAGTCCTGGCTGTGGGACGTGGGTGCGTAATTGAATGACTGAAGCGACTGCTTACTATCCGCCTGAAACGCGCGTGATGCCGCTGACGCTGATCCGGCGCGAGCGCATCTTGCCCGTTCCCGGCGAGATTCTGGTCGCGTCGGGCCAGCGCGTCGAGTCGTCGGACGTGGTCGCGCGCACCGAGGTCAGCGGGCAGTTTCGCACGTTCGAGATCGCGCGGTTGCTGCGCGTGCAGCCGTCCAGGGCCATGCGTTACCTGAGGAAGCGTCAAGGCGATCCGGTGAAAGCCGGGGAGGTCATCGCCAGCCGGGTGGGCCTGGGGGTGCGGCCCGTGCGTTCGCCGGTCGCCGGGACGATCGTCGATATCGACGAACGCGATGGCCGCGTGGCGATCGAGGTTGCCAGCAAGCCGATCGAGTTGCGGGCCTATCTCAAGGGCGTCGTCGGCAACATGCTGGGCAACCTGGGCCTCGTCATCGAATCGCCCGGCGCGATGATTCAAGCGGCGTGGGGCATGGGCGGCGAATCGTATGGCGTGCTGCGCATCGTGACGGAATCCGCCGACGAACCGCTGAAGAACACGTCGATCGACATCAACGCACACGGCAGCATCGTCGCGGGCGGCGGCACCCTCACCGCCTCGGCGCTTGATCAGGCGCAGCAACTGCAACTGAGAGGCATGATCGCCGGCAGCATTGAGGGCGACCTGATCGAGGCGGCGCTCAAGATGCCGTTCCCGATCCTTTTGACCGAGGGCGTGGGGCGCATCCCGATGGCCGCGCCGATCTTCGAGTTGATCAAAGCGCAGGATGGGCGCGAAGTCTCGATCAACGCCGAGACGCGAACCCGGTGGGGCGTGGTGCGGCCCGAGATTCTGATCCCGCTGCCGTCGGATACGCGCCCGCCGATGCCGCCGGCCATCGGCGCGCCGTTGACCGTCGGCGCGCGCGTGCGCGTGGTGCGCGGGCCGCACATGGGCCGGGTCGGCACGGTTACGTCGATCCCGGCACGGGCACAGCGCATCGACATTGGCACGCGCGTGCCCGGCGCGGAGGTGCGTTTCAGCCCGGCCTCGAGCGCCTTTGTGCCGTTCGCTAATCTCGAACTCTTGCGCTAAAATAGCGTGGGTTTGGGATAGGGCGGCAATCTGCGCTTTTGCTGCTCAAAGCCCGCGTCCACGCGGGCGTCTATCCTGATCGACCGCGAGGACGCGGTCGGTGAGCAAAACCGCAGAATGTTCCCGCGTTGAGTATAGCGTGGGTTTGGGATAGGGCGGCAATCCTCAGAGGAGGACAGGCATGGCATCCGAAGACATGACTTCGCCAACCGGCAACGGCGAGGAATCCTCCAATCGACTCTTCCTGCTCGTCGCGGGCGGCATGGGTCTGCTCTTGCTCGTCGGCATTGTCGTCATCGTGGCGGCGCTGGGCAATCGCAATGGACGGGCCGCGCAGCAGACCGCCGAGCAGGCGGTGACGGCGACGGCACAGGCCATCGCGCAAATCACGCAGACAGCGGAGGCGGCTGTCACCCCCACCTCCGCACCGACCGATACGCCCGAACCGACCGAGACGCCAACGCCGCCGCCGACCGATACCCCGACGGTTCCGGCGACGCCGACCACAGCCGTGGAGGAGGCCACGCCGGTCGTCACCGGTACGCTGTCTGTTGCCAACGTCACGCCGGGGGCCACCCGGGCCGGCACGCCGTTGGGAACTGCCGCCGCCACGCGCAGCGGCACGCCGTCGGCCTCAGGCCAGGGAGTAGCCGGCGGTGCTGCCACTCCCGGTGTTACCGGCACACCGGCGGCTGGTCAGGGCACCCAGGTTCCCAACACCGGTCTCGGCGACTTCGCCGGCCTGACACTGGCGGCTGTGTTGATCGTCTTGCTCTTCGCCGCGCGGCGAATGCGCACCTCTCAAACGTAGGTGGGGCAGTTTACCTCGCCCGATCAGGCCAACGTCTCTGACACGTTGGCCTATTTTCTTGAACAATGCAAAAGCAAACCACGGAGGCACACAGATCACAGAGTTGTACTTTATAACCCTCCGTGCCCTCTGTGGCTCTGTGGCTATCATCTTCCTTGCTTCAACGTGAACCCATGACAACCTCAAAATTCCTTCGCAGTAACGATCTGGACTTCATCTTCCGAACGCTGGCCGAAGGCTATTCGTCTTCGGTTGTCGGCTTGAGCAACACGGGCAAATCGATGCTGCTGCGCACCGTGTGCCGGATCGACGTGCAGCGACACCTGCTGGGCAAACGCGCCTCCGAGTTCGTCTTCATCTATGTGGACTGCAACCTGATGCTGACGCTCGCGCCGCAGGGCTTCTACGAAGTGACGCTGCGCGCGGCGCAGGACGTGCTGGAAAGCATCCAGGCGCCCGATTCGGTCGTCGGGCAGCTGGGCGATCTGTATCGCAAGGTCATCGAGCCGCCGAGCGAGTTCGCCGTGCCGCTGGCCTTCAACGACGCCATCGACGTGCTCAGCCGCGATCTGGATCGCCACATTGTGTTCCTGCTCGACGAGTTCGACGAGCCGTTTGCCCAACTGGAGAGCCGGGTCTTCTTGAACCTGCGCGCGCTCAGCGACAAGTTCGGCAAGCGCCTGTCCTACGTCGTCGCGACGTCTATGCCGCTCAACACTATGCGCAGGGTCGATAGCGACGTGAGCGAATTTGTAGAGTTGTTCGTCGGGCGGCAGTGCACGCTGGGTATGCTGATCGACGCTGACGCGCGGGCCTTAGCGGCAGAGTATGCCGCCGAGGAAGGTGCATCGCTCGATCCGCACGAGCTCAACTTCGTCGTCGAGCAGGCGGGCGGCCATGCGGGGTTGATTCAGGCGATGACGCGCGTCGTGCTGGACGTGGAGGCCGGCGTCCCGGCCAACGCGCGCGATCAAGCCCTGCAAATCGCCCGCGCGCGATTGGAGGACGATCAGGTAGCGCGCGCCGAGTGCAGCAAGTTGTGGAGCCAGTTGTCGGAGGACGAGCGCATCGCGCTCGTCGACCTGGTGCTCGACCCGGATGCGACAATCGAGCCGGCTCATCTGGCCGCGCTGATTGACGAAGGAGTCCTGAGCGGCACACCGCCGCGCCTGTTCGGCGTGCACTTCGCCGGGTTCGTGCGCCGGCAGCGCCGCGTCCGCCCGACGGCGCGGGCCGGTGTGTGGGTCGATGTGGACGCCGGAGGAGTGACGGTTGACGGGCGGTCTGTGCCCACGCTGACCGATCTGGAATATCGGCTCTTGCTGCTGCTGTGGGGCCGGTTGGATAAACTGTGTGACAAATATCAAATTGTCGAAAGTGTGTGGGGGCAGGACTACATAGACGAGGTGGATGACGCGCGCATCGAGAAACTGGTCAGCCGCCTGCGCGCCAAACTGGAGCAAGACCCGGCTAACCCGCGTTATCTCTTGACCGTGCGTGGGCGCGGCTACAGACTCGCCGGCGTGTAAAGCAACCATAATGCAATGCTAACGGAATCGCAAGGTTAGCGGGTGCTCGAAAGGGGCTATAATTTTCCTCAAGCCATTGGCGACAGCGGCTACGGCTGTTTGCCATTAGTGGCTCTCCCGACTTTGCCGGGAATGGAACCGCAAAGGCGCGAAGGACGCCAAGAATTTCAAAGGCTTTGCGCTCTTGGCGTCTTCGCGGTGAGAATTTCCCGCCGAACCCGGAAGAGCCCCATTAGTTTGTTGCGCCCGAGTCAATCTGCATTGATCGAGCGGCGCAGGGCTGCACCTGCATGGCCTCTTCAATTCATGTCCTGCTCGTCGAGCCTGATGCGGCCGACCAGCAATCGATTCACAAGGCATTGCGCGGACGCGATCCTCACTTTCGCGTGACCGATGCACCCAACCCGCGCCACTTGCCCAACTCGCTCTCCAACGGTGACTTCGATATCGCCCTGGTCAGCCTGGATGGCTGGTCGCAGCCGTTCCAGGCGCTGGAGTCGGTCCGATCGGGCAACCTCAATCTACCGGTGGTTGTCCTGTCTCATACCGATCAAGCCGACGAGGCCGCGCGACACGGGGCCGACGGCTTTGTGATGAAGACCGAGCAAGACTTGAATCTCCTCCCTGTTGCTATCCCCGCCGTTCTGGAGCGCGCCGGACAACGCCGGCAGCAACAGGCCCTGGCGCAGCAATTGCAGTTTTCTGAGAAGCGCTATCGCCTGTTGTTCGAGAACATCCAGGAAGCCCTGATCGTGTGTGACGCAGACGGCCGGATCGTGGAAGCGAATCGATTCGCCGAGCAACTCCTGAATCGACCCGCGCCGGCGCTCATGGGCCTGGCGTTCACCCAGTGCCTGTCGCATCGGGAGCGTCGATCGCTGGACGATTTGTCGGCGGAGCAGCCGGCGCGCGTGATGTTGAAGTCGCCGGAGATTCCGGTCGAAGTGCACGTGAACGCGCTGGCGCTCGATCAACAAACCGTGTACCTGATCACGTTGCGCGATCTGCAGCGCGTCGAACGGTTGGATCGGGGGTTGCAGGCGCTCACGGCGGCGTCGGCGGCTATGCAGGGCGCTTTGACGCCGCTCGACGTGTTCCGCGCAGCCAGCGAGCAATTGCGGTCGGTGGGACTGATCCTGTCGGTCTTTCGGTGGTTGGAGGAAGACAACGCGCTGATCATGGTGCATACGAAACTGGCCCGGCGCGTGCTCGCCTACGCTCGCCGCTTGACCGGCATCGATCCCATGTCTTTCCACATCCCGGTCGCCGGCTCGCCGGCGCTGCAAAGCATACTCGCCAGCCCTGCTCCAGTGATGTTACTGGACTCCACCCAGGTCATCCGCGAGATGCTGCCCGATCGGCTGAAGCGTTTCGCCCCTGCGCTGAGAAAGGTGCTGGGCTATGATGTCCAGTTCGGCGTGCGCTTGAGCCTGCCCGGACGCACGTATGGCTTGATCCTGGCCGGTTACTACAAAGGCCAGCTGGTCGAAGATGATCGCCCCATGATCGAGGCCCTCGCATCGCAGATCCAGGCAGCACTCGAGCGCGCGCAGCGCTTCGAGATGACACAGGCGCGGCTCGCCTCCAACCTGAGTGAACTGACGCAGCTGGTTCGGGTCAGCGAGCAGATGCAGCTGCGTTTGCCACTGAGCGATCTGCTCGAGATGATTTGCCGCGCGATTCACGACAGTCTGGGCTGGGAGCGCGTGGTCATCTGGCTGCGCGACGATCATGCCCCGCCCCTGCGACCTGGTGCGACCTATGGCGTGCCGCGCGAAGAGTGGCCGACCTTACCCCTCCCGGACGAATCGATATGGCGCAAGACCACCCACTACGGCCTCACCCTCTTCGTGCCGAGCGGCGATCCGAGCGAGCGGGCGTGGCGTCCCGACGATCAGTTGGTCGTTCCGCTTGAAGTGGCGGGCGAGCATCTGGGTGTTCTCCAGGTCGATCAACCGGCGAGCGGAAAGCGACCGGAGCCGGACGATTTAGTGTCGCTCGAACTGTTCGCCAATCAGACCGCCGTCGCGATCGAGAATGCGCAGTTGTACGCCGGTGCGCGCGAGCGATTACAGCAACGCACTGAGGAGTTGACCGCGCTGGCCATGCTGAGTGCGATAGCCGATCAGAGTAACTTGCGCCACTCGCTCGAGCAGGCCCTTCATCAAGTGGTGCACATTTCCGGCATGGATGCGGCGGACATCGCCCTGCTCGATCCACCGACCGGTGCCTTGCTGCCTTATGTGCGCTGCGGTGTCTCTGACACTTTGTGGGAGGCGAATCGACAAACACCGATTCGTGTCGATGAAGGCATTGCCGGCCGCGCATTCGCAGCCGGTGGCGCGACCACGGTCTCTAACATCGAGTCCGATCCGCACGTGCCCTTCCGAGAGGAGCTGCTGCGCGATGGAATTCGCACGGTGATCAGTGTGGGCCTGGTGGGTCGCAACCCGGTCGGCGTGATGACGTTGCATGCCCGCGCGGAGCGCCAGCTGGCGAATGAGACGCTGGGCTGGCTCAGCGTCGCGGGCCGCCAGATGGCCCTATCGATCGAGAACACGCGCCTGATCGAGTCGATGCGGGTCCGCCACCAGATGGCCGAGGCTATCCGCGAAGTCAACACCGCCGTCGCCTCGGCGCTCGACCTGGATGCAGTGCTCACCACCATTTTCGATCAGACGGGCCGCGTGGTGCCTTACGTGACAGCGGGCATCTTCCTGGTCGAAGCTAACACGCTGAGAATGATCGCCGTGCGCGGTGTGGACGATCCCGCGCAGGTGTCGGGTCTCACCTTGCCGCACGATCCACACAGTCCAGGCTGGCGCGCGGTGCTCGGCCGCCAGGTGGTCGTGGTGGATGACGTCACGCACGAGCCGGCCTGGGTCAGCCAGCCGGCCTGGCAGCACGTGCGGGCCTGGATTGGCGCGCCGTTGATTGCCCACAATGAAGTGATCGGCCTGCTCACGCTCGATCACGCCCAACCGGGCATCTATACGCCGGAAGATGAGCGCAATGTCGCACTGATCGCACAGCAGGCGGCCGCGGCGATCGACAATGCCCGCCGCTTCGCCGCCGAGCACGAACGATCCGATCGCCTGCACGTGTTGAATAACCTGGGCCGCGAGCTGATCGTAGCTTTGGACCGCGACATGATCTTCCGAGTGGCGCGCGATCACCTGTGGCGCGCCTTCGGCTACCCGTACGTTGATTTCTTCCTCACCGATTGGACTACCGGCGAAGTGAGCTGGTGCCTTCCCAGCGGTAGTTCTGTGCCCTCCGTTCCGGGCGAACCGGCTCAGTTTGCGTTCAACCAGGGGATCGTCGGTCGCGCGGCGGCCACCGGTCGAACTTACCTCAGCGGCGACGTCAGCAGCGATCCTTACTACAGAGCACTCCCGACCCGCCCCAACACACGCTCCGAGATCGCCGTGCCGTTGCACATGGAAGAGCGCGTCATCGGCGTGCTGAATATTGAGAGTGACCGGTTGAACGCATTTAGTGCGGATGACGTGATTATGCTGGAGACGCTGGCCGGGCAGATCGACGCGGCGCTGTCGCTGGCCGAGTTGTATCACGAGACCCAGCGGCGCGCCGGGAATCTGTCGATGTTGTTCGCGGCGAGCCAGGAACTGGGCAGCAGCCTGGACAGCGATCAGGTCTTCGGTCGATTGGCGCAATGGGCGGTGAGCGCGGCGGATGCCACCAGCGCGCGTGTCTACGTGTGGGACTTGCAGGCCGGCACCGGTCGCCTGCTGGCGCAATACGTCGGGCCGCGCGCCAACGCCGGCGAGCGCCAGTCGATGATCGGCGTCGAGCAGAACCTGCGCGAAGTGCCGCAACTCATCGAAGTGATGAAATCGCGCCAGCCGGCGGTCTTCACCACCGACGAGACGCACATCGATCTGCCGCTCTGGGTCACGCTGCGCCGGCGCGGGGTGCGGGGGGCATTGTACCTGCCGCTGATCGTGCGCGAGCGGCTGATCGGCTGCGCGGAGGTGTGGGAGACCGGACACTCTCGCACCTGGAGCGCCGATGTCATCCACATGTGCCAGACCATCGCCAACGTCGCGGCCAGCGCCATCGACAATGCGCGGCTGTTCGAAGCCGAGCGCCATCGCCGTGCGGTGGCCGAAACGATTCGCGAGCTGGCTGCCGTCGTGAGTTCCTCGCTGGACTTGCGGCTCATCCTGGAAGCGCTGCTGGAACGTGCCTCCGAACTGATCCCCCACGATGCGGCGGTAGTGTACATCGCGCCACTGCCGCGAGCGGGCGATGCAGTTCCTGACGAATTGCGGATCGAGGCCAGCCGGGGCCTGCCGCGTGATGCGACGCCCGAGACGATCCACCTGTCGCCCGGCGGTTTGCTCGATACAGTGCTGCGCTCACGTGAGGTAACGATCCGCGCCGATGTGAGCACGCTGGCCGACGAGTGGCCTAAGCGCGCCGAGGTGCGCAGTTGGTTGGGCGTGCCGCTGATCGTCAAAGAGCGCGCGATCGGCGCACTGACGTTCGATAGTGGCTCGCCGGGACGTTACCGCCGGGAGCACGCCGACATCGCCGAGACGATCGCGAACAACGCCGCCGTCGCGATCGAGAACGCGCGGCTGTATCAAGAGACGCGCCAGCGTCTGGCTGAACTGGAGACGCTGCAAACGGTGAGCCTGGAATTGATCCGGTCGCTCGATGTGGAGCGTGTGTCGCAGGCGATTGCCGACGACGCGCTGCGCCTGTTGAATGCGACGGCGGTGCACCTGTTCAGTTTAGATGTCGAGTCCGACTCGCTGCAAATGCTGGCGAAATCGGCCGCGCCGGGGTTTGAGGAGATCGGGCAACCGACGCCGCGCCGGGGCGGGTTGACCATGCGGGTGGCGCATCAAGGCAAGACGGTGGTCATCAACGATCCACTCAACGATCCCACTTGGGCGCCGGTGATGCGGGCCTGGGTGCGTCCGCAAGCCATCGCCAGCCTGCCGTTGAATGCCCGCGAGCGTGTCCTCGGTGTCATGAACGTGATCTTCCACACGCCGCACACCATCACCGATAATGAAGTGCGTGTCTTGAGCCTGTTGGCCGATCAGGCGGCGACGGCGCTCGAAAATGCCCGCCTGTTTCAGGCCGAGCAGCGCCGCGCGCGGCAACTGGCACTGGTCAATCGCGTGGGGCTGGAAGTCACGTCGATCCTCGATCTGGACCAGCTGGCTCAGATCGTGGTCGAAGAAATCCACAGCGCGTTTGGCTACTACCATGTGAGCCTGGCGACGATCGAGGGCGACATGGTTGTGTGGCGCGCCAGTGTGGGCGGCGATGTGCCGGATGGATCGCCCGTCGGGTTGCGCGGCCCGATCAGCGCCGGAATCGTTGGCGCGGCAGCGACCAGCGGCGAGATGATCGTGGTCGGCGATACCCGGCTCGATTCACGATTCGTGATGAGTCCGGAAGCCCGGCGCACGCTGTCCGAGGTTGCCTTGCCGCTGAAGGCTCGAGGCAGCGTGACCGGCGTGCTGAACGTCGAGAGCGATCGCGTCAGCGCGTTTGGCGAGGACGATCTGGCCATGCTCACGTCACTCGCCGGCCAGCTCGGCGTGGCCGTGGAGAATGCGCGCCTGTACCAGGAGCTGGCGCAGCACGCCGCCTCGCTGGAGACGCGCGTCGCCGAGCGCACCGCCGACATCCGCCGCGAGCAGGAGCGCACGATTACGATCCTGAATAGCGTGGCCGATGCGGTGCTGGTGACCGACCTGTCGGGCGCGATTGTGTTGACCAACCCGGTGGCCGAGGCGCTGCTGCGCGACGATGAGATCGGCAATCCGCCCAGCCGGCTGCGCACCTGGCTGCGCGAGCTGGCCCCCGCCAGCCTGCCGCCCAAGATCACGCTGGGCGCGCGCACGCTCCAGGCGACGGTCGCGTTTATTCTTGAAGACGATCGCCGGGTAGGGCACGTGATCGTCCTGCGCGACATTTCCCAGATGGAGGAAGTTGATCAAATGAAGTCGCAGTTCGTCACCAACGTGTCGCACGAGTTGCGCACGCCGCTGACGAACATCAAGCTGTATCTGGGGTTGTTCCAGAAGGGCAAGCCGGAGAAGCGCGAGCAGTATCTCTCGACGTTGCAAAGTGAGGTGGGCCGCCTGGAGGGTCTCATTTCCGATCTGCTTGATCTGTCGCGCCTGGAGCGCGACAGCCAGACGATGGAACAGCGACCTATGGATCTGGTGGACGTGCTGCAGCATGTCGTGGCGACGCTCCAGCCGCAAGCCGAGGCCAAGCAGCAGACACTCCGGCTGGAACTCGATGAACCACGGCTGCACCTGGTGGCCGATCGAAATCAGATGATCCAGGTGTTCATCAACCTGACGGCCAACGCGATCAATTACACGTCGCCTGAGGGGACGATCATCCTGCACGGAATGATCGCCCAAGAGGAGAATCGCCCGTGGATTGTGGTGTCTGTACAGGACAACGGCATCGGCATCTCGGCTGACGATCGGGAGCGCATCTTCGATCGATTTTTCCGTGGGCAGGCCGAGCAGTACGGTGTGCGCGGCACGGGCCTGGGATTGGCGATCGTGAAGGAGATCGTCGATCAACATGCCGGGCGGATTACAGTGGAGAGCCGAGTGGATGAAGGCAGCACATTTACCGTGTGGCTCCCGGCGAACGGAGCGCCCAGTCGAGGCGCTGACGAGGTGAGGCAATGACATCGCAACCGTGTATCCTGGTGGTGGAAGATGATATGGCGATGGCTGGCGGCATCTGCGACGTACTGGAATTAGCCGGCTACGCGGTGATAGTCGCTCATCACGGGCGTGAGGCGTTGGGGGCCATTGCCAGGCGGCAACCCGATCTGATTGTCTCCGACATCATGATGCCGGAGATGGATGGCTATGAGTTGTTCCAGCAGGTGCGCTCCAATCCGGATTGGGTCATGATCCCCTTCATTTTTCTTACGGCGAAGGGCCAGAAGGCGGACATCCGGTTCGGCAAGACATTAGGCGCGGAAGACTATCTGGTGAAGCCGTTTGACTGGGAGGATTTGCTGGTGGCGGCGCGCTCGCGCCTGGAGCGCGCCCAGTCGATCCGGAAGGCGTCCCAGAGCGAACTCACCACTCTCAAGAATCGCATTTTGAACACGCTCAGCCACGAGTTCCGCACGCCGCTTACTTACATCACCGGTTATACGGATTTGCTGCAGGAGCAAGACCTGTCGCCCGATCAATTGCGCCAGTTCTTGAAGCGGCTGCAGAGCGGCAGCACGCGCCTGAGCCGCCTGGTGGAGGACTTCCTGTTCCTGGTATCGCTGGAAGTGGGCGAGGCACAGATGGCGTACACGCTCCAACGCGATCGGTTCGACGAGTGGGCGGCGTTGATTGAGAGTGTCCTGAAGAAGCATCACGAGAAGGCAACCGCGTATAAGGTGACACTGTTTATGGACGTGGCTCCCGACATCCCGGAAACGACGCTGCACGCCGGGTACGTCGAGGATGCGGTCTCGCGGCTGGTGGACAATGCGATCAAGTTCACGCTCGGTCGGGGCGGCACGGTGCACGTGTCGGTGGCGCAGCAGAATGGCGGCGTGCGGATCAGCGTGAAGGATGACGGCATCGGCATCGCCGAGGAGGATCTCCCCAAGATTTTCGAGTCGTTCCATCAGATCGATCGGGAAACGTATGAGCAACAGGGTGCCGGGGTCGGCCTGTCGATCGTCAAGGGTATTGCGGAGCTGCATGGTGGCCGGATCACGGCCGCCAGTGAGAAAGGCAAAGGCAGTACCTTCTCTATCTGGCTGCCCCTCGTGCAAGACTAGGCCGGGCTGTCAGGCGGGTGTCGGACGCCCGTCAAGCAGGGCCAGGGTTCAGATGCTACTCTAGCCGCGACGTTCAACCAGACCACACAGGAGGGTAATGCGATGGCGTCTTTGCTGGAGAAGGTGGGCACGCTGATCTCGGCGAATCTGCACGCGCTGGTCGATTCGGCGCTCAGGGCCAATTCGGTCGCCGTGATGGACGAGTATATCCGCCAGGCAGAGAACAATCTGGAGGCGCTGGAAGACGCCGCGGCAACCGTCGGCGGCGAGGTCAAGACGCTCAAGCGCAAGTATGACGAATACGCCGCGCAGACCGCCAAGCTGGACAGCGACATCGATGCGTTGTTGGTGCAGAAGCGCGACGATTTGGCGACGGCGGCGCAGGCCAAGCTCAATACCACGCAGCGCTTATCCGAGCAGTATAAACAGCAGTACGAGCGCCAGCAGGCTGAATACCAGAATCTGATGGATGCCAAGCTGAAGCTGGAAGCCAAGCTGACGACCATCAAGCAGGAACGCGAGGAGCTGCTGGCTCTGCTGGAACTGGCTAAGAGCAAAGAACTCACGGTCCGGACGATCAAGTCGCTCGACGACATCGTGGGCAGTGGCGACGCCGATGTTGCCCGCATCGGCGAATCGATCCGCGCGCGACTGGACAAGGCGCAGGCCAAGAGCGAGATGATGGCCAGCCGGCTCGACGAGCAAATGGACCAGGTTCTGGAGAAGGCTTCACTGGACAACCAATTGACGGAGCGCCGCAAGCGGCTCGGCTTGAATTGATGGAC